>JAEUJP010000239.1 GCA_016793725.1 Myxococcaceae bacterium | reverse complement strand
CGGGTAGCCGCGAATTCGCGAGCCCAGGTCGAGCATCAAGGTCGCCTCGGCGCTTCCATCGGCGTTGCCCGCGCGGCGAACGGTGCCCGCCAGTGGCGATGCGACGGTGAAGAGGTCCATCGAGCTCCCCTCGGCGAGCTTCACCCGGCTGGCCGCGTGGCTCGAGACCACACCGCCCGCGCTGTGCGCGATCACCACAATCTTGCGCCCCGCTTCGCAAGCAGCGAGGTGCGACAGGCCGGCCGCCAGCCGTTCGGCAACCTCATCCCGGTCGTCCCACGGCACCCAACGGAACATGTAGACGGCCGGAGGCCGCCATTCGAGCAGCAGCGGGAGCGCCGCCTCCATCTCGGGGCCATCTCCGCCGATGCCGTGCACCAGCACGACCACCGGCTTCGCCCCGTCGGGGTCGAGCGGCATGCAGCCCGCCGCCACCTCATTGAGCGCCTCGGGCACGAAGTGGGAACGGTACGTGTCGCCCTGCGCGTCGGCGCGAAACCAGCCGCTGACCCCCATCTTCTCGGCGATGCGCCGGGTGAAGCAGCCAGACGCCGCCAGCGTGAACGCAACCCACACCACCACCACAGAGCGCCGCGGTACGTGCATGCCCTCGCTCCAGCAGCGGCCGTGCCAGCGGCATCGCCAGTGATGCTCTGCGTCGCCGCGGGGTCTCAATGACACGTGGGGTGCCGGTGACCCCGCCGCCACTCGCGCTGGCGTCGTCGCCGCAACGGTGCGATGCGCTGTTGCGCGTGTCGGCGAAAGCGCGAGCCATCGCCCGGTTCTTCATCGCCGTCGGCGCACCCTCGGCCGCGGCCTGGCTCTTTCACCGGCTCTTCATCGAGGGCCGTGCGTTCGAGCTCACCACCGACATCGTCGGCTGGCCCGCCGTCGGCGCGTTCGACATCTACCAGCTGTTCTGGCCGTACTACCTCACCGTCCTCTTCGTGCCGCCTGCGGCCGCGCTGCTCTACCACCTGCTCGGGCGCGCCTGGCCGAACAGCGCGTGGCCCGACGACTCCACGAACGACGCGCCGCGCGACGACGCCGAGCCCACCGGAGCGCTCCTCCTCGCCTCTCAGGTCGCGCGCGCGCTCGCTGCCGGCGCCGTCATCGGCGTGGCGGTGAGCCTCATCGACCCGACCGGTTCGACGCGCTTCTGGCTCGACGTCGCCGTTGGTGCGCTCGGCTATACCGCCCTCGTCGGCGGCGTCGCGCTCACCCGAGGCGCCGCAGCGGCCGCGCGCGTGAACGCCGTCGGCGCGTGCTTCAGCTTCGTCGCCGTCGGCGCCGCCTCGTCGCTCACCGCGATGACCGTCGGCTCGACCGGCGTGCGCCACGCCTACGACTGGTTCCCCCTCTGGCTCACGGCCCTCGCCGTCATCGTCGCCGCCGGCGCCACCGCGTGGAGGCTGTCGCGCGCCACCACCCTCGCCCAGCTGCGCGCCATCGAGCGCGACGCGCTCATCTTCATCGCCGCGCCCGTCGCCGTCTTCGTCTGCACCGCGGCGCTGCCGGGCGCGCTGCCCGACTTCGACGTCTACCACCACGGGGAGCTGCTCGTGGTCACGCAGCTGCTCGCCGACGGCGGCTTCCCCTGGCGCGACATCGTGCCGATTCACGGCGTCTTCACCGACGGCTTCGAGGGGCTGCTCGGCTACGCCGCGTTCGGGCCCACGGCGTGGGGCGCCACCAGCGCCTACTCGATGTTCCTCGTGCCGCTGTGCTGGGCCTCGAACCTCGTGCTGCTCGGCGTGATGTTGCGCCGCGCGCCGCTGCTGTTCGCGACCGCGGTCGTCGCGGTGCTGTCGGGCACGTTCGGCGAGCTCGCGCAGCACCGCTTTCTGCTCATGCCGTGGGTGCTGCTCACCATGCTCGCGCTGCTCGACCGCTTCACCTGGCTGCGCGCCGCCGGCTTCGCCGCGGCCCTCTTCTTCGGCAACGTGCTGGTGCCCGAGCTCGCGTACCTCGTGCCGGCCGCCGCGTTCGCGCTCATCGCGTTCGAAGCGAGCCGTCGTGAGGCCGGCTCCCCGTGGCTGGGCGCGTTTCCCCGCACGCTCGCCGTCGCCGGGTGCTCGCTGGTGCTGCTCGCCGGGTGGCTCGTGTTCCTCGCCGCGCACGGCGCCGCCGGCGACTTCGTGCGCTACTACACGACGTTCGCGCGCGGTCACGCGCTCACCGGCGGGCTGCCGCTCGGCGGCTTCCCCGGCGAGCTGCAAGACTACGGGTGGCGGCCCACGCGCCTCTGGTTCAACGTGCTCTTTCCCCCGGCCATCGTGCTGCTGGCCGCGTGGTACGTCGTGGCCCGGCTGCGCTCGAAGAAGCCGCTCGCGGCGCACGACGCGCTCATCGCCGCCGTCGCCATCTTCGCCGCGCTCTACTACCAGAAGCTGCTCAGCCGGGCCGACCCGTCACACATCGCGCTCGCGATGAGCCCGTCCGCTCCACTCATCTTCTATGCGCCGCTGAAGCTCGGCGAGCTCTTCAGACACGTGTGGGCGAGGCGCGCGCTGCACGCCGCCGTCGCCGTCGCGGTCGTGATGACGGCCATCAACTCGAACAAGAGCCCGGTGGCGTCGCGCCTCGCGGCCGTACCGTCGAGCTTCACGCGCACGGTCGAAGGCCCGCCGGTGCTCGAGCGGCTCGGCTGGTCGAGCCCCGCGCTCAACGCGCGCGCGGCGCCGTGGGTCGAGCTCGGCCGGTTTTTCGACGCACACCTCGCGCCCGGCGAGCGCGTCTACGACTTCACGAACCGCCCCGGCGTCATTCACTACCTGCTGAAGCGGCCGCCGCCGTCGAAGTACTTTCACGCGTCGCTCGCGGTGCGGCCGCCGACACAGCTCGCCGCCATCGCCGAGCTCGAGCGCGCGCGGCCGCGGCTCGTCGTGTTCGACCACCCGACCGAAGCGTTCGTGTGGGACGGCATCGAGCTGCACGTGCGCCACCACGAGCTCGCGAGCTGGCTGTTGCGCACGTACCGGCCGTTCGCGACCGTCGCCGGCAACCTCGTCTACGCGCGCAACGACGACCCGGCGCCCGCGCTGCCGGGCGCGCTGGCCGCCTCGCGCGAGTGCACGTGGGGCTTCTCACCGCGCTTCCTCGAGCTCGGGCTCGAGCGCGGGCCGAAGCTCACGCTCGGCGAGCCGGCGGTGCTGCCAGCCGACACGCAGCTCGAGGGCCTTCTGCTGAACATCACCGCGGCACGTGACGACAAGGTCGAGCTCGTCGACGGCGCGGTGGTGGTCGCGTCGTTCGAGGTGACGGCCGGTGGCCCACATGTGTACCGGCTGCGGCTCGACGGCTGCCCGCGCTTTGCCACGCGCTCGAGGCGGGCCCTGTCGTTGAGGCACGACGATGCCGTGCGCCTCGACGACGTGTGGGCGCTGCACAGGCTACGGTGAGACCTCGAGGAGCAGCTCGCCCCGCCTCGGCGGCGTTCGGGCATCGGGGTCTGCAGGCCACCAGGCGCGGTAGAGCTGCACGCGCTTCACCGCACCGGTCGCCGTGCGATGCGCGCGCCACCACGCGGTGAGCCCCTGCGCGGTCGGAGACGAGAGCAGGTGCCACATGGCGCTCCACTCTTTTTGACCGCCGTCGCCGCGCAAGAAGTCGAGGGGCACCTCTCGGGTCTCGCCACCCTCGAGCACCTCGACCGCGACGAGCACTGGCGCCTCGGGCCCCGGGTCGTGGCGAAACGTCGGGTAGCAGGCGAACGGCCAGCCGTGCTCGACGCCGCGCGCGCCCGCGAGCGCGACGCCACAGAGCACGAACGTCGCGGCCGCGAGCGCGGGCCACGGTGACCGCGGGGGCGCCGGCGAGGTGGGCTCGCGGTCGAGCCAGCGGCTCCAGGGCGCGAAGACGACGTAGCAGGCCCACAGCGACGAGAAGCCGATGAAGAAGAACGCGCGCGTCGCGGCGTGGAAGGCGAGCGCCGCTGCGACCGCGAACGGCCGCAGCCTCTCAACCAGCACGATGCCGACGAAGCCGAGCTCGAGCGCCAGCACACCGGCGCCGCCCACCTTCAACAGCGCGGGCCACCGGTCGAGGCGCACCGCGGGCTGCGCGCCGTGCTCGAGCCACTTGAACCACAGCTGATGCTTCAGGTTGTCGGTCAGCGCCCAGTCGAGACCCTGCGTGCGCAGCTTCCAGAAGCCGGGGAAGAAGAGAATCAGCCCGATGCACAGCCACGCCGCGCGAACCGGCACGCCGTGCGCCAGCGAGGGAGCCGGTGGCGCGGTGGCGCCCCGTCTCTTGGCGTCGAGCGAGAGCGCGTCGGCGCAGGGCGACGCCGCCAGCAGCACGGTGAACCACCAGAGGTGATGCGTGTGCACGCCGGCGCCCCACTGCTGAGGCAGCGCGAGCGCGAGCAGCAGCAGCGCCGCGGTCACACACAGCGCCGCGCGGGTGAAGAGCCCGACCCCGGCGAACGACGCTGCGGCGATGGTCGCCCAGCGCAGCAGCTCGGCGGTGTGCGGGGTCGCGGGCAGCAGGGGCGCCGCCCACGCGAAGCCCCAGGGTGGGGTTCGCAGCGCGGGCGCGAGCGACGCCCACTCGGCGGCGCGGTGCAGCTCGCCGGCGCCGATGACGACGACCATGGCGGCGATGCGAAAGAGGGCGAGGTCGACGGGGTGGCCGACGCCCCACGCCGCGAGCCGCTTCAGCTGAACTTCCCGGGGTCGATGCCACGCTCGATGAGCGGCTCGAGCACGTGCGTGTCGAGCGACCGCTTCGCGAGGTCGAGGTAGCTCGAGCTCTCCATCCACCCGAGCGCGTCGGCGTCGAGGGGGCTGTTCGGTCGCGGCACGATGGTCTTCCACCGGTCGGTGACGGCGCCGATGGTCTGGGCGGCGCACTGCGCGAGGTGCTTGCGTTCGGCGTCACCGAGACGTTCTTCGGCCCAGTCGAGAAAAAACCAGCCGAGCTGACCGTGCGCGGCCTCGTCTTTGACGATGCGGCACAGCACGCTGGCGATCAGCGGGTGACGCGACGCATGCCACGACCCGCGGAGCACGGGAATCGAGAGCGCCTCGCCGACGCAGAAGTTGCGGACGATGAGCTCGGCCGCCTGCAGCAACATCGGCAGCTCGCGCGCCGGCTCGACGATGAGGCTGCGTGGGTCGTGCATCAGCGTCACGGCGCCGCCGAGCTCACCGACGAGCCGCGCGCACAGCTCGACGTGCACCATCTCGTCGAGGGGAAAGCGGCTCGCCATCGCGACGAGGTCGAGCGGCGCACGGCACGCAATCAGCGTCTTCAGCGTCGCGGCACACGCTGCGCCGGTGCGGTGCTCTTGAAAGGCGGCCTCCGTCCACGCGCGGCGGGCAGCGGCCACCACCTCGGGCGGGTGACGCGCCGGCTGAATCGTGCCCCAGGGCAGCGCCTCGACCTCGGGCCGCAGCCGACGGTAGCGCCGCTCGACGGCGCCGCCGTACAGCGACAGCTCGAAGGCCTCGAGGCGCTCTTCCATCGCTACTGGTCGCCGCCCATGCCGCCGTCGCCCTGGCCGCCGTCGGTGCCCGCGTCTCGCGGCTCTTCGTTCGGTAAGCAGCCCGGCGGGCCTGCGTCGGCACCACACTGCGGCGGCGCGACGAGGTTGCCGCTCGTGAAGCCGCTGCACGCACCGAACGTCACCACTGCTGCCCCCGCCGCTGCGACCAGCAAGGCCTTCGTCTTCACGCGCCGTCGAACCGTCTTCGCCATTGGGAGTCTCCTTCTACCCAAGCCGTGCAGCGCGCGTGCCGGGCTGATCATCTGCCGAGCCAGCGTGGTAGCACCCTTGCGGCCACGACACCGCTGTCGCTGGGTGCCTGCGCTTTCATGCTCCACCGCTGACCCACGGCTCACGGGCAGCAGCGAGCGCCCGCCGGCGCGTTGGCGCGCGAGAAGCACTGGGTGCCCGACGCGCACGGAAACGCGAGCGGGCAGCACGGCGTGGCGGTGCCGTTGCCGGTGTTGCACTGGAGCGCGCCGCACGTGCCGGGAGCCACACAGCGCTGAGACGCGCCGTTGCAGACGAGACCCATACGCGTGCAGTCGATGCAGGCGAGCGCGTCGCCGCCGCACGCACGGTCGTCTTCGCCGCTCTCGCACCGGCCACCGACGCCGCAGCAGCCCCCGCACGCGATCGCGTTGCAGTTGCTCGCGTCTTCGCCGGCGACGCACGCGGCGAGCAGAAGGAACAGCATGGCGACGAGCCTCATCAATCGAGAAAGAACCCCACGTCGATGATGGCGCTCACGTCGAAGTAGACGCGCCGCGACGAGCCCCACGGCGTCGAGGTGCCGGTGTTGCCGTTGAAGAACGTCGACGTGGCGAGAACGCCGGCGCCGAGCCGCGCGCCGAGCCCGAAGAGAAAGTTATGCCCGCGAAACCGGTAGCCGCCGCGCGCGTGCGGCGTCACCCACCACTCGACGACGTGGCCGTGAACCCAGCCGGCACCGGCGGGCGACGTGAGCCGCGCGCGCCGCGTGAGAAGCTCGACCCCGCCGGCAGCGAACCAGCCGCGCAGGCCCGGCTTGTCAGACCAGAACTTCTCGACGCCGAGCGCCATGCCCATGCCGATGTCGAAGACCTGCGAGTAGTTGTTCGAGAAGCCGAACTTTCGCTGGGGCCCGAGTGGCCAATAGTCCATGTAGCTCAAGGGCCCCAGGTTCATCGCGCGCGCTTCGATGAAGAGGCCCATCGCGAGCTGGGGCACGATGAGAAAGTCGATCGCGCCGGTGAGGCCGTGCAGCGCGGCGTCGGCGAGGTTCAGGTGCATCGCGAAGACGCTCGGGCGCTCGGCCTGCTCGCGCGGCTGCGGGCGAGCCGGGCGTGCACTCGGCGGCCGGCTGACGGGTGGTACAGGGACGGGCGGCGGAGGCACGTCGGGCACCGGCCCCGGCGGCTGTACACACGCGCCGTCGATGCACACGTAGCCCCGGCGGCAGTCGGGTACGCAGCTGCCGGGTGGGGGCGGTGGCGGTGGCGCAGCGTCGAAGTCGGGGGAGTCGGGGGTGGGGGGCGGAGGCGGAGGGGGCTCCTGATCACCGGCGGCGACGAGCACCATGATCAAGAGGACGCTCCCCATGCGTAAACGGCACCTTACGCCCGCGGCACCACCCCAGGCGTCTTCGAATAAACCTATATGTAGGACACATTCTATCCAGTTTTACAAAGAGCCAACCCTGGTGATGATGCGGGGCATGAACGCAACGAACAACGAACGGACCTGGCTCGAGACGAAGTGGGCGGCGATGAAGCGCGCGCCCCTGAGCGCAGAGGTCGAGTCGGGGCTCGCGAAGGCGTGGCAGCGGAAGAAGGATCGCGACGCCCTCGAACAGCTGATCGAAGCCCACCTGGGCCTCGTCGCGCACACGGCGCGGCGCCTGAAGGGTTACGGCGTGCCGCTCGACGAGCTGATGGCCGAGGGCAACATGGGCCTGCTCCGCGCGGTCGACCGCTTCGAAGACCGCAACGTGCGCTTCCGCACCTACGCGGCCTTCTGGGTGCGCGCGTACATGTTGGCGTATGCGCTGCGGCAGAAGAGCATCGTGACGGCCGCGACGGGTGCGGTCGGCGCGAAGCTGTTCTTCAAGCTGCGGAGCGCCCGCGCGAAGCTCGAGACGAGGCTGGGGCCCGACGCCGAAGAGATCGACTCGCTGCTCGCGAAGCAGTTCGGCCTCACGGTCGAGCAGATTCGTGCGCACACGGCGCGGCTCTCGGGCAGCGACGTCTCGCTCGACGAGCACGCGGGTGACGAGAGCGACGCCACGCGCGGCGAGCTGTTGCCCGACATGGGTGCCACGCCCGACGAGCTGGCCTACCGGGCGCAGCGCGACGGTGCGGTGCGCGGCGTCATCGGTGAGCTCTGGGAGCGCCTCGACGAGCGTGAGCGCGCCGTGCTGGAGCAGCGCCTGATGGCCGGTGAAGACGAGGTCACGCTGGCCGAGCTCGGCAAGGGCTTCTCGCTCTCGCGCGAGCGGCTGCGGCAGATCGAGTCGAAGCTGAAGGCCAAGGTGAAGAAGGCGCTGGCAGCGGACCTTCGCGTGCTGCACTGAAGGGCTGCCCCAGAGGCGCGCGAGGCCTCAAAAAGGCTTCGCGCGTGCCGGGCAGCCGCCTAACTTCGACCCGCGTTGAAGGCGATCGGTTTCGGTCAGTTGGCAAAGCAGCGGCTGCTCCTGGGTGAGAGGTTCGTGGTGCGCTACCCGAACTATTGGCTCGTCTGGGAGCCAGGGACCTTCGTCGTCCCCCGTGGCAACGCGTCGGCCAGCGACACCGTGCTGCCGAAGGCCGGCCGACCCGCCGCCCCGGCCGCGGCTGACCCGCTGTGCTTCGTGCTCGAGGTGACCCCTCACCCCGTGCGCATTGGGCGGGCCGAGGGCAACGAGCTCGTGCTCAGCGACGAGACCATCTCGAGGCACCACTGCGAGCTGACACACGCGACCGACGGCTGGTCGCTGACCTGCCTCGACGACGCCCACTCGACGCTGACCTTGCAGGGCAAGCCGGTAGCGCCGGGAGCGACAGTGGCGCTCGCGGGCGGGGCGAAGCTCCAGCTCGGCAGCATCAACCTGACATTCTTGAGCCCGTGGGGCATGGCAAGCCGGCTGTCGACCTGAGCGGGCGCGTCAGGCCAGGCGCTGCAACAGCTCGAGGGCGATGCTCGCCGAGATTCTCAGCTGCACCGGGTCGACGTTCTCTGCCGTGTCGTTCGGGTGGTGGTAGTTGCGCGGCGCGTGCCACTCGGGGTCGACGCACGTCAGCGCCAGCGCCTTGTACCCCTCGACCAGAAACGGCAGCGCATCGGTGCCGCCCGCCGGCACCTTGTAGAGCTCGGGCTCGGGCTGACCGCACGCCTTCGCCGCTTCCCTCGCCTTCGCGACGAGCGACTCCGACGGAGGCTGCGCCCACAGCTCACCTTCTTCGAGCAGGTACAGCTTGCCGTTCGACAGCGTGTCGAGCGCCAGCACCTCGGTCTTGTCCTTCTCCCACCCCATCGTCTGCGCGAGGTGCGCTGCGCCGAGCGTGCCGCCCTCTTCTGCGCCCGTGAACGCGAACACGACCTCGACGCCCGCCGGCCGCTGACGTTTCACCCACTCTTCGGCCATCACCAGCTGCACCGCCACGCCCGACAGGTTGTCGGCCGCGCCCGGCACGACCGTGTTGCGCAGCAAGATGTCGAAGTTCAGCACGAACACCGGCACTGACGGCCCGGCCAGCACCCAGAACAGCCACCCCGGCACCGGCAGCACCACGCTCGCCAGCGCAAGAGCACCCAGCGCGATGAGCCCGGCCCACGGCAAGAAGAGCTGCTTCTGCATGAACGGCAAAAACTTCGGCGGCGGCGCCGCCAGCACCTTCAGCACGCGAGGCTTGAACAGAAAGCCCGTGAACGCCGAGTCGCAGTGCGCGAGCAACACGATGCGCTTCGTCACCGGCCCCTGCGAAGGCGACGTGATGAGCAGGTTCTGCGTCTTCACCTTCGGCCAGAGCTTGCGCAGCACGTGGCGGCGGCGCACCGACTCGGAGTACCAGCTGTACGCGAGGAAGAGGTGCAGCACCGCCGTCACCAGCGGCCACGTCGCGATGAACGGCACCGCCGCCAGCGCGAGCCCGAAGTGCAGCGCGATGGAGCCGTAGATGTGCCTCGCCGTCGTGAACGGCACCCACCTCGCCTCGTAGCCCGACCTCTGCAGCCGCTCGGCGATCGCCTCTTGCGCCGTGCGCTCGGCCTCGGTGCCCGTCAGCCGAATCGGAGCCAGCTTCGCCAGCCAGTTCAGCACCGACACCGGGTCGTCGTGCGTCTGCGTCTTCGTCGGTGCTGCCGTCGTTGCCGTTTCCATGTCCACCTTCGTGCCTTTGTTGCGCTGCGCTCAGGCGTCGTAGAGCGCGTCGACGTACGCAGAGAGCAGATCGCTCACCAACCCTTTGAACGGCAGCGACGACGCGAGCCCGTAGACCGGTGCCATGCCGTCTTTCGCCGGCGGCGTGCCGCGCACGGCTTCGACCGCAGACTTCAAGTCGGTGAGCAGCGCGTCGACCACGCCCGGCTGCGTGTGGCGCAGCGTCACGCAGACGTGCACGGCAGCGGGCTTCTGCAGGCCGTTCAGGCTCCAGCCCTTCTTCGCCATCTCGTCGAGCACCCGGTACACGTCGAGCTTGTCGGAGCGAAACGCGATGACCCACAGCGGGTCGCCAATCACCTCGAGCTCGGGAATCTGGCGAATGCCGTCGCGAAGCTTCGCCGCCGCCTCGAGCACCGCCTTCGTCGACTGAAGGTAGCCGTCGTGACCCGTCGCCATCATCGTGGCCCACGCGCTCGCCACCAGCGCGCCCGGCCGGCTGCCCGCGAAGCCCGGCGTGACGTAAAGCCCCCCCGGCCAGTCGGGCGTCGCGAAGTACTGCGCCTTGCGCAGCGCGTGGCCGCGGTACAGCACCACCGACGTGCCCTTCGCCGCGTAGCCGAACTTGTGCGTGTCGGCAGAAATCGAGGTCACGCCCGGGAGCGCGAAGTCGAAGCGCGGCACCGGGTAGCCGAGCTCGCGCGCGAACGGCAACACGAAGCCGCCCAGGCAACAGTCGGTGTGAAAGCCGGCCTTGCGAGACCGCGCGAGCTCGCTGAGCTCTTCGATGGGGTCGATGAGCCCGTGGGGGAAGCCCGGCGCCGAGCCGATCATCACGAGCGTGCGCTTGTCGAGCGCGCGCTTCATCTTCACCACGTCGGCGCGGCCGTCTTTCGCGACGGGCACGCGACGCGCCTCGAGGTCGAGCGTGTGCGCCGCCTTGTCGAACGCCGGGTGCGCCGACGACGGGAGCACGATGTTGCCCTTCTCGATGCGGCGGTAGCGGCGCGCGTGGTCGCGGTACGCCTTGATGGCGAGCATGATGCTCTCGGTGCCGCCCGACGAGAGCGTGCCGCACACCGCGTGCTCCGAGTCGAGCGGCATCTCGGGCGCGCCCAGCAGCTTCGCCGTCATCGAGACGATCTCGGCCTCGAACCGCACCACGCTCGGCCACACGTCGGCGTGCAGCGGGTTCGCCTGCGAGTAGAGCGAGTAGACCCGGTCGAGAAAGCGCAGGTGCTCTGCGTCACCGTGGTACACGCCGCCCGAGACGCGGCCGTCTTTCCACGTCTTCTCTTCGCCCTTCGACAGCTTCTCGAGCACGGCGAGCAGCTCGGTCTTCTCGAAGCCCTTCTTCGGCAGCACGTGCGTCGCGAGCTCGGCGGGCCGATGCTTGCGCACCTGCGCCTTCAGCGACTCGGCGACCTTCGCCTTTTCGGCGCGCACCATGGCGCCGACGCCGGGAATTTTTTCGAGCGCCGACTCGACGCCCTTCGCCACGCTCGGCGGCACGTACGACAGAACGGCTTCGGCTCGTTTGGGCAGTCGCATCGGTTACTCCTGGAGCAGACGGGGAAACCGCCGGCTCATCTTGCGGCGGTGATTGAACTCGAGATGAAACTGCGCATAACGCTCGCGGTGCACTTCGGCGTGCGCGGTGTTCGGCTCGAAGGTGCGGCGAATCGCGACGGCCTCGGCCACACGGTTCCAGTCGGCTTCGCCCAGGCCCACCCACGCCTGAAACGCGGCGCCGCGCGCGTTCGCGAGCTGCGGGTCGACCACCTGGCGAACGCGGCATTGCAGCGCGTCGGCCATCACCTGACACCAGAAGTCGGAGCGCGCTCCACCGCCGACGACCGTGACCTGCTCGACGGGCCTGCCCATGTTGCGCTGCAGGTGCTCGAGCAGCCAGCGCGTGTTGTACGCGACGCCCTCGAGCACCGCGCGCACGAGGTGACCGCGGTCGTGGTGCAGCGACAGGCCGACGAAGCCGCCGCGCACGTTGCGGTCGTCGACCGGGCTGCGCTCGCCGTGCAGCCAGGGCAAGAACATGAGGCCCTTCGCGCCGGCCGGCGTGGCCTCGGCCGCGGCGAACGCCTTCGGGTAGACGTCGGCGCCGTCGGCCTCGAACAGCTTCTCGACGACCCACTTGAGGGCGCCGGCGGCCATCTCTTGCTCGTTGCAGAAGAGGTAGCGCCCGGGAATCGCGGCGGGCAGCGAGCCCATGTTGTGCGTGAGGTCGGTCTTCTTGAACGGCACGTGCGCGAGCAGCCACGACGAGGTACCGAGGCAGAGGTGCACCTCGAAGTCGCGTGTGGTGCCGGCGCCGATGGCGGCCGTGTGCATGTCGGGGCCGCCGGTGATGACCTTCACGTCGCGCGGCAGGCCGAGCTCGGTGGCGGCCTCGGCGCTGAGCGTGCCGACGACGGCGGCGGGGGCGATGAGCTCGGGCAGCTTCGAGCGCTCGAGGTTGGCGAGCTTGAGCAGGCCGTCGTCGTACTGCACGGCGTCGACCTTGCGGTTGTCGGTGGCCCAGTGCATCGCGATGGCGTCGAACGACGAGACGGCGCGGCCGGTGAGCTTGAAGTTGAGCCAGTCTTTCGGCTCGAGGAAGAGCTTCGTGGCGTCGAAGGTCTTCGGCTCGTTGCGGCGGAGCCACGCGATGTGGCCGACGGGGTCTTTGCCCGAGAGGCTGGGGGCGCCGCCGGTCTTGCGGATCCACTGTTCAATCTTGAAGGCGTTGTAGCCGTCGATGCTGGGGAAGCCGCCGGCGAGCGCGCGCACGTCGTCGGAGCCGCGAGAGTCCATCCAGATCAGCGCGGGCCTCAGCGCCTTGCCCGCTTCGTCGATCGCGACCGTGCCGGCCCACTGCGACGAGACCGCGACGCCGCGCACGCCTGACGCCTTCGCCTTGCGCGCGAACATGCGCGTCGCGGCGGTCACGACGGCCTGCCACCAGGTGTCGGGGTGCTGCTCGGCGCCGCCGCCGGGCGACAGCTGAACCGAGTAGGGCACCACCTCGCTGTCGATGACTGCGCCGGCCGGGTCGAAGACGGCGGCTTTCAGCCCCGAGGTGCCCAGGTCGAGGGCCAGCACCGAGCTCATGCGAGGGCAGATACCATGCGGCGCTTCTCGCATGGCGCCTCGTGGCATGCGCGGTCAGATCATGACGTTCTCGGGGCAATCTGCGCCGGTTACCAGGCGAGGGGGCCCTGCGCTTCGAGGCGCGCGACCTGGTCGGGCGTCGACACGCGCTCGCAGCGCTTGCGGAAGGCGTCGATCTGCTCGGGCGACGCGCCCTTCGCGCTCAGCCGGGCGGCTGCCGCGTCGACCGCCGTGTCGGTGTGGAACACGTCGTTGCGCATCAGGTCGTACGACTTCTTCCACGTCGTCGCCTCGCGCTCGGCCAGCGCGACCTTCGCGTCGGCCTTGGCCAGGTCAGCCGGCGACGCCCCGCTCGCGCGCAGGGCGTCGCGCTCGGCGCGCGCGGCGGCGGCGGCCTTCTGGGGCACGTCGAGGTACTCCTTCGCGGTGCTCTCGGGCTGGAGGATGGCCTGGTTGTAGTGCTCGCTGAAGTACTCGGACGTGGGCTCGCCGCCGGGGAACATGTCGGCCGCATACGAACGAACCTTGTCGCCGTCTCGCACGTAGCCGCGGCCGTTCACGACGACCGGCGTCGGCGCCCGCGGAGGCGACGCGCTGCTCGCCGCCGCCGCTTCGGCGTCGACCTTGGCGAGCTCGGTGGCTCCGATGGTGGTGAGCGCCTCGTCGCGGCTCTGCACCTTGACCTCCATGGCCTCCTTGTATTTGTCGAGCACGCCCGGAGCGTGGAAGTCGTGAACGTGGTGGCCGAGCTCGTGCTGCAGCGTCCACTCGAGGAACGTGGCCTGGGCGCCGCCCTTCTTCACGAGCTCGGGCGTCGAGAGCTCGCGGGTGCCTCCGATGTCGCCGGCCGCCTGGCCCTTCTGGTGGAGCAGCTGACCGTCGACCCCGCGCTTGCACGCGTTGTCGAAGATGCGAATCGTGCCGTTGTTGGGGCTGTGGTCGGCGTTGCGGCCCCCGGCGCCGACGTCTTCACGCCGGTACTCGTGAACCTGGGTGAGGTGCGCCTTGGGCGTCTGCGAGAACGTGCGCTCGGCGGCTTCGAGCTCGTCTTTTTCCCAGACGATCTTCGTGCCACCCGCGCCCGGCCGCACACCCGTCTCGTTGGTGAGGTTGACGCCGTGCTTCACCTCGATGTCGAGCTCGAGGTCTTTGCGCTCCATCATCTTGGCGAGCGACGCCTTGTCGACGCCGCCCGGCTTCGCGCGCAGAAACTGCACCTCTTCTCTGATCTCGGCTTTCTCGGCGGTGAGCGTGCGCTCGAGCGTCGCCTTCTTCTCGAGGTCGGCCGGCGACGTGCCGAGCTTCGAAATCTCGGAGTTGATTCTGTCGGTGGCCTTCGCGGTCTGGGTGGCCTCCCACAGACGCGCCTTGATGGCGGGGTCCTTCGCGTTCTTCATCAGCGGCTCGAGCTCGCCGCGCTTCGCTTCGGGCAGCGCGTCGATCATCGTCGACACGTTGCCCTTCTTGCCGAGCTTGTCGAGCGCCTCACTCTGCTGCTCGGGCGGCAGCTTCTTGAGCTGGTTCATCGCGTCGACCGCGTCGGCCGGCGTGGTGAACGGGCCCTGCTCGAGCTTCTTCTCGACGTCTTTGACGGTGTCGTCGACCGAGGCGGGGCGATTCTCTGCAGGCTTCGCGAGCGGAGCGCCCATGCGCCGCGCATTCACCTCGTCTTTCAGCGACGGGTCGGGGCTGGGCGGAGGCGGCGGTGCAGAAGGCGGCTGGAGGGCGGTGGCGCCGGCGGCAGGCGCGGCGTCGAAGCCGCTCTCGTACTGCGGCGGGGTCGCGCGCGGCGCTGGAGGAGGAGGCGGCGGCGTCTCGAGCTTGACGCCCTCTGCGCTCGCCTTCGACGACGGGTACGCGCTGACGTTGTTGCCGATGCCTTCGACGCCCATTTTGTGTGCGACCTCCGAGGAAGAGAGAGGGTTGTCGGGTTGATCGGGTGACGGGTCGCTCCGGCGGCTGGCCGGGAAAAATCGTGTGGGCAGCAGGGTTGGCGGCAGGGCTGAGACCTGCCCGGTCACTTCCCCGGCCGGGGCGAGACCGGGCCGGTCACTGCCGTGGTGGCGCGAGGTTGTGACGCGACTCGTGAATGCTGTTGCACTCCTTGCGTACGGGCGGTGTAAGCCGACCTGGAAGAGGGGTGTTCATGTTCCGTCGTTCGCTGGTGCCTGCGTTTTTCGCTGCTGTCGTCGTCTCTGCCTGCTCGGGCCCTGCTGCGCCATGTGGCGGGGTCTGCGGCACGGGCCTCACCTGTGACGCGGTTCAGAACAAGTGCGTCCCCGGAGGTACGGGCGGCGGCACCGCCGCGACGGGCGGCGGCTCTTCGTCGAACGCCGGCGGCACCTCGACGAACGCCGGCGGCACCGCAGCGACGGGCGGCGGCACGGCAGCGACGGGCGGCGGCACGGCAGCGACGGGCGGCGGCACCGCCGCGACGGGCGGCGGCACGGCAGCGACGGGCGGCGGCACCGCGGCGACGGGTGGCGGCAGCGGCGCGGTGGGCGGCGGCAGCGGCGCGGTGGGCGGCGGCAGCGGCGCGGTCGGCGGCGGCAGCGGCGCGGTCG
>JAEUJP010000192.1 GCA_016793725.1 Myxococcaceae bacterium | reverse complement strand
CAGCCCGTACACCTGCTCTCGCACCGCCACGTCGTTCACCTGCTTCGGCAGCGCGGCCGGCTTGCCCTTCACCAGGTACGCCCCGTTCGGCACCTCGCCGAACGCGGCCACCATGAAGCGGCGCACCGCCTCTTCGAGGGTACACGCCATGCCGATGCCGCGCATGATGGGCCCCGCGAGCGCCTGCATCACCCTGCCCTGCCCGCCGCCGAAGCGCGTGCCGAGAATGATGCCGGGGTGCATCGAGACGACGGTGATGCCGTCGCCGCCGAAGCGCTTCGACTGCTCGACCGTCATCATCACCGACGCCTGCTTCGCGCGCCCGTACTGGCCGAGCGGCGTGAACTTCTCGGGTGACGTCAGCTGCGCCGGGTCGACGGGGAAGCTGTCGAGAAAGCCGGTCGCCAGGTTCACGACGCGGCCCTTCGCCGCCGCGAGCTCGCGGTGCAGCTCGCGCTCGAGCAGAAACGCGCCGAGCGTGTTCAGCGCGAACGTCGTCTCGACGCCGTCTTTCGTCTTCGACAACGTCTCGAACCGGCCACCCGCGTTGTTCACCAGCACGTCGATGCGCGGCACCTTCGTGCGAATCGCCGCTGCGACCTCGCGCACGCCGGTCACGGTCGAGACGTCGCCGAGCACCACCTCGACCTGCTCGCCGCCCGCCGCCTTCACCGCGGCCTCGGTCTGACTCGCGCGGCTCGCGTCGCGCCCGACGAGAATGACCCGCGCGCCCTGCTTCGCGACCTCGATCGCGAAGGCCTGCCCGAGCCCACTGGTTGCTCCGGTCACCACCACCACTTTGCCGTTTGGGTTCATGCCCCCCTGACGGGGTGTCGCCCGGGAGCGTCGCGGCCCTTCGCACTTCTTTACGAAGGCACCGGCGCCCGGCCGTACCGCATCACGACGTAGCCGACGATGGCCCCGACCAGCGCTCCGGGGAGCATGATTTTCCAATAGAAAGACGCGTTGGCGTAGTGCTGTGCGTTGAGGTGTGCGATGGGTGCCGTGACGAGCGCCGAGACCGCGACACCGACCGCGGTGCCGACGTTCGTCGCCTTCAGCTTGCGGGCGATGACGCCGACGATGACGCCCGCGAGCAGGCCCTTCATCGCAGACCCGAAGACGATGCCGGCGAGCTGGTCGCGCACCTCGGGCGCCGAGACCGCAGCGGTGAGGCCGTCGAAGGCCCCGAGCACGAGACCACAGATGAGACCGAGCAGCGGACGATTCATGGCGTGTGTTTCTCCTTTGTCGGGCCCATTCCGCGCAGCGATTATTTCCTTTATTCGTGTTCCCCACGACACACGGCTCGGCGGTTCAGCGCGTTCGCAGTGACGACGCGGGCGAGCGCAGCCGCGCCTTCTCGACGCTCGTCGCCGCGTACTGGAAGCCCGCGTACAAACACCTGCGCCTGAAGTGGAAGCAGACCCCCCAGGGCGCCGAAGACACCGTGCAGGCGTTCTTCGCCCGCGCGTTCGAGCGCGACTTCTTCGCGAGCTACGACCCCACGAAGGCGCGCTTTCGTACGTTCTTCAAGCTCTGCCTCGACCGCCACCAGTCGAACCAGCCCGCGCGGCCGCTGAACGTCGACTTCGCCGGGCCGAGGGCGAGCTGCAGCGCGCGCAGGGCGGCGCCGACCCCGACGCCGTCTTCGAGCTGGAGTGGAAGCGGCAGCTCTTCACGGCCGCCATCGCCGACCTGAAGGCTTCGCTCGAGCCCACCCTCTTCCGCATCTTCGAGCAGTACGACCTCTCTGACCCGCCGCGGCCCCGCTACGAAGACCTCGCGCGCGAGCACGGGCTGCCGGTCACCACCATCACGAACCACCTCGCGAAGGCCCGGCGCTCGCTGCGCGAGCGCGTGCAGGCCCGCCTCGGCGAGCTGGGGGAGTCACTGTGAGCTGGCTCTCGAACGACGTGCTGGCCCACGTCGAGCGCGTCACCGAGGAGCCCGACCTCGACGGCACGCGCTACACGCTGCGGGGGCTCATCGGCCGCGGCGGCATGGGCTCGGTGTGGCTCGCGTTCGACCGCGAGCTCGAGCGTGAGGTCGCGGTGAAGGTGACGGAAGGCGCGCTGTCGCACGAGGCGAAGGTGATGGCGCAGCTCGAGCACCCGGGCATCGTGCCGGTGCACGAGACGGGCACGCTGGTCGACGGCCGCGTGTACGTCGTGATGAAGCGCGTGCGCGGTGAGCGGCTCGACGTGTGGGCTGCGAAGGCCGACCTGAAGGCGCGGCTGCGCCTGTTCCAGCGCGTGTGTGAGGCGATCGCGTTCGCGCACGCGCGTGGCGTGCTCCACCGCGACCTGAAGCCACAAAACGTGATGGTCGGCGAGCTCGGCGAAGCGCTGGTGATGGACTGGGGCCTCGCCCGGCGAGCGAGCGAGCCGCACGAGCCGGGCCACGTCGCCGGCACGCCGGCGTTCATGGCGCCCGAGGCCGCGCGCGGCGAGCCTGCGACGCCGGCCACCGACGTCTATGGCCTGGGAGCGATGCTGAAGGTGTTGGCCGGGGCCGACGTGCCAGCGGCGGTCGCAGCCATCGGCGAGAAGGCGACCGCGGCCTCGCCTGCCGCGCGCTACGAGAGCGCGGGCGCGCTGAGCGAAGACATCGGTCGGTTTCTCGAGCGTGAGCGGGTGCTCGCCTGGCGTGAGCCGCTGGCCGAGCGCGTGGCGCGCTTCGCGTCGAAGAACTCGGTCATTCTGGGCCTGTTCGGCGTGTACCTGCTGCTGCGGCTCGTGCTGCTGCTGTTCTGAGGTGTTCAGCGTGTGACCTCAGAGCCCCCGTCGCACGGTCGGACACGCGACCGACCCCGGGTGCATCTTTGTACCCACCACCCATGAGTCGCTGACGACTCCCCCTGGCGCCGACGCAACGGTGCGGCACCGCTCGACATTGCAGGTGGATCGGGGCTCGCAGTGGGGGTCGCTTCGATGATTCGCATGCTCTTCGTCGATGACGAGCCGCGCCTGCTCAGCGCGATGCAGAACCGCCTGCGCCGCCAGCGCGAGGTGTGGGACATGCGCTTCGCCGACAGCCCCGCCGCCGCGCTCGACGAGCTGGCCAGGGTCCCCGCAGACGTCGTCGTCACCGACCAGAACATGCCGGGCATGCGAGGCACCGAGCTGCTCGAGCAGGTGCGCGCAGACCACCCCCAGGCGCTGCGGGTGCTGCTCTCGGGGCAGTGCGACGGCGCGGGCGTTTCCGACGGGCTGCGGCTCGCCCACCAGTACCTGGTGAAGCCGTGCAACGTCGACGACCTCGTCGCCACCGTCAATCACCTCATGTCGCTGCGCAGCTCGTTCGCCAGCCCGCACATGCAGCGGGTGATTCACGCGGTCGACCGCCTGCCGACCCCGAAGGCCGTGTTCCAGGAGCTCTCGGCCGCGCTCGCCGACCCCGACGCCGACCTGAAGAAGATCGCCGCCATCATCGAGCGCGACCCCGGGCTCTCGCTGAAGCTGCTCAAGCTCGCCAACTCTGCGTTCTACGCTTCGACCCCCGTCTCGCAGGTGCTGAAGGCCGTGCAGCGGCTCGGGCTGTCGCTCGTGCGTTCGGCCGTGACGTACGCGCAGCTCGCGGGCTCGCTCGAGGCGTCGCTGCCGGGCTGCGCGGGCCTGGTCGAGCAGCTCCAGCAGCGCGCGCTGCTGGTGGGGAAGGTCGCGGCGAAGCTCGTGAGCGGCGAGGCGGTGCCGCGGGCGTACCTCGCTGGCCTGCTGCACGACGTCGGCGGGCTGGTGCTGCTCGTCTCGCTGCCCGAGCACCGCGAAGCGCTGTTCACCGGCGTGCCGTGGGCGTTCGAGCGGGCAGCGCGCGAGAAGCAGCTGCTCGGCTTCACACACGCCGACGTGGGCGCCTACCTCTTGGGCACCTGGGGCCTGAGCGCGTCGCTCGTGCGCGCGGTGGCGAGCCAACACGCGCCCGAGCGCGCGAGCGACGCGCCGTTCGACGCGGCGGGCGCGGTTCACGTCGCGCAGCGCCTCGCGATGGAAGAAGGGTCGAAAGACCTGAAGAGCGGCCCCAAGCGGGCGGACTACGACTTCGAGTACCTCACCGCGTGCGGCCAGTCGCTGCCCGCCCTCACGGAGCGTGCCTTCGGGCGCGACACCCAATGACCGAAAGCCCGCGTGTGCTGTGCGTCGACGACGAGCCGAACGTGCTCGAGGGGCTGCTGCTGCACCTGCGCCGCAAGTTCGTGGTCACCACCGCCACGAGCGGGGCCGAAGCCCTGACGAAGATGCGCGGCGAAGCGCCGTTCGCCGCGATCGTGAGCGACATGCGCATGCCCGGCATGACGGGCGCCGAGTTCTTGAAGCACGCGCGCAGCCAGGCGCCCGACTCGGTGCGGCTGCTGCTCACCGGCCAGACCGACCTCGCGTCGGCGGTGAGCGCGGTGAACGACGGGCAGATCTTCCGCTTCCTCACCAAGCCCTGCGCGCCCCCGGTGCTGGCCGCGGCGCTCGAGTCGGCCGTACACCAGCACCGGCTCGTGACCGCCGAGCGCGAGCTGCTCGAGCAGACGCTGCGCGGTACGGTGAAGATGTTGGCCGACGTGCTCGCGCTCGCGAACCCGCTCGCGTTCGGCAAGGTGACGCGCGCGCGCGCGCTGGTCGAGGTGATGTTGAAAGAGGCCGCGCCCGACGCGGTGTGGAAGGCCGACGTCGCGTGCCTCTTCGCCCACCTCGGAGCCGTACACCTGCCTCAAGCCACGCTCGAGCGGTGGTACCGCGGTGAAGAGCTCGACGCCGCCGACAAGGCGCAGGTCGACCGCGTGCCCCAGGCGGCCGACGCGTTCCTCGCGCACATACCCCGCCTCGAGGCCGTGCGCGACATCGTGACGTCGGTCGCACGAGGCGACTCGCCCGGGCACGCACCGATGGGCGCGCGCGCCGTGCGGCTCGCGTTCGACTTCGATGCGCTGCGCAGCCGCGGCGACGACGTGGCGCTCGCGTTTCAGACGCTCAAGTCGCGTGCGAACCAATACGACCTCGCGCTGCTCGATGCGCTGGGCAGACACGTGCAGCGCTCGAGCGAGGGCCCGACGGTGCGCGAGGTGGGCGTTCACGAGCTGAAGGCCGGCATGGTGCTCACCGAAGACCTGAGGCTGAAGACGGGCGTGCTGCTCGTGCCGCGCGGCTTCGAGGTGACGGCGGCGCTGCAGACGCGCTTCGCCTCGATGGCCGCCGGCGCGGTGAAAGAGCCGATTCGGGTGGTGGTGAAGTGAACCGGCTCACGCTCGTCGTTGTGTTGGCAGCGGCGTGCAGCAGCAGCGAGAGCGAGCCGGGGTTCGAGCCGAAGCGCAGGCTCGTGGTGAGCGCCGAGCCGCGGTCGTCGCGCGCCGGCAACCCGCTGCCGCAGCGCGTGATGCGCCGCTACAAGCCTCTGACCGCGCCGGCCGCGGCGGTGAACCCGGCGCTCGTCGCGCTCGGCCGCATGCTGTACTTCGAGCCGCGCCTGTCATCGACGGGTGAGGTGAGCTGCAACAGCTGCCACCCGCTCGACGGCTACGGGGTGACCCACGACGCGACCTCGAAGGGCGTGCGCGGCCAGACGGGCACGCGCAACGCGCCGAGCACGTACAACGCCGCCCGGCACTTTCGGCAGTTCTGGGACGGGCGCTCGGCGACGATCGAAGACCAGGCCGGCGACCCCATCTTGAACCCGATCGAGATGGGCATGCAGAGCAGCGACAGCGTCGTGCGGGCGCTCGAGGCGATTCGGGGCTACGGGCCGGCCTTCGCCGCTGCGTTCCCGGGCGAGCTCGAGCCCATCACGTGGGCGCACGTGAAAGAGGCGATCGGCGCGTTCGAGCGGGGCCTGGTGACTCCGGGCCGGTGGGACCGGTTTCTGAGAGGCGACAGCGCGGCGCTGACGACGGTCGAAAAAGAGGGCGCGCGCAGCTTCGCGAACCTGGGGTGTGTGGTGTGTCACGCGGGCGAGCTGGCCGGCGGCTCGATGTACGAGAAGCTCGGGGCGGTGAAGGCATGGCCGAACCAAAACGACAAGGGTCGCTTCGACGTCACGCACGACGACGGCGACGAGATGATGTTCAAGGTGTCGAGCCTGCGAAACGTCGCGAAGACGGCGCCCTATTTTCACGACGGCTCGGCAGCGACGCTCTCAGAAGCGGTTCGCATGATGGCGCGGCACCAGCTCGGCGAAGAGCTCGACGACGACGAGGTGAAGGGCATCGTCGCGTGGCTCGAAGCGCTGTCGGGCGAAGTGCCGCAAGACTACATCGTGAAGCCGCAGCTGCCCGAGGCTCGATGAGCCTTCGCCTCAAGCTCTCGGCGGTGACCGCGGTCATCTGTCTCGTCACGGCGGTGGCCATCACGGCCGGGCGAACGACGATGCGCATGCGCGACCTCGAGGCCGACCTCACCCACAAGGCTGGTGTCTATGCGGCGCTCCTCGGCAAGCAGCTCGAGCCCGCGGTCGCGTACGACGACCAGCTCACGGCGCGCGAGGTGCTCGAGTCGGCCGGCAGCGACCCCGACGTCTCGCAGGTGGCGCTCTACGGTGACGACGGGCGGCTCGTCGTGGGCTCGGTGACGCCGCCCTTGCCGTGGGCCGTCGCGCCGGTCGACGTCACGACACGCGTGACGCGCGACGCGGTGGTCGCCGCGGTGCGGGTCGTGCCGAAAGAAGGGCCGCACGCGGTGCTCTACGTCGAGCTGGGCACGGAGCGGGTTCACCAGCACGTGAACCACGTGGTCGTCATCACCTCGGCGGTGAGCTTCTCGCTCGCGCTGGTGGCGGCGTACGTGGCGTGGCTCGTCATCGGCATCGTGGTGCGGCGGCTCGAGCGCATCGCGCTGATGGCCGACCGCATCGCGAGCGGCGAGCTGAACCTGCCCGAGCTCGAGGTCGGCTCGCCCGACGAGGTCGGCCGGCTCGCGGCGGCGTTCAACGTGATGCTCGAGCGCATTCGCACCGAGCAGGTTCGTCTGGCGCAGCTGGTCGAGGCCCGCACCGCCGAGCTGTCGTCGAGCCGCGAGCAGTATCGCCAGATTGCCGAGACGACCCGCGCCATACCGTTCGAGTACGACCTGGCGGCCCGGCGCTTCACGTACGTCGGCCCGCAGTGCTCGGCGCTGACGGGGCACGGCGTCGGCACCTGGCAGGAGCCCGGCTTTCTCGCCTCGGTGATGGAGCCCGCCGAGCACGCCGCGATGTTCGCCGACCTCTCGGCACAGCTTCAGAAGGCCCCGCAGTACGACCACGAGCTGCGCGTGCGCGCGGCCGATGGGCGGTGGGTGCACCTGCGGTCGAGCGCGAACGCGAGCGGCGGCATCGCGCGTGGCCTGGCGCTCGACGTGACCGAGCGCAAAGCGCTCGAACAGGAGCTGCAGCAGGCGCACCGGCTCGAGTCGGTCGGCCGGCTCGCGGCGGGCGTCGCGCACGAGATCAACACGCCGGTGCAGTACTCGAACGACAGCGTGACGTTCGTGCGCGACGCGTGGGTCGACCTGATGTCGCTGCTCGACGAGTACCGCAAGGTGGGCCCGGTGCTCGAAGCCCGCGAGCAGGCGATCGACCTCGAGTACCTGCGCGAGAACGTGCCGAAGTCGGCCGATCGCGCCGTCGAAGGGTTGACGCGCATCGCCGACATCGTGCGCTCGATGCGGGTGTTCAGCCAGCCCGAGCAGATCGAAGCGACGGCGTGCGACGTGCGCGAGGGGCTCGGGGCGACGCTGACCATCGCCCACAACGCGTACAAGTCGGTGGCCGACGTGAAGACGATGTTCGACGAGGTGCCGATGGTGCAGGCGTGCCCCGGCGACCTGAACCAGGTGTGGCTGTCGCTGGTCACGAACGCCGCGCTCGCCATCGGCGACAAGGGCGACGCGCGTGGCACCATCACGGTTCGGGCCGAGGCCGAGCCCGACCGCGTGGTGGTGAGCGTCGCCGACACCGGCTGCGGCATACCCGCCGCGGTGCAGCCGCACATCTTCGAGCAGTTCTTCACCACCCGGCCGGTCGGCAAGGGTGCGGGCCAGTCGCTGTCGGCGGCCCGCGCGGTGGTGCGCCGGCTGGGCGGGGAAATCTGGTTCGAGTCGAGGCAGGGCGAGGGCACGACGTTCTTCGTGGCGCTGCCGGCCGATGGCGCGCCGGCCATACGTTTGGTCGCCTGACACGAGGCAGGCTGCTAGGCTTTCGGGCGTCTCGAGTTCAGAGCGTTCACGACATGCCGATCGACTCAGGCTCTCTCGAAAGAAGGCGTGAGCGCCGCGTGGCGGTCGCCCTTCCCGTCGAGGTGCGCGACGGGCGTGGGTTCACCCTGCAGAGCACCCGCGACATCTCGACCGGCGGCGTGTTCTTCGACCGCGCAATACCCTATGGGGTCGGCGTCGAGGTCGAGCTCTCGTTCACGCTGCCGGGCGAGAGCCGGGCGATTCGCTGCCGCGGTGAGGTGGTGAACGTGCCCGACGCAAAATCGTTCGGCATGGGCGTGCGTTTTTTAGACCTCGCCCCCATAGATAGGGCGGCCTTGGCGAAGTTCGTCGGAGACTCGGCATGAAACGGTGTCACCCGGTGTTGGTGGGCGTGTCGGGTTTGCTCTTCGCCGCAGGTTGCCTGACCGACAACCGCGCCTCGCGAGACCGCGGGGCCGCGGGCATCTTCGAGAACGTGCAGGTCATCGCGGCGCCCTCGGTGAAGCGCTGCGACAAGTTCAACAAGGGCGGCGCGGCGCGGGGCCGGTGCGACGAGGCGAAGTACCTCGCCGAGGTGTATGTGAAGAAGTTGTCGACCGGCGACATGGTGTGCCTCGAAGGTGGGTTCGGTGAAGAGCCGGGTGGCGGGTGCCTCGCGCGCGCGTCGGTGGCCGACACGGCGACGGGCAGGTTGCTGCTCGAGCTGAAAGACGCGCGGCCGAACTCGCGGTGGGCCGCAAAAGAGTCGAACCAGTACTGGTTCGAAGAGGGCGCGCTGATTGACCTCTACCTCGTCGAAAATGGGTACTGAAGCGATGTCGGTGTTCGATGCCTACAGAGAGTATTTTTCGGTGCTGAAGCCCTCGAACCTGAAGCGGCTCGGCAACGAGCGCCTGTCAGACCTGGTCGAGCGAGAGGGCGAGCGGGCGAAGCTGAAGCTCGACGAGCTGACGCAGCGCTACCCGGCGGCGGGGCCGCGCGAGCTGGCGCAGCGGTTCATCGACGACAAGAAGACGCTGGCGTCGCTGGTCGGCGGGGTGAGCGGCATCTTCGGCGTGTTGTCGGTGCCGCCCGACCTCATCGTGATGACGTACCTGCAGCTCAAGCTCATCACCGAGATCGCGACGCTGTACAAGGTGAACCTGAAGAGCGAGCCGAAGCGGTTCGAGCTGCTCGACGTGTACGGCTACGCGAACGGCATCGGGCCGGTGCAACGGGCCAGCCCGAAGGTGGTGGCGAAGCTGGCGCAGTACGCGCTGACGAAGGGCGGGCTGCACACGATTGGCAAGTCTCTTCCGCTCGTGGCGGCGCCCATCTCGGCCTACCTCAACAATCAGCACATTCAATCGGTAGGCGACCAGGCGATTCGCCACTACGATGGCTTCGACAAGGCGGCAGAGAAGACTCGAAAAGCCTCCGGCGCGTGACCCACCTTCAGACGGGGACGGTTGAAGCCCATGACTGATTTCGCTCCGCACATCGACCTGCTCACGGGCGCATTCAAGCGCGCCCACTTCGAGCGGCTCCTGACGCAGCTGGTGAGCGACGCACGCAAACACTCTGGCACGATGTCGCTCATCTACTTCGACGTCGACGAGTGCCAGGAGCTCAACGACGCGCACGGCAAAGACCGCGTCGACGCGGCGCTCGCCTGGGTGGCCTCGATGATTTCGCAGACGCTCGACGGGCTCGGGCCCATCGGCCGGGTCGGTGGTGACGAGTTCGCCGTGGCGCTGAAGGTGCCGGTCGAGCACGCCATGCGCCTCGCCCAACGGCTGCGTCAGGCGGTCTCGCGCGAGCTGCACGCGTCGGCGTTCGGCGACTTTCGACTCACGGTCTCAGCCGGTGTGGTGGCGCTGCGCCCGAAGGAGCTGCCCGGCAACCTGCTCGACGCGGGCGAAGAGGCCTGCACGCGCGCGAAGCAGCAGGGTCGCGATGCGGTCGCGATGCGCTGACACGTGTCTCTCGCCCGCTCGCAGCAGTGATGGGGCTTCGCCCGCGGTGGCGCTGCCGCGTCACGCCTACCGCGGCAGTGAGAACCAGAAGCGGCTGCCGTGGCCGAGCCTGGTGTCGACGCCGACGTTGCCGCCGTGGGCCTCGACGATTTCGCGAACGATCATGAGGCCCAGGCCCGTGCCCTCGGTCGACGTCTGGCCCGGAGCGCGATGAAACCGCTCGAACAGCCCCGACACCGAGCTCTCGGGCACCCCCGGCCCGGTGTCGGCCACCGAGGTGAGCACGCGCTCGTCTGACGGCTCGATCTTGACGGTCACGGTGCCGCCCGACGGCGTGAACTTGATGGCGTTGCTCACGAGGTTGGTGACCACCTGCCGCAGCCGCGTGCGATCGCCCACCAGCGGCGTGCCGCCCTCGGGCTTCGAGACCTGCAGCGCGAGCCCGCCCGACTCGGCGATGGGTCGCAGCTCGTCGGCCGCAGACTCGACCACCTCGCCGAGCTCGATCTCGGTGCGCTCGAGGCGCTGCTCACCGCCGCGCTCGAGCCGCGCCATGTCGAGAAAGTCGTTGATGATGTTCGCCATGCTGCCCATGCTGCCCTGCAGCTTTTCGACCTCGAGCTTGAGCTTGTCGTCGAGCGGGCCGAGCTTGCCGCTCATCACGCGCTTCGCTCTCAAGACCATGGCCGACAGCGGCGAGCGCAGGTCGTGCGCGATGATGGAGTAGAAGTCGAGGCGCCGCTCATCGGCGCGGCGGCGCTCGGTGACGTCGCGCAAGATGAGGCTCGTCTCGCTCGTGCCGTCGCGCTCGAGCACCCGCAGCGACGGCGAGTAGATGCGCGCGCCGATGTGCAGGTCGGGCGCGACGGCCCCGGTCTTCGACGGGAAGGCGAGCATCGGCAGCAGCTGCTTCACGTGGGCACCCATGATGGGTGACGCGAGCCCCACGAGAACCCGCTCGGCCTCGGCGTTCGCGAAGGTGATGCGGCCGGCCCCGTCGAACACCACCAGCGCGTCGGGCAGACTCTCGAGCAGACCTTTGACCGTTCGCTCGGCGATGACGGCGCGGTTGAGCAGCTTCGCCGAGCGCAGGAGCGCGTCGATGCGCGCGCGCAGCTCTTCGGGGGCCCAGGGCTTCGACAGGTAGTCGTTCGCGCCGGCGCCGAGGCCCTCGACGATCTGCTCGGGCGAGCCCTTCGCCGTGAGCAGCAGCACGGGAATTTCGTGTGTGCGCAGCTTCTCGGAGCGGATGAAGCGCAAGAGCTCGAGGCCGCTGACCCCGGGCATCACCTGATCGAGCACCATCGCGTCGGGCGCCTGCCCGGCCGACAGCCGCTCGAGCGCCTCGGCGCCGTCTTGAAACGTCTCGACGGTGTAGGTGGTCGCGAGCGACTGCCGGGCGCGGTCGACGTCGAGCGGGCTGTCGTCGATGACCCAGATGGTTGTCATGAGGCGGCCGCCATGAGGTGAGACTCACGTAATCCACCCGTGGCGGGCCAAACAACGCTGATGAAAACGTTACCCTCGGGTAACGGCGATGTAGGGGAATTGATCAATCACCCGTCCGCGCTAGGTAATCAAACCTCGCCATGGAAGAGGTTCTGGTCGTCGACGACAGCAAGGTGATGCGTGACATGATCGTCGCGTGTCTGCGCCCGCACGGCGCGCTCAACTTCACCCAGGCGGCGAGCGGCCTCGAAGCGATCGAGAGGTTGTCGCTCAAGCCGTACCAGCTGCTGGTGCTCGACCTGAACATGCCCGACATCGGCGGGTTCGAGGTCGTCGAGTTCGTTCGCGGCCAGAAGGCGCTCGAGAAGCTCCCCATCATCGTCGTTACCACGCGCGGCGACGAGTCGTCGAAGAAGCGCGCGCTCGACAGTGGCGCGTCGCGCTTCGTGACCAAGCCCTTCACCCCCGAAGCACTCCTGTCTGAGGTTCGCGCGCTGCTCTCTGAGAGGAGCTAGCGGTCACGTGAGCGACGGTCTCGACGTCAAGGCGTTCATCACCGGCTACCTCGCCGAGGCGGGCGAGCACCTGTCGTCTGCGAACGCCCTGCTCATGGCGATCGACGCCTCGCAGAAGAGGCGAGAGTCGAACCCCAAGGCCGTGCGCGAGCTGTTCCGCGCGCTGCACACCCTCAAGGGTCTTTCGGCCATGGTGGGCGCCGAGGGCATCGTCGACATCACGCACGAGCTCGAGACACTGCTGCGGGCCGCCGACAAGGCGGGCGGGCGGCTGCCCCAGAACGCGGTCGACCTGATGCTGAAGGGCGTGCGGGCCGTCGAAGAGCGCGTGGCCGCCCTCGGTCGCGGCGCCGAGGTCGCGCCTGCGCCGAAGGCGCTCATCGAAGAGCTCTCGTCGCTGAACGTCGACGAGGGCTCGGTGGCAGGCACAGCCGCGATCGACCTCGCGCCGGAGCTCGCCGCGAAGCTGTCGGTCGCCGAGCACGCGCAGCTCGCGCAGGGCCTCGCACGGGGGCAGAAGGGCCGCGCCGTCGAGTTTCGCCCGTCGGCCGAGCGCGCCGCCGCCGGCATCAGCATCACCTCGGTGCGCGAGCGGGTCGGCAAGCTCGGTGAGCTCGTGAAGGTCGTGCCGCGCGCCGCGGGCGGCGCCGTCTCGTTCGTGCTCATCGTGCTGACCACGGCGACCGACGAGGCGCTGTGCGAGGCCGCCGCCGCGACGAAAGAGCAGCTGACCCCCATCGCGCTGACCGAGACGGCTGCCGCGGCCGCGGCCGAGCCTGTCGAAGACGCGCCGGTGCAGCATCGCGACTGGGTGCGCGTCGAGGTGCAGCGGCTCGACGACGCGCTCGAGCGGCTCTCGGTGCTGGTGGTGACCCGCTCGAAGCTCGACCGCGCGGTGAAGAAGCTCGAAGCGGGTGTGGGCGACCTGCGCGCGCTGAAGGCGATCGTGGCCGAGAACGCGCGCCAGCTGCGTGACCTGCGCGGCGCCATCATGCGCGCCCGCATGGTGCGCGTGTCGGAGCTGCTCGAGCGCGCGCCGCTCATCGTGCGCGGGCTCTCGCGCGCATCGGGCAAGCCCGTGCAGCTCGACGTGCAGGCCGGCGACGCCGAGCTCGACAAGACCGTCGCCGACCGCCTCTTCCCCGTCATCGTTCACCTCTTGCGCAACGCCGTCGACCACGCGCTCGAGCGCCCCGAAGACCGCAAGGCGATCGGCAAGCCCGAAGAGGGCCGCATCACCATCACGTGCTCAGACCACGCGAGCCGCGAGCTCGAGCTGCGCATCAGCGACGACGGCCGCGGCATCGACCGCCAGCGGGTCGCGCGCCGCGCGGGCGCCCCGGTGCCGCAGACCGACGCCGAGCTGCTCGAGCTCATCTGCCGGCCGGGCCTGTCGACGATGGAGGTCGCGACGCAGACCAGCGGCCGCGGCATCGGCATGGACGTCGTGCGCAAGACCACGCTCGAGCTGGGCGGCGAGCTGACGGTCTCGAGCACGCCGGGCAGCGGCACGACCTTCACGGTGCGGGTGCCGTTGTCGGTCACCATCGTCGATGCGTTCACGTTCGTCTGTGGGGGCGAGACGTTCGTGGTGCCGGTGAGCGCGGTCGATGACCTCACCGAGCTCGACCGCACCCAGGTCATCGAGCCGCCCGAGGGCAAGAAGAACGGGGGGGCGCGCGTGCAGCTGTTCCGCCACCGCGGTGCGGCCATACCGCTCTACCCGCTCGGAGCGATGTTGGGCTTCGGGGCTGAGCCGGGCTCTGAGCACGAACGGCCGAAGGTCATCGTCACGCGCAAGGGCGCCGAGGCGATGGGCTTTCAGGTCGACCGCATGGTCGGCAAACAAGAGATCGCGGTGCGCCCGGTCACCGACCCGCTGGTGATGGCGGCGGGCGTCGCGGGCAGCACCGACCTGGGTGATGGCCGGCCGACGTTGGTGCTCGACCTCGCGGGCCTCGCCGCGCGGCACTCGCTTCGAAAGGTGATGCAATGAGCGCGCTGCACGTGGTGTTCAAGGTCGGCGAGGTCGAGTACGTGCTGCCCGCCTCAGAGGTGGTCGAGCTCGAGTCGTACACGGGCGCGACGCGGGTGCCGGGGGCACCGCCGTACGTCGCCGGGCTGGTACAGATTCGCGGAAAGGTCATCGCGGTCGTCGACCTGAGGGCGCGGTTCGGGCTGCCGCCGAAAGAGCGCACGCTCGACTCGCGCGTCATCGTGGTGCGGCACGGCACGCGGCTGGTGGGCCTGTTGGCCGACTCGGCGCGCGACGTCGTGAAGATCGACTCCAACGAGTTTCGCTCGCCGCCCGAGGTGGTGAGCGACGAGACTGAAGGCTTCGTCGACTCCATCGCACAGCCGAACAGGCGGCTGGTGATGCGCGTCGACTTCACGAAGGTCATCGGTCGGCAGGAACTGACCGGGAGCACGCCATGAAGAAGGCACAGCAGCGCATGAAGAACGGCAACGGTCGTCGCTCGAACGGCAAGCACACGAACGGGCACACCAAGACCGCCGAAGAGACGGTGTCGGCGCTGAGGCGCTCGGCGACCGAGGCGCGCTCGCTCGAAGCGGCCATCACGCGCATGTCGAGCGGCGGGTCGGAGCAGGCCGCCGCCACCGAGCAGATGCGCGGCTCGGCCGAGTCGGTCGCGGCCACCATCGAGCAGCTCGCCTCGACGGTCGAGAAGAGCGCGCGCTCGCAGGGCGCGGTCGTCGGTGCCGTGCAAGAGGTGCTGAGCGGCCTGCAAGAGGCGTCGACGGGCCTGCAGGAGCTCGCCGCGAGCGTGGGCGGCGTGAAAAAAGACGCCGACGTGCTCGCGGGCTCGACCGAGTCGACCGCGGCGGCGCTCGAGCAGGCGACGCGCTCGGTGAAGAGCGTGAACGCGAACGCCGAGAGCCTCGCGGCGAGCGCCGAAGAGCTGGCGGCGAGCGCGACACAGGCGTCGACCAACGTCGCCGACGTCGCGAAGCGCGGCGAGGCGATGGCGGCGACCATCGAAGAGGTGGCGGCGGCGGCCGAAGAGATGACCAAGGGCGTGGTGAAGCTGAACGGCGACGCGCAGCTGGTCGGCGACCGCGTCGGGCAGCTGACGTCGGGCCTCGGCGGCGTGACGCAGGCGCTCAGCGTGGTGAGCGGCGACGCGACCGAGGTGGCGGCAGCCGTCGAAGAGACGGCGGCGGCGGCCGAAGAGAACGGGCGCACCGTCAAGGCGGTCGGCGACCAGACGCGCGCGCTCGAGGAGCTGGCGCAGAGCAACGCGAGCGCGCTGCAAGAGATCGCGGCGTCGGTCGAAGAGGTCGCGGCGACGGCCGAGAAGAGCTCGGCGACGGTCGAGTCGAACGCGGCGGCCATCGAGCAGACCGCGCGCACCACGGCTGCGTTCGCTCAGAACGCCGAGCAGGTCGGCACGTTGGCGACCGGGGCGGCCACGGCGTCGGCGCAGGTCGAGAGCGCCACGCGCCGCATCATGGCCGTGGTTCAGGGCGCACAAGACAGCGCGAACCGGCTCGCGCAGTCGGCGCGCGACGGCGGGGCGACGGTGAAGAAGTCGATCGCGGGTCTTCAGAGCATTCAGAAGAGCATCGACGACTCGTCGGTCGTGATGAAAGACATGGGCCGAAGGGTCGAAGAGATCGGCGACATCGTCCAGACCATCAACCTCATCGCCGACCGCACGAACCTGCTCTCGCTCAACGCGAGCATCGAGGCGGCGCGTGCGGGCGAGCACGGGCGCGGGTTCGCGGTAGTGGCCGAAGAGATTCGGGCGCTGGCCGACCGTGCTGCGGTGGCGAGCGCCGACGTGGCCAAGATCGTTCGGGGCCTGCAGGGCACGGCGCGCGATGCGGTCACGGCGGCGCAGCAGAACGCACGCGTGGCAGAAGAGGGCAGCCGGCTCGCGAGCGAGGCAGACCAGGCGCTGGGGGCGATCTTGACCGGCGTCGACACGGTGGCCACGGGCGTGCGCGAGATCGACCGCGCGGCGGCCGAGCAGTCGACCGCGGTGAAGACGCTCGCCGACGCGACGGGGCGCCTGTCTGAAGAGGGCAAGGCCATCTCTCGCAGCGCCGCCGAGCAGTCGAAGACGGGCGCGATGCTGACCCGGGGCGCCCACGAGATGCGACAGATGGCGCGCCAGACCCGTGACGCCACGGGCGAGCAGGCGCGCGCGCTGCGCGAGATGGTGAAGTCGAACGGCCAGGTCATGGCGTCGACCGAGAAGGTGTCGCGCGCGATGCAGGAGCAGGCGGCCACCGCCACCCAGATGGCGAAGTCGGCGATGCGCATGCGCACGCTGACGCAGAAGAGCACCACCGCCATCAGCGAGCAGAACAAGTCGCTCACGAAGCTGAGCGCCTTCGCGGGCGAGGTGACGGCGGCGACGAAGCAGACCCTCACCGGCCTCGCCGAGCAGGCGAAGGCCGCCGCCGAGACCTCGCGGGTGATGGATGCGGCCCGCAGAGAAGCGCTGATGACGGCGAAGGCGGTGGCCGAGCAGGCGAAGGCAGCGAAGCAGATCGAGCTGGTGGCTCGAGACGTGACCCGCAACGTGGCGAGCATCACGGCGGCCACCACCCAGCAGGCGCGGGCGACCTCCGAGCTGACCCGTCAGGGCGACGAGGTGCGCAAGCTCGCGCGCCAGACGGCCAAGGCCGTTGGTGAGCAGTCGAACGTGCTCCAGCAATTGACGGCGGGCACCACCCGCCAGGTGGCGAGTCTTCAGGGCGTGACGAAGCAGGTGGCCGAGCAGCAGGCGGCGAGCACCGAGCTCGCGAAGGCGGTCATCGACGTGCGGAACCGCAACCGCGACATCGTGAGCGGCATCGCGGCGCACGCGAAGGCGGCGGCGACCATCGCGGGCGACGTGGGCCGCGTGGTGAAAGACGTGGTGAGGCTGCGCGAGGCGTCTGACGAGGGCGCCGACGCGGTCGAGACGCTGTCGCAGGTCTACGAGCCCCATGCGCCGGTGCCCGAGGCGGAAGCCCCGTGAGCACCGCGCTGTTGACCGAGCCCGAGCGGGTTCGCATCGAGAAGGTGCGCGCCCTCGCCACGACCGGTGAGCGGGCGGTGCCGCAGCTGATGGCGATGTTGACCGACCCGAGCTGGACGGTGCGTCGCGAGGTGGTCGCAGTGCTCGCCGGGGCGGGCCCGGCTGCCGCCCGGGCCCTGCGCGAGTCGCTCGAGACGCAGCGCGACGACGAAGCGCGCATCGCCGCGGCGGTCGATGCGCTCGCGAGCAGCACGGCCGACGTCGACGACGAGGTGCTCGCGCTCGGCGCCCACGCCGACCCGGCGGTCGTGGCCGACGCCGCGCAGGTGTTGGGCCGGCGCCGCAGCGCCCGCGCCCTGCCCTTCTTGAATCAGCTGGTGAAGCACCCCGACGACAACGTCGCGGTCGCCGCCATCGAAGCGCTCGGCCGCATCGGGAGCCGCTCGGGCGTCGACATGCTCATCGAGGTGATCGAGGGCCAGAACTTCTTCCGCGTCTTCCCCGCCATCGACGTGCTCGGCCGCAGCGGTGACCCGCGCGTCATCGGGGTGCTGTCGAAGCTGCTCGGCAACCCCTCGTACGTGCTCGAGGCGGCGCGCGCGCTGGGCAAGACGGGCGAGTTGCCGGCGACGGCGCCCCTCGCTGCGCTGCTGTCGCATTCGTCAGAGAGCGTGGTGCGCGTCGCGGCGGTCGCGCTGTGGGAGCTCAAGACGCGCTACGCGCAGAAGTACGGTGAGGCCGAGACGCCTGAGACCGAGCTCGAGAAGGTGAAGCCGAGCGACGTCGCGCTGCGCCGGCTCATCGGGCTCGCACAGTCTGACGCCGACGAGCAGATGGCGACCGCCCATCTGTTGGCTGCCATCGGGGGCCAGCACGCGGTGGCCGGGCTGAAGGCGCTGCTCGACGCTCCGGCGAAGGTCGCCGAGGTGGCGGCCACGGGCCTGAAACGCCTGGGCCGCCACGCCGACGAACAGCTGGCGCAGGCGCTGCGCGACGGCAACAGCGCGCGCCGGCAGGTGCTGCTGCGAACCATCTCGCGCGCGACGGCGGCTCCGGCCGTGCTCGAGTGCCTCGGCGACGACGACGCCACCGTGCGGGCGCTCGCGTGTGACGCGCTCGCGCGCATCGGCTCGACCTCGGCGGCGCCGGCGCTGTTTCACGTGCTGGCCGACCCCAACCCGCGCGTCGTGCAGGCCGCCATCGGAGCGATTCAGTCGCTCGGCACGGCCGAGACGCGCCGCCTCGCGGTGCAGGCGGCCACCGAGGGCGCGCCGATGGTGAAGTGGGCCGCCTTTCGCATTCTGGCGTACTTCGGCGAGCGCGCGGCGCTGCCGCTGTTTCTCGGCGCCATCAAGGGCGCAGATGCGAAGCTGCGCGACGCGGCCATCACGGGGCTGTCGTTTCTCGAGGTGCCCGAGGCAATCGATGCGCTGCTCGAGTGCACGAAGAAGGGCGATGACCGCACGCGCAGCACGGCGGCGAGGGCGCTCGGCACGTGGCACACCACGACCGAAGACCCGCGCATCGGTGAGGCGCTGCTGCGCGGCGTGCATGACGGCGACCCGTGGGTTCGGTACTACTCGGCGCAGTCGCTCGGCCGGCTGAAGGTCGAGTCGGCGACCTCACACCTGACGCCGCTGCTGTCTGACGAGGCGGGCCAGGTGCGCGTGGCGGCGGTCGAGGCGCTCTCGAACTTCAAGAGCACCGAGGCGCTCGATGCGCTGCGGCGCGCGGCGACCGGCCGCGACGAAGACGTGCAGCGCGCGGCGCTGCTCGCGATGGGGGCGAGCCGGCGCGCCGACGCGCTGCCGATTCTGTACGACGCGGCGAGCTCGCCGTCGGCGTCGACGCGGCTGGTGGCGCTGTCGGCGATCGCCGAGAGCGGCACGCCCTACGCGCTGCCGGTGCTGGCGAAGGCGATGCGAGACACCGACCCAACCGTGCGCTCGGCGGCGATGGGGTTCGTCGCGGCGGTGCCGAGCGTCGACGCGACGCTGCTGCTGGTCGATCAGCTGCGCGACGGCCGCGAGGTCGAGCGCATCGCCGAGCTGCTGGCGACGCCGGGCGAGGGGCGAGTCGAAGGGCTCTTGTCTGCGCTCGAGACGGCCCACGAAGACCTCGCCCCGAGCCTCACCGAGGCGCTCGTTCGGCTGCGCTCGGCCGACGCGCGCAACGCGCTGTTCAAGGCGATGACCCTGCCCGCGGTCGCACCGCGCCGTGCTGCGGCGCCGGCGATCGCGGCGCTGCGCACGCCCAACGGCGTGGCAGAGCTGAAGCGCGCGGCCGAGACCGACTCCGACGCGCGCGTGCGGCAGATCTGCCAGGTGCTGCTCGCCCAGTAGGCGCTTTCGTGACGGCGACTCCTGCACCTCAATCGCGCGTTCTCACGCTGCTGTCGGCGCTGGTCGAAGAGCACTGCGGCCTCAAGCTCGACACGTCGGAGGGCAGCGCGTTTGGCGATCGCGTGTGGGCGCGCGCCGTCGAGGCCGGCTACGAGTCGCTGCTCGATTACTACTACTTCCTCCGCTACGACGCGGCGGCGCCGGGCGAGCTCAAGCGCCTGATCGACGAGCTCGTCATCAACGAGACGTACTTCTTCAGAGAGCTCGAGCCGCTGCGGGTCGCGGTCGACCAGCTGCTGGCGGCGCGGGTCGCCGAGAATGGCCGCGCGCGCATCTGGTCGGCGGCGTGCTCGACGGGCGAAGAGCCGACGACGGTGGCGATGCTGGTCGCGCAGGCGGGCCTGACCGACACGGTCGACATCATCGCGAGCGACGTGAGCGAGCGGGCGCTCGCGCGCGCGCGCAAGGGCGACTGGTCTCGGCGGGCGCTGCGCGAGGTGCCGTCACCCGCCCTCGCGAGCCGCTGGTTGCAGGAAGACGAGCAGGGCCGGCCGCGGCTGCGCTCCGAGCTGCTCAGCACCATCGACTTTCGCCGCGTCAACCTGACGAAGCCCGACGAGGTCGCGGCGGTGGGGCCGTGCGATGTGATTCTCTGCCGCAACGTGCTCATCTACTTCAGCGACGAGACGGCGGCGAAGGTGGTCGCGAACCTCACCGGCAACCTCGCCCCGAGGGGCGCGCTGTTCGTCGGTGTGTCGGAGTCGCTGCTGCGGCTCGGTACGGGGCTCGAGTGCGAAGAGCTCGACAGGTGTTTCTTCTACCGCGCGGCGGGCACGTGACGGGCGGCGGGCGAGCGAAGGTGCTCGTGGTCGACGACTCGGCGTTCGCACGCAAGGTGCTGCGCGAGGTGCTGTCGCGGGTGCCCGAGCTCGAGCTGGTGGGCTTCGCACGCGATGGGCTCGAGGCCCTCGAGCGCATCGCAGAGCTGAAGCCAGACGTGGTGTGCCTCGACCTCGTGATGCCCGAGCTCGACGGGGTCGGCCTCTTGCGCGAGCTGAAGAACCTGCCCGATCGGCCGCACGTGGTGGTGGTGAGCTTCTCTGACCACGACAGCGAGGCGGTGATCGAGGCGCTCGCGCTGGGCGCGTTCGACGTGGTGAAGAAGCCGACGGCGCTGGCGACCGACCGCATGTACGAGCTGGCGGCGCCGCTGACGAAGGTGGTGCTCGAGGCGGTGGCGGCGCGGCCGGTGCGGGCGCCGGCGCCGGTGGCCGAGTCGGCGGCTCTGGCGCTCGACGCGAGGCTCGCGACGACGCGGTCGCTCCTGGCCATCGGCACGTCGACGGGTGGGCCGCAGGCGCTGGCGACGCTGATGCCGCGGCTGCCGGCCAACTTCCCGCTGCCGGTCGTCATCGCGCTGCACATCCCGGGTGAGTACACGGGGGCGCTGGCGGCGCGCCTCGCTTCGGCGTCGAAGCTCGCCGTGGTCGAAGCGACCGACGGCATCGAGCTGGTGCCGGGGGTCGCAGTGCTGGCGCGCGGCGGGCAACACCTCGTCATCGAGCGTCAGGGTGAGCGGCTGGGTGCGCGCGTGACGCGAGCGCCCCGCGACACGCTGTATCACCCGTCGGTGAACGTGCTGTTCGGGAGCGCGGCGAAGGCCTGCGGGCGCGGCGTCATCGGCGTCGTGCTGACCGGCATGGGCGACGACGGGCTCGAGGGCTCGCGGGCGGTCGTCGAGGCGGGCGGCGTGGTGCTGAACGAAGCCGAGTCGAGCTGCGTGGTGTACGGCATGCCGCGCGCGGTGAAAGAGGCCGGGTTGTCGCAGGGGTCGGCGCCGCTCGAGCGCATGGCCGAGGTGATTCTGCGCCAGCTGTGACGTGGAGCGGATCAGCTCGGCTTGAAGACACTCTTCTCGACGACGGCGAGGAACCGATCGACCTCGAGCGGCTTGCTCATGAATGCGGTGGCCTCGGCGAACTGCTTGTGCGCCTCGCGAACCTGGCTCGCAGAGACGACGAGCAGCGGTATGCGCTTGAGCTCGGGGTCTTCGGCCCAGCGGCGGTAGAACTCGTACCCGTCCATCACGGGCATCATCAGGTCGAGCACGATGAGGCCGGGGTGAACGCCCCCTTCGAGCTGGTCGAGCGCGTCACGGCCGTGCTTCGCGATGGCGACCTTGAACCCGTCGTCGACGAGCAGGTCTTGAAGCCCTTCACGAATGTCGGGGTCGTCGTCGACGACCATCACCAGGGAGTCACCCACCCGGTCACCGTAGCGAATCTCTTCAGCGTCGCCCCGGTGTAGGTCGGGCCGTCACCGAACGGTGACGTGCGCCGGGTGGGGGCGGCCACTACGAAAGCAGGGCGTGAAGGTGACGGTCGCCTCGTACAACGTTCACGGCTTCGTCGGCAGCGACGGCGTGCGCGATGTGGGGCGGGCGGCGAGCGTGATGCTGGCGCTGAATGCCGACGTCATCGCGCTGCAAGAGGTGGCGTTCCCCGACGCGACCGACGACATCTCGGAGCTGCTCGCCGCGATGCCGGGGTACGAGGCGTTCACGGCGCCCATCTCGCGGCGCGATGGGGTGCGGCACGGCAACGTGGTGCTGACGCGGCTGCCGATTCTGACGGCGCGGCGCATCTGCCTCGACTTCGAAGAGCGGGAGCCGCGCACGGCAGTCGACCTGAGGCTGGGCACGCCGGGGCAGCCGCTGCGCGTGGTGGCGACGCACCTGGGCTTGAGGCCGGGTGAGCGGCGGTTTCAGGTGAAGCTGATCTTGAACCAGGTGGCGTACGACGAGCGGAGCGTCACGGTGCTGCTGGGTGACTTCAACGAGTGGTTTCTGGCGGGGCGGCCGCTGCGGTGGTTGCACCGGCGGTTCGGGCCGTCGCGGTACGTGAGAACGTGGCCGGCGTGGCTGCCGGTGTTCGCGCTCGACCGGGTGTGGGTGCACCCGCCACGGGCGCTGGCGCGATACGGCGCGTACCGCTCGAGGGCGGCGCGGGTCGCGTCAGACCACCTGCCGATCGTGGCGGAGCTGGAAGTGTGACTCCTCACCGCTGCGCGCGTGGTCTAGGCTCGAACGGGCCTCATGCCTCGCCCCCCCAACCTCCCAGAGCCCGACGACGAGTTCGGCGATGAGCCGACCAGCCACTCCGGTATTCGCACGCCCGATGCCCACCAGGGCCCGGTGCCGATGCGCACGGCGCCGGTGACGCAGCCGCTGCCGCAGCGCCGCGCGGTGACGCAGACGAACCCGCTGCCGCGCGACTACCAGCCTCCTCCGCCGCCGCCCGCGTCGACCCCACCTTCGCCGCCGCCGATGTCGACGCCGCCGGTGGGGCCACCGCCGGGAGCGCGACCGTCGGCGCCGCCGGCGCGGGCGCAGGCGAAGCCGCTGCCGCCGCGGTTCTTCCCTCCGCAGCCGCGCACGCTGGGCGACACGGGGCTGAACCAGTCGATGGTCGAGGAGCTGATTCTGAAGGCGCTCTTCTTCGCGGGTGACCTGCGGGGAGGTGAGATCGCGAGCCGCGTCAAGCTGCCGAGCGTCATCGTCGACGAGGCCATCGAAGGGCTGCGCAAGCAGAAGTACATCGACCTGAAGGGCGGCGGCGGTCTGGGCGTCGGCAAGTCGACGATGGTGTTTCAGCTGACGACGTTCGCGACCGACCTCATCAAGCAGATTCTCGAGCGCAACCGTTACAACGGGCCGGCGCCGGTGCGGCTCGAAGACTGGTTCGAGGCGGTGGCGGCGCAGAGCAGCCGCGGGAGCCGCATCACCCGCGCGAAGATGGAAGGCCAGTTCGGCGACCTGATCGTGAAGGACTACATCTTCGACGGCCTGGGGCCGGCGATGAACTCGGGGCGGGCGGTGTTCTTCTATGGTGCGCCGGGCAACGGCAAGACGGCGATCTGTCAGAGCCTGATCGGCTGCTACGACGGCGACATCTACGTGCCGCACGCGGTGCTGGTCGACGACTTCATCATCAGAATCTACGACGAGACGCTGCACGAGCCGCGGGGCGACGACCCGGGCTCACAGGCGCACGACACGCGCTGGGTGCGGTGCAAGCGGCCGCTGGTGGTGGTGGGCGGCGAGCTGACGCTGCAGACGCTCGACCTCATCTGGACGCCCGAGGTTCGCTACTACGAAGCTCCGTTTCAGCTGAAGGCGATGAACGGCATGCTGCTCATCGACGACTTCGGCCGGCAGAAGGTGTCGCCGAAAGACCTGCTCAACCGGTGGATCGTGCCTCTCGAGAACGACGTCGACTACCTGACGATGCACACCGGCAAGAAGCTGAAGGTGCCGTTCGACTGCTTCGTGGCCTTCTCGACGAACCTCGACCCGGCCGATCTCGTCGACGACGCGTTCTTGCGGCGCGTTCGCTACAAGCTCGAGGTGCAGGCGCCCGACGATGATCAGTTTCACGCCATCTTCGAGAGGGTGTGCCGCAAGCGTAACGTGCCGTACGACGCGAACCTGGTGCAGTACCTCATCGATGCGCACTACAAGCAGGGCCACCGCCACTTCGCGGGCTGCCAGCCCCGCGACCTGCTCGAGCAGGTCATCGACATCGCGCACTATCGAGGCGAGCAGCCGCGGCTCACACGCAGCCTGCTCGACGCGGCGGTGAAGAACTACTTCGTGCGCTTCGAGCGACGGTAGCCGACCTGGAATCTGTCCGAAGGCTGAACGGGCACCAGCTACTTCGGGGCCTCTTCGCCTTGGGGGACGATGGGCTCGGTGGTCGACGGGGTCGGCTCGTGGCCGGTGAACTCCCACTTCCAGATCTTCTTCTCGCCGGCCTTCAGCACGATCTCGTCGTTGGTGGCGTCGCCCTTCAGCTCGCAGCGAATCGCGTGCTTGCCGGGAGCGAGCTTCACCGTGATGGGCTTGGCGCCGGTGCCGACCTTCTTGCCGTCGACCTTCACGACGGCGGCATCGGGCTTCACCTCGAGCGTGAGCTGCGCGGGGCCACCAGCGGCGAGCAGGGCGGCGAGTGCGAGAGTCACCATGCGGTGATTTCTAGTATGAGCGAGGCGAGATGGCTTCTTTATCGAACGCCGTTCTGGTGGTGGACGACGAGCCGTCGGTCATCGAGCTGCTGGAGCTGATGTTGCGCCGCCAGAACCTGCAGGTCGCCACCGCGACGTGTGCGAACGACGCCATCACGCTGCTGAACGAGAACAGCTACGGCTGCGCAATGGTCGACAAGAACCTGCCCGACAAGAGCGGGCTCGACGTCATCGCCGAGGCGCGCCGGCTGCACCCGTACTGCGCGTGCATCGTGATGACGGGCTTCCCCTCGTACGACTCGATTCTCGCAGCGATGCGCATGGGGGCGGTCGACTATCTCGAGAAGCCGTTTCACGACCTGCCGCTCGTAGCGCAGAAGGTGGCGCGAGCCGTCGAGCAGCAGCAGGTGGTGTTTCAGCGCGACACGTTCGCGCGGCTCTTGCGCGAGATGCGCGGCGAGCTGAAGAAGCGCGACGACCTGCTCATTCGGCAACAGAGCGACCTCGAGGTGCTGCAGGAGCTCATCGACGACAAGGTCACCGAGCGCACCGCCAGGCTGAGCGAGCAGGTGCAGCGCCTCGAAGAAGAGCTCGCGCGGCTCAAGCGCTGAGGGCGTGGTCGCTGCGCTCCCGTTTCCGCGCCAGAGGCGCGAAGCTTTCTTCGGCGGCCTGGGGTTCCTGCACTAATGTGCGGCGTCATGCGACTCATTCTCTGCTTGCTTGCTCTGAGCGCCGTGCCCGCGCTCGCCAGCGACCCACCGCCGCCTCCGCCGCCTCCCCCGCCGTCGAGCGATGCGCCTGCGGCGACCGACAACCCGCCTCCGCCGCCGGGTGACAGCACGCCGGTCGAGGCGAAGCCGCGCACGAACTGGGCGCGGCCGGCGGCGTACATCGGCTGGGGTGTGGGCCTCGGCGTGCTGACGCTCGGCATCGTCTCGACTGCGATCGGCAGCGGCTTCATCGACAACGGCTTCGGCATCGAGTTCTACGGAGCAGGCAGCGGCCTGATGGTGCTGGCGGCGTTGCTCACCGGCGCGGCGGGCCCCGTGGTGTACGTCGGCGGCAACAGCGCCCGGTGGACGAAGAGCATCACCGGCATCAGAGGCCTGCGCATCGGCGGGTGGATCGGGTACGGCGTCGGCCTCGGCATGCAGCTCATCTCGGTGCTCGGCGGCTGGCCGGTCACCACGTTCTTGGGGGGCCTGGTCGGCGCCGGCGCCCTCGCCTGCTTCGGGCTCGATGCGTGGTTCTCTGCGAACGAGGCCGACGACGTCGCCGCGATGGCCGATGCTCCAGACCCGACCACGCCGCGCGTCATGCCGACCGTCGCAGTGCTGCCGTCGCTGAACGGTCGCGGCGGCACGACCGCGATGATCGGCTTCAGCGGTACGTTCTGAGCTTCACCGTCGCGTGAGCCGTTCAGCCTGAAGACGGCCGCGGCCGCGGCACGCTCGGTCGCGTCACCGCAGGCTTCGCGACCGTGTCGTCATCGCCGAGCGCACCGACAAGACCGAGCCGTGCATTCGCTGAGCCACAGCCGGCAATTGGCCCGGCCCAAGGTGCACGGGTGAGGGTCGCCTGACTCCCAGTCGAGCTTCTTCTTCAGAATCGAGTCGAGCGTCGCCGTCAGCGCCGCCTCGCGAGGTGGTCGAGCACGAACGCGGCGCGTGGCCCGTCGGTACACGCCGGGTCGTCGCGCATGCGCTGAAGCTCGGGCACCGCCTCGTCGCCCATGCGCTCGAACGCGCGCAGCGCCTCGGCGGCGACCTGCTCGTCGCGGTCTTCGAGCGCGCGCACCAGCGCGGGGGTCACCTCGGGCCCCAGCGTCGCGAGACGCGCGACGCGCCGCCGCCGCACGTCGGGCAGACCCTCTTCTTTCACGACGCTCTGCATCAGCGCGTCGCGCACCTGCGGCGGCGCCGGAGCCTCGACCGTCTCGAGCGCCGACAGCGCGCCGTCGCGCAGCTTCGCGTCGTCGCCGGCGGCGAGCTTCAGCACGAGCGCGAGCACGTCGTGGCCGGGCTGACCGAGCCCGATGCGGCAGAGCGCCTCGACGGCCGTGCTGCGCACGTACGCCTCGGAGCCCGCAAGGGCGAGCCTCGCCAACGCAGCCACCGCGGGCCGCGCCGAAGAGCCGATGGAGCCGAGCGCGTACGCGAGCGTCGACGTGGGCCGCTGCTCGAGCCGTGCGACGAGCTTCGGCACCGCGGGCTCGGCGCGAGACCCGAGCCAGCCGAGAATGCGCGCGAGCTCGTCGGAGTCTCGACTGTCGAGCCGCGCGACGCACAGCTCGAGCACGTCGGCGGTGCGCTCGTGGCTGAGCGTGCCGAGCAGGTCGTGCGACGCCCGGCGCACGGCGCCCTCACCCGAATCGATGCTCGCGCGCACGAGCTCGAGGCGCTGCCCGGCCGGGAGCTGCAGCTCGCGCGCAGCACGGAGCGCGGCCGCACGCACCGGCGCGCTCATCGCCGGCGCCGCTGCGCGCAGCACGTGCACATCGAGGCGCGGGCGCACCTTCGGCGCGGCGCCGAGGGCGAGCACGCGCTGCAGCTCGGAGCCGGCGAGCAGCGCTTCGAGCTCTTCGACACCGCGCGCGGCGAGAGCAGGGAAGTGGGTGCGAATCGCCGCGACGCGAACGCGGCCGGGGTGATCATCGGGCAGCGCTGCGCGATCGAGCAGCGCTGCCGCGCCGTCTTCGGGCAACCGGGTCACGACCTCGACCGCCGCATCGAGCTGGTACGGCCGGGCATCGGCGTGGCGCAGCACCTCGAGCACCACCGCCTGCACGCGCGCGTCGCCCGGGGTGTGCCGGCCCAGGCCACGCATCAGGTACCGGCGCACCTCGGGCGAGGGGTCTTCGAGCGCCGCCCACATCACCTCGGTCGGCGCACGGCCTCGGCCCAGGAACTCGGCCAGGTAATACGCGGCCGATGACCTCACGCCCTTGTCGCCGTCACCGAGGCACCGGTTCATGTCGGCGAAGAAGTCGTCGGAGTAGCCGGTCAAAGAGCCGAGCGCTGCGATGACTCCGGCGCGGTCGCTCGCGTCGGCCTCGTCGAGCCCTTCGCGCAGCGCCTCGACGACGCCGGGCAGAGCCGCGCCGATGCGCCCGTGAGACATCGGCGCGCGGGCGGCGCGGCGAACGGCGGCCGACGACTCGTGGGTGGCCTTCACCAGCGCCGGCACGATGAGGTTTCGGTCGTGCGGCAGCTTCTCGCTCAGCGCGTTCGCCGCCTTCACGCGCCGGGCTTCGCTCGTGCTCTCGAGCAGCACGGTGATGAGCTCGGCGGTCGTGGTCGGCAGCGGCGCGTCGGCGCTGGGTACGGCCGCGACCGTCACCACCGAAGGTGCGCGCGGCGGCTCGAACAGCTTTCGCAGCCAACCGAACACGGTCGGCACCCTGCCACATGGCGCGGCCCGCGGCGCGACGATATGAAGCGGGCGTTGGCCGGCTCGTGGTGAGCCGCCCCGACCCGGACGAGACGCGCCGTACCCGGTCAAGCACGACGACGCTCGGTGGAAAGTGAGCTCCATGAGTGCGTCGATGAGCTGGGTGTTGCTGGTGGTGGCGGGCGTTCTCGAGATGGGCTGGGCCGTGGGGCTCAAGTACACGCAGGGCTTCACGAAGCCGCTGCCGTCGGTGCTCACGGTGGTGATGCTCGTCACCAGCGTCGGCCTGCTGGCGACGGCGGCACGAACGCTGCCGATCGGCACGGCCTACGCGGTGTGGGTCGGCATCGGCGCGACGGGCGCCGCGGTGCTCGGCATCGTGCTGTTCGACGAGCCCGTGACGGCGCCGCGCGTCTTCTTCCTCGTGCTGATGCTGGTCGCGATCGTCGGGCTCAAGGCGACTGCGCCGGTGCGCTGACGGCCGGCGGCTCGGCGCCCTCTTCCGTCACGCTGGGCTCGACGAGCTCGAGCTCGCGCCACCTGCCCGAGCGAAAGCGAAGCCACATCACCCCCGCGAGCAGGCCCATGTACGCGACCACCCAGAGCATCGCCTGCACGTCGTTGCCGCCGAGCCACTTCACGGTGATGTAGCTGCCCGGGAAGAACACGCCCCACGCGAGCACCAGCCGCGCCTTCAGCGTGTACGCGGTGTCGCCCGCGGCGCGCAGCGACTCGGCGAAGGTCATCACCGTCGCGTCGAACAGCTGCCACGCCGCCGACAACATCAACATGCGCGCGCCCACCTCGACGAGCGCCGCCGCGTCTTCGGGCTTGCCTTGCGCGAACGGCTTCATGAGCAGCGTGGGAATCAGCACGTACGACGCGCCGACCAGGCCCATCCACAACCCGGTCGAGCGCAGCGTCAGCTTCACGATGCCGGGCACCGCGTCTTTGTCTTTCGCTCCGATGCTCTGCCCCACCAGAATCGCGCCCGCGCTCGCGAGCCCGAACGCCGGCATGAACGACACCGAGTTCACCTGCAGCACGCTCATGAAGCCGGCCAGCGCCACGGTGCCCAGACCGCCCACCACGATGTTGATGAAGATGTTGAACGCGAAGAACTCGAAGAACCAGTTCAGCCCCGACGGCAGGCCGAACCCCAGCATGCGCACGAGCTCGCGCCGGTGCAGCGTCGGCACCCGCGGGTCTTCGCGCCAGAAGTAGGCGACGAGGCCGATGAACGCGACCCACGTGGCGATCGCCGAGGCGAGCGCGCTGCCGGCGACGCCGAGCGCAGGCGCGCCGAGCTCGCCCTTGATGAGCACCCAGTTGAGCACCACGTTCAGCACCATCGCGAAGACCGACGCGATCATGGGCAGCCACGTCTTGCCGATGCCGCCGTAGTAGTTCGCGAGCGCCTCGATGCCCATCGCGGCGCCCCCGCACATCAGGCGAATCTGCATGTAGCGAATCATCAGCTCGCTCACGTCGCTCTCGAACGAGAGCTGCCGCACCGCGAACGGCACGCCGAGCGCGGCGACCATGCAGAGCGCCTGCGTCGCGGCCGAGATGACCAGGCCGTACCAGCCATAGCGGCGCGCGCCCTCGAGGTCCTTCTTGCCGAACAGCTGCGACGCGAAGCTCGAGACGATGAACAAGATGCCCATCGGGAAGATGAGAATCGCGAACGTGTTGAAGGCGCCCGTCGACGTCGCCGCGACGGCCGCCGAGCCGAGGTCGGCGACGAGCACCGCGTCAGACACGCCGATCACCGTCTGCGTCGAGCGCGAGATGATGATGGGCCACGCCAGCGAGAACAGCGAGCGCAGCGAGACGGGCAGTCGTTCGGCAGGGAGCGCTTCAGACACGTCAGCGCCTCTCGTAGGTGATGAGACGGTACCGGAGCCACGCGCGATCTTTTTTTCGCTCGACCTCGAGGCTCGCCCCGCCGCGGTTCTGACGCAACGTCAGCTCGAAGGTCTCGGGCACCTGCACGGCGCCGCCGTCGACGCGCTCGAGCTCGAAGCCTGACGGCAGGGCGTCGCACGCCCACTCCGACTTCAGGGCGCCCGTCACGAGCTGCCACACCAGAAAGTCGGCGCGCGCGACGTCTTTCGCGAGCCACACCAGCTCGAGCAGCAGCTCCTCGCGCTGGCGGGTGCCGACCTTCGGCAGCCAGTTCGCGAGGCCCTCGCTCGTCATCGACGCCGGGGCGCCTTGAATGCGCCCGACGTCGGCCGCCGCGAGCCCCAGGTACACCTGCTCGAACAGCACGCCACCGTCGAGCTGCAGCTCGAGGTTGAACGGGTCGCGCTTGAGCGGCACGCCAGTGAAGCCATTCTTGCGCGCGGCCTCGAGCGCCTCGTCGAGCGTCATCGGTGTGCCCGGAGCCGCCCAGCGCGTCACCTGTACCCGCGCGCCCAGCGGCACGACGCCGCGGTACTCGGGGAAGACGATGTTCAGCGCCGTGTGCAGGTCGGTGCCGCGCTCGATGGGGGTGCCCGCGTCGGGCACGGCCGGCGGCTGCTTGCAAGAGCAGGCGAAGAGAACGAAACAGAGAGACAGGCGGTGCACGGCGAGCGGCGCCACACTACAGCGGAACCTGCTCTGTGAGATTTACTGTCTGAACTTCGATGCCGTGCCCACACACACCCTCGGGCCCCTGCTCGCTCTGCGACCCGGTCGACCCGGCGGTGGCGACGTACATCAGCGAGGCCCGCCCCGCGCAGCCCACGGGCATTCCCCCCGAGGGGCTCGACTTCGGCGCGCGCGTGAACCGCTACGTCGTGCACGACCTGCTCGGCCGCGGCGGCATGGGGCTCGTGTACACCGCACACGACCCCGACCTCGGCCGCTGGGTCGCCATCAAGCTGCTGCGCAACAACGCGCGCAACGACGAAGACCTGAGCCGCGGCCAGGCGCGCCTGATGCGCGAGGCCCAGGCGATGGCGCAGCTCAGCCACCCGAACGTGATGCCCGTCTACGACGTCGGGCACTACGAGGGCACCATCTTCATCGCCATGGAGCTCGTGCGCGGCCTCACGCTCGGCAACTGGGTGAAGGCGGCGCCGCGCACGTGGCGAGAGGTGCTCGCCATGTTCCTTCAGGCGGGGCGCGGCATCGAGGCCGCCCATGCCGCCGGCCTGATTCACCGCGACTTCAAGCCGGCGAACGTGCTCATCGGCGACGACGGCCGCCCGCGCGTGACCGACTTCGGCATCGCGCGCTCGGTGCGCGGCGAGGCCGACCGACCGCCGCCGAGTGAAACGCCCGAGTCGTGGCCGACGCCGTCGTCGTCTTCCTCTCTCGAGGCGCCGCTCACACGAGAGGGCGCGCTGATGGGCAGCCCCGGCTACATGGCGCCCGAGCAATACGCGGGGCTCGCCGCCTCACCGGCGAGCGACCAGTTCGCGTTCTGCGTGGCGCTGTACGAAGCGCTGTACGGCAAGCGGCCGTTCGCGGGCGCGACGCTCGCCGAGCTGGCGCACGCGACGACGCTGGGGCACGTGCCGCCTGCGCCCAAGGGGTCGACGGTGCCGGTGTGGCTGCACCGCGTGCTCGAGCGGGGGCTGAAGCCCGACGCCGCGGCGCGGCACCCGTCGATGACGGCGCTGCTGCAGGCGCTGTCTGACGACCCCGGTGAGAAGCTGCGCAACCGGCTGGTGGCGGGCGCGGTGGTGCTGCTGGTCGTCGCGTCGGGCGCGGCCGCGGTGCTGTCGCAGGTCGAGCAGGGCCGGGCCTGTCGCGGCGCCGAGCGGCTCTTGAACGGAGTGTGGGACGACACGGCGCGCGCGAAGGCGAAGACCGCGTTCGAGGCGACCGGCAAGTCGTACGCGACGCTCGCGTTCGAGCACGCGCGCACCGAGATGGACGCGTACGCACGCGCCTGGGCGAACGCCCGCACCGAGGCGTGCGAGGCGACCCGCGTGCGCGGCGAGCAGAGCGAGGCCATCATGGGCGCGCGGTTCGAGTGCCTCGAGCGCCGCCGCGACGAGCTCAGCGCGCTCGCGCAGGCGTACGCCTCGGCCGACGTCGAGACCGTCGACCGCGCCTACGGCGCCGCGAGCCGCCTGTCTGACCTCGGCACCTGCAAGACCGCCCGCGCCGACCGCAAGCAGCCGCCGCCCGAGGCGAAAGAGGCCGCCGCGCAGCTGGGGCACGAGCTCGCACAGGGCCGCTCGCTGGTGTCGGCGGGCAGGTTCGACGCCGCGCGAGAGCGCATCTCTTCGGCGCTGCAGATTTCGCGGGCGCTGAAGCTGCCGGCCCAGCAGGCCGAGTGTGGGCTCGCGCTCGGTGAGCTCGAGCGCGACACGAAGCGGTTTCAAGCCGCGCGCGCGGCGTTGCAAGACGCGGTGCGACAGGCCGAGGCCGCGGGCGACGACGAGCTCGCAGCGCGCGCGCTGACGCTGCTCGTGACGGTCGTCGGCTGGCGCCTCGAGCGGCCCGACGAGGCGAGGTCGTTCGCGCTCATCGCGACCGGCAAGCTCGACCGCCTGGGGGGCAACCCGCGCATCGAGGCGTCGCTCGCCGAGGCGCTCGGCGACGCCGAGTGGCAGGCGGGTAACCGGGCGGCGTCGCTCGCCGCGTACCAGAAGGCGCTCGCCGGCTTCACCGCGCTCGAGGGTGAAGAGGGCCTGAGCGTGGCTCGGCTGCACTCGTCGCTCGGCTGGGTGCTCACCGAGCAGGGCAGCCTCAGCGAAGCGCGCGTCGAGCTGAACACGTCGCTGAAGACGCGCGAGAAGCTGCTCGGCGCCGAGCACCCAACGCTCATCTCGTCGTGGAACGAGCTTTCGACGCTCGCGCTGGCGATGGGCGACGTGCCCGAGGCGGTGCGCACGCAAGAGCGCGCGCTCGAGCTCGCCCGCAAGTCGCTCGGCAACGACTCGCCGGCCGTCGCACGCATGGCGCTCAACCTGTCGCAGGCGCTGGTGCCGGCAGGGCGAGTCGCCGAGGCCGACACGCTCGTCGAGTCGGCGCGGGAGCTGCTCGACCGGCACCCTGACGCACCGGTGTCGCTGCAGGTCGAGTGGGTGCGGCAGCGCGGGCAGGTCGACGCGGCGCTCTCACGCTTCGCCGTCGCCGAGCAGCACGCGCGCGACGGGCTGACGAAGGCCGTCTCCGCGTTCGGCGAAAAGCACCCGCAGGCGGCGCTCTTTCACCTCGACCTCGCGCGCGCCCTCTCGGGCCAGAAGAAGTGGCGCGACGCGCTCGTCGAGTACGACACGTTCGCGAGGCTCGAAGAGGGTCTCGGCGCAGGCGCCGAGCCCGAGACCGTGCTCGCGCTCGCCGAGAGCGGCGGCGTGCTGGTCGAGCTGAAGCGCGGCGCCGAAGCGCTCGAGCGCCTCGAGCAGGCGGTGCGGCTCTTGCCGCTCGACAAGGGCAACCATGCGCGGGCCGGCCACGCGCGGCTGCTGCTCGCGCAGGCGCTGTGGCCGACCGAGCCGGCGCGGGCGAAGACGGTGGCGCTCGAGGCACGGGGCGAGTTCGAGCTCGCGAAGCGCGACGCCGACGTGAAGCGCGTCGACGTGTGGCTGAAAGGAAAGTGACGTGGCCGACGCGTTCGACTCGAACCGACCCGACGCGGTGCCGCTCGACGCGGTGGCCGCGAAGAAGCTGCCGCTGCACGCGTTCGCACTGCTCGAGTCGGGCGACGCGTTCGACATCACCGGGGGCACGCCGCCGAGAGACGGGCGGGCGAAGGCCGAGGCGTACTTCGACGCGAAGGTGAAGGTGCTCGCGCACGGCGCCGCGCCTGGGCTGGTGAAGGTGGTGCGAGACGAAGCGGTGGGCCAGCTGCTCGGCAACGTGCAGCTCGTCGCGCGCATGAGCGCGGCGCGGCCCATCGAGATCGACCTCGTGCCGCCGAACAAGCGCATGTCGGCGTACGGCTACCCGAAGGGCGCGTCGGCGAACGCGGCAGGGCTGTTCTGGGACCACCCGTCGTGGCCGTGCGCGCGCATCGCGCTCTTGCAGACGGCGCTGGCGAACGAGCGGGCGCTGGTGATTCACGAGCTCGCGCACGCGATTGCGCGCCTCGCGTTCACGAAAGACGAACAAGACCTCATCTACCGGCTGATGTTGCCGACGTACCGGTACCGCTCGTGGGTCGACGAGGTGTTCGCCATCTACAGCGAGCGCGAGTTCTTGCCATCGTTCACCGAGCGTGAGGGGCACGCGCCGGGCGTGTACGGCATGGCGCGCCAGCGGTGGGACGAGCGCCACGTGTTCACGCGCTTCGTGCGGAGGCTGTACCACCCGCACAAGCCGCTGGCGGGCTCGACGGCGGCGATACCGCGCAACCTGCTCGGTTAGGGCTTGGGCACGAACGCGAGCACGTTGGCGGCGATGCCGTCACACAGGCGATCGAGCGGCAGGTCGTTGTCGTCGCCCTCGAACGGGTCTTCGATCTCGACCCCAATCTCTTCGATGCCGAACATGATGTACGAGACGATGAGCGTGATGAGGCATGCCCACACCCCGAAGCGCGCGAGCAGCGCGAACGGCAGCGTCGCGCAGAACAGAATCAGCGCGCGGCGCAGGTGAACTGCGTACGCGAACGGCAGCGGCGTCTTGTGAATGCGCTCGCACGCGCCGATGAGGTCGACGAGCTGCTGGCAGTTGTCGTCGATGTCGGTGAAGACGATGTCGGTGAGCTTGCCCTCGACGCGCACCTCGTTGAGCAGCGCGGTCATGCGGGCCGCGATGGCGGTGGGTATGTGCTGGGCGCCTTCGAGCAGGGCGATGTCGCGGGGGTCGAGGCCCTCGGGCAGCCGCGGGCGCTGGCGCAGCACGTCTTTCGCGGCGTAGGGCCACGCCGCGGCGAGCACGAGAATGCGGCGCATGCGGTCGGGGTCGTGCGTGAGGTGCACCGACACCGCGCGCGCGAGGTTGCGGCTCGTGTTGACGATGCTGCCCCAGAGCTTTCGCCCCTCCCACCAGCGGTCGTACGAAGAGTTCGTGCGAAAGACGAGCAGCAGGCCGAGCGCCGGGCCGATGAGGCTGTGGCCGGTGGCGGCTTCGGGAATCGAGATGGGTACGACCCAGTAGTGAATCGCGGTGATGCCGAGCGCGAAGACCATCGCGATGCTGACGCGGGCCAGAATGGCCTGCAGCATCGAGCCGCGCAGGGCGAAGAGGGTGTCGCGCCAGTGGTGCGGGTCGTAGTCGATCACGTGGGGCCCGCCATGTTCCAACGTCTGTGCCCCCACGCAAGTGGAGTTTGCCACGTGTCAGCCCAGCCCCGGGGCCTCGATGTTGCAGCGCGCGGGAGATGCACTGTTCCGAAATCGCAACGTTCGGCTGGTTATCGTGCCGTCATGGAACGAAACATCGACCGCATCATCACGGCTCACCGGCAGCGCGAAGGCGCGGGCTTCACCGTTCGACGGCCAGTCCCCACACTCGGCCTCGAACACCTCGACCCCTTTCTGCTGATCGACGAGATGGGGCCCATCGACTTCGCTCCGGGAAAGGCGCTCGGGGCTCCTGATCACCCACATCGCGGCTTCGAGACGATCTCGTACATTCTCGAAGGCGCGGTCGACCACGAGGACTCTGCAGGCCACAAAGGCCGCATCGGGCCCGGCGACGTCCAGTGGATGACCGCGGGCGGCGGCATCATCCACTCCGAAGAGCCGGCCCGTGAGCTGCTCGAGAAGGGCGGCCGGGTGCACGGCTTTCAAATCTGGGTGAACCTGCCCTCGCGGCTGAAGCTGACGAGGCCGCGGTATCAGGAGCTGTCGGCCGGGCAGATCCCCAAGGTGCAGTCCGCCGACGGTCTGGCGCGCGGAGTCATCATCGCCGGTGAGGCGCTGGGGGTACGCGCCGCGATCGCCACGCACACGCCGATCGTCTACCAAGACTGGACGTTCGACGAGGGCGGCGAGGTCAGCGTCGACATTCACAAAGAGCAGCGCGTGCTCGTCTACGTCTTCAGGGGAGCGGTGGAGCTGGGCGGCCGAGCCGTGACGGACGGTCAGCTCGCCGTACTGGGCGCGGGTGACTCCGTACGGCTGCGTGGCATGCCGTCGGGCCGGGCGCTGCTGCTGGCGGGAACCCCGCTGCGCGAGCCGGTCGCGCGGTACGGGCCGTTCGTGATGAACACCCAGGCCGAGCTCGAGCAGGCGTTCAGCGACTTTGAGTCGGGCCGCATGGGCGAAATCACGCGCACCGCCACGGTCGGCTGAACCGGCAGGGCACCCTGCAGTTGAAGCCGGGCGCTCGCGGAGCGCGGCCAAAGTTCTGAGCTCCCTCGATGACTCGCGGTAAGGTCGCAGGGGGTTCTCGACCGTGCCTCCAATCGCGATGTGCTGTGCAGTGCTGATTTCCGCTGCCGCGCCCGAGCTCAAGATCGCGGCGCCGGGCCTCACCTTGAACGGGCTCGACGAGAAGCTCTCGAGCCCGTTCACCGACCACCTCGCGCAGCGCTTCGAGGGCGTGCGCGTCATCACCTCGCGCGACATCGCAGCGCTGCTCGGGCTGCAGCGCCAGGCCCAGCTGCTCGCGTGCGGCGACGCCGCGGCGAACTGCATGGCCGAGCTCGGTAACGCCCTCGGCGTCGACGGAGTGCTCATCGGCGACGTCGTGAAGCTCGGCCGCGTGGTGCAGCTGAACCTCCGCATCATCGACCCCTGACCGGCAAGGCGCTCGCGAACTACTCCGAGAGTCTCGAGCGTGAAGACGAGGTGTTCGAGGCCCTCGCGCGCGCCGCCGAGAAGCTGTCACCTGCCTTTCAGGCCGCGGTGCGCAAGCCTTCGGCTCCGGGGGCTGCCACGCCCGCGGTGCAGGGCAACAGCGGAGCGAGCCTGCGGCGGCTCGCGTTCGTGCCGCTCGCGCTGGGGGTGGCGTCGCTCGTCGCCGGCGGGGTCTGCTTCGGTGTGTCGAAGGGCATCTACGGCACACTCACCGGCGGGCCTCCGGGCAGCGTGACGAACGCCGACGCGCTCGTGTCGCAAGGCAAGCTGCTGCAGGGCTTGAGCGCGGTACTCTTCACGGTCGGCGCCGCCGCAGCGGTCGCGGGCGGCCTGATGTTCGTGCTCGGAGGTAGCGACGACAAGAGCCCGAGTGCGGGCGTGGTGTTCACGGGCAACGGTGCAGGCCTCGTCGGAGTGTTTCCGTGACGGGCCGGCGTGCAGGGGTGCTCGTGTTCGCGGTCGCTGTCACCGGGTGCAGTGACTTCGACTTCGCTCGGATGATCTGCGAAGCCGATGGCGGCGCGTGCGCACGCGACAGCGGAGCCGGCGGCGGACCTGCAGGCGGCTCGGC
>JAEUJP010000181.1 GCA_016793725.1 Myxococcaceae bacterium | reverse complement strand
CGCTGACCGTGAAGAACATCTCGATGGTCGCAGGCTCGAGCAACCTGTTCACGCTGCAGAAGGTGCCGACGCTGCCGACCGTCATCGAGCGCGACGCCCGCATCGCCATCGACGTGCAGTTCCGCGCCGAGAGCATGGTGACCGCGAGCGGGTTCGTCTCGGTCGAGACCGACGATGTGATGCGCCCGTTCGCAGAGGCGACGCTGCGCGCGTTCGTCGGCCCGTGCGCCTCGAGCTGCCCCATCACCAACGGCACGCCGAGCTGCGCCATGGGCACCTGCGCCATCGGCATGTGCAACACCGGCTGGTACGACACCGACGGCCAGGCGTCATCGGGCTGCGAGTGCCAAGAACCCCCGGGCTCGGGCCCCGACCCGGGCGATCTCTGCGCCAGCAAGAACCACCTCGGGCGCTTCAGCGACGAGGGCTCGGGCAGCCAGTACACCGGCATCATCGCGCTGACGAACGACGTCGATCTCGTCTCGTTCACCGGCATCGACGAGACCCAGTTCTTCAGCGACGACTACGACGTCAAGATTCGCCTCGACAGCGCCGACCCCGGCATTCGCATGTGTGTCTACCGCAACGGCGGCGCGAACCTGCCCGGCACGTGCTTCTTGAGCGGCGAGACCTGCCCGTCGAACCGGTTCTACCGCCACGACGGCTCGCTCGGCCCCGAAGACGGCTCTGACTACGTCGTGAAGATCTTCCGCGACCCGCAGAGCCCGGCCACTTGCACGCCGTACACGCTCTTCGTCTCGAACGCCCGCTAGGCCGCCGGGCGCAGCACTTCGCTGATGCGCGCGAGCAGCTCTTTCGGAGTGAACGGCTTGCGCAACAGCAGGTGTGAGAACCGCTGCGCGTCGGCGCCGAGCGCGTCTTGCGCGTGGCCCGACATGAAGAGGAACTCGGTGTCGGGCCGCAACTCGATGAACCCGGCGCGCAGCTGAATGCCGGTCATGCCGGGCATGACGACGTCTGAGAGCACCAGCGCGATGCGGCCCTCGTGCTTACGCGCCAGATCGAGCGCCTCTCGGCCGTCTCGCGCCGACAGCACGCGGTGCCCCGCGCGCTCGAGCAGCGAGCGCACCAGCTTGCGCACGAGATCTTCGTCTTCGACGACCAGAATCGTCGACGCCGAGGGCACCGTCGCGCGCGTCTCGGGCGTCTCGAGCTCGACCACCTTGCCGCCCACCGCCGGCAGCTGAATCTCGAACGTCGTGCCCTCGCCGGGCGCGCTCGACACGTGAATGCCGCCCTTGTGCTGCTTCACGATGCCGTAGACGGTCGACAGGCCCAGGCCCGTGCCCCGGCCGCGATCTTTCGTGGTGAAGAACGGCTCGAAGATCTTGGGCAGCACGTCGGGCTTGATGCCGGTGCCGTTGTCGCGAACCTTGAACACGGCCTGCGGCGTGCCGGTCGGGCCGGTGACGCGACCGTGGGTCGACAGCACCACGGTGCCGCCGTTGGGCAGGGCGTCGCGCGCGTTGATGACCAGGTTCAGCAGCACCTGCTGCAGCTGCACCGGGTCGGCCTCGATGATCTCGCGGTGCTTCGACAGCTCGAGCTTGAGCTCGATGTCTTCGGGCAAGAGGCGCCGGAACATTCGCTGCGCCTGCTCGATCTCACGGTTCAGGTCGACGTCTTTGAGCTCGAGCACCTGCTTGCGGCCGAAGGCGAGCAGCTGGCCCGTGAGATCTTTCGCCCGGCGCGCCGCCGTGATCACGTCTTGCTGTGCCTCGGCGAGATCGCTGCCCTGGGGCAGCTCGTCGAGCGTCATCTGCGCCCCGACGAGAATCGGCGTGAGCAGGTTGTTGAAGTCGTGCGCGATGCCGCCAGCCAGCATGCCGACCGAGTCCATCTTCTGCGCCTGGCGCAGCTCGGCCTCGAGGCGCTGGTGATCTTCTTCGACGCGCTTGCGCTCGGTGATGTCGGCCGAGACCGACAGCACCTGCCGCGGCCGCCCGTCGGCGTCGAGCAGGGGGCGCTTCACCGTCTGAAACCACCGCCGCCGGCCCTTCGCGTCGACCATCGACTCTTCGGCGATGAACACCTCGTTGCCCGACGCCAGCACGCGGCCGTCGAGCTCTCGCGACGTGTGCTCGCGCAGGCCGAGCTCTTCTTCGGTGAGGCCCAGCAGCTCTTCGGCGGGGCGCCCGAACGACTCGGCTGCGGCCCGGTTCACGAGCGAGAAGGCCCCGCCGCCGTCTTTCGCGTAGATGACGTTCGGGTCGACGTCGACGACCTCACGCAGGTACGTGCGCTGGCGCTCGATCTCGGCCTCGGCGCGGTGCCGAGCGGCCGTCTCGAACAGCAGCGACACGAGGTCGGCCATCGACGCTGCGAACGTGATCTCGTCGGGGTTCCACTCTCGGGCGCTGCCCTTCATCTGAAAGCACAGCACCGCGACGACCCGGTCTTGAGCGCGCACCGACGCGCCCAGCAGCGACGCGAGCTCGCCGCCGAGCCACGCGCTGCCGAACGCCTTCGTCGCCGGGTGCACGAGGGCGTCGTTCGCGACGATCGTTCGGTTTGTCTGAATCGCGTCGGCGTAGGTCGGGTAGTCGTGCAGCACCAGCGTCGCGCCGAAGTCGTGGGCCGCGGTCACCGGCGCGAAGCGGTCGAGGCACAAGAGCTCGCTGCGGGCGTCGTTCAGCGCCCACACGCTCGCCTGGTCGACCCTCAAGGTCTCGCACGCGGCCTCGGTCACCTTGCGCAGCGAGGCCGCCAGATCGCCGGGGTCGACCGAGATCGCCTGCGCGGTGCGCGCGAGGGCCTTCTGCAGGTTCGAGACGCGGGTGGCGCGGGTGCGCAGCTCCTCGTCTCGCGCCATCAGCTCGTGCGAGACGAGCTCGAGCTCTTTGTCGGCGAGCGCCCGATCGAACTCGGCCTTCTGGTAGTCGGCCTCGAGCTCGTCGACGAGGCCGGCGGGCGCGCCGTCAGGAAGATGACGCTCGAGCAGGGCCTTCAGCTTCGGGTGCACGCTCTGGCATCGGCACGACGGCGGTGTCAGCTTAAGGGCCTCGAGATGGCCGCGAAGTTCGAACAGGCCCTGAAGCAGAACGTGCTGCCGGCGCGGCTGGGTGACGTGAAGCTCACCTGTGAGCCGAGCATGTGGGTGGGCCGCGCCGATCGCCCTGCACGGGGGCCCCTGTCGCGGGTCGCGCTGGTCGTGGGCGCGGCGTTCGGGCTGGCCACGCTGGCGGCGATCGTGCTGCGCGCCGATCACGAGACCCTGGCCGCGTGCGTGGTGCCGTGCGTCGCCGGCTTCGGTGGGGCGGCCTGGCTCGAGCAGCGTGAGCGCCGGCAGCGCGCGTTCGTCGTCGACTTCTACGAGCACGTGCTGCGGCTCGACTTCTCGACGCCGCTCGGCGGCATGCCGCGCACGCTCTACGTCGCGTTCGAGAAGGTGCACGCGGTCGAGCTCGAAGCGCAGGGCGACGGCCTGAAGGTGCTGACCGTCGACTTCGACGCCGGGCGCGGCCTGTACCGCGAGGTGCTGGCGGCGAACATCGGGCCAAAGCAGGTCGAAGCTGCCCAGCGGGTGCGGCGCATGTTGAGGGCCGCGGTGGGGCTCGAGCCGCCGGTGGAGCAGGGCGCCCAGGAGCCGCCGCCGATCGTCGATTCATTCGGGTGAGGCTCAGCGCCTCACCCGAGCCCGTCGACCCCCCATTTTCCACGAGCTCGCGGAAGGGGAATGGGGGCCGGTTCAGCCCGCTGGGGCTGGCTACTTCGGGGCTGGGCTGCTCGGCGGCTCAGCGGCCTCTGCGCTGGGCTGCTTCGCCGCATAGATCTCGGCGCCGCCCTTCTTGAACTCGTCTGCCTTCTCGGCGAGCCCTGCAGCCCGAACCTCTTCCGTGATCTTCATCGAGCAGAAGTGAGGCCCACACATCGAGCAGAAGTGCGCCGTCTTCGCCGCGTCTTTGGGCAGCGTCTCGTCGTGAAACGCGCGCGCCCGCTCGGGGTCGAGCGACAGGTTGAACTGATCTTCCCAGCGGAACTCGAAGCGCGCCTTCGACAGCGCGTTGTCGCGACCCTGCGCGCCGGGGTGGCCCTTCGCGAGGTCGGCAGCGTGCGCGGCGATCTTGTACGTGATGACGCCCTCTTTCACGTCGTCGCGGTCGGGCAGGCCCAGGTGCTCTTTCGGCGTCACGTAGCAGAGCATCGCCGTGCCGTACCAGCCGATCAGCGCGGCGCCGATGCCCGACGTGAAGTGGTCATAGCCCGGAGCGATGTCGGTGGTGAGCGGCCCCAGCGTGTAGAACGGCGCCTCGGCGCAGATCTCGAGCTGCTTCGTCATGTTCTCTTTGATGAGCTGCATCGGCACGTGGCCGGGCCCCTCGATCATGGTCTGCACGTCGTGCTTCCACGCGATCTTCGTGAGCTCACCCAGCGTGGTGAGCTCGGCGAACTGGGCCTCGTCGTTCGCGTCGGCAATCGAGCCCGGCCGCAGGCCGTCGCCCAGCGAGAAGCTCACGTCGTACGCCTTCATGATCTCGCAGATCTCTTCGAAGTGCGTGTACAGGAAGCTCTCGCGGTGGTGCGCCAGGCACCACTTCGCCATGATCGAGCCGCCGCGCGACACGATGCCCGTCAAGCGCTTCGCCGTCAGGGGCACGTACGCGAGCCGCACGCCCGCGTGCACCGTGAAGTAGTCGACGCCCTGCTCACACTGCTCGATGAGCGTGTCGCGGTAGAGCTCCCAGGTGAGCTCTTCGGCCTTGCCCTGCACCTTCTCGAGCGCCTGGTAGATCGGCACCGTGCCGATCGGCACCGGGCTGTTCCGCAAGATCCACTCGCGCGTCTCGTGAATGTCGGAGCCGGTCGACAGATCCATCACGGTGTCGGCGCCCCAGCGAATCGCCCACACCATCTTCTCGACCTCTTCTTCGATCGACGACGTCACGGCCGAGTTCCCGAGGTTCGCGTTGATCTTCACCAGGAAGTTGCGACCGATGATCATCGGCTCGAGCTCCAGGTGGTTCACGTTCGCGGGGATGATCGCTCGCCCCTTCGCCACCTCGTCGCGCACGAACTCGGGCGTGATCTCTCTGGGTATCGAAGCCCCGAACGACTGCCCCGCGTGCTGGCCCGCCTCGAGCCGCTGCTGCTCGCGCAGGGCCACGTATTCCATCTCGGCTGTGATCTCGCCGCGCTTCGCGTACGCCATCTGCGACACGTTGCGCCCGCTGCGCGCCCGGTACGGCCGGTTGCGCGCGTGAAACCGCAAGCCGTCGAGCCGCTTGTCGGCCAGCCGCGCCCGCCCGTATTCGCTCGACAGCTCGGGCAGCTGCTCGACGTCGCCGCGCGCCTTCACCCACGCCTCACGCGCCGTCGCGAGCCCCTTCTTCAGATCGATCGCCGCCGTCGGGTCGGTGTATGGCCCCGTCGTGTCGTAGACCTGCAGCGACGCGTTGTGCGAGATGCGGCCGTCGGCGTGGCGCGTGTCTGACAGCGCGATCTCACGCAGCGGTATTCGCAGGTCGGGGAACTTGCGGCCCGACACGTAGACCTTCTTCGAAGCGGGGAAGGGTGTCCGCGTGATGCCGGACAGGCGCTGCTCGTCGACCTTGAGGCTCTTACGCATGTCCCATGCTTGGTAACCCAAGCCGCCTGACGACTCAACGCCGGTTGAACCGGTTCATCGCCTTCTGCATGCCTTCGCGCGCCCACCCCTCGGCCATCTCGGCCGCCGCCACCAAGAGCCCGTCGAGCTCTTTCGCCTCTTCGCCCGAGAAGTTGCCCAGCACGTGCCCGATCACCCGCTCTTTGGCGTTCGGGCCTTGCGGCTTGCCGATGCCGAACCGCAGCCGCCCGTAGCCCGCCTCACCCCACGACTCGCCGATCGACTCGAGCCCGTTGTGCCCGCCCGTGCCGCCCCCCGCCTTCAGCTGCAGCTTGCCGAACGGCAGATCGAGCTCGTCGTGCACCACCAGCACGTCGGCCGCCTCGACCTTGTAGAAGCGCGCCGCCGCCCCGAGCGCTCGCCCCGACAGGTTCATGAACGTCTGCGGCTTGATGACCAGCGCCCGCTCGCCCGCGACCATCACCTGCGCCAGCTCGGCGTCGAACTTCACTTGCGTGAACGAGCCCTTCGCCCGAGCCACGAGCGACTCGCACACCATGAACCCGACGTTGTGCCGGTGGCGTGCGTACTCGTCTCCGGGGTTGCCCAGCCCGCAGATGATCTTCATGGCGCTGGCGGCCGGTACACTTCGCACTGCTTCGTTGGCGACTGCGGTCCGTGCTCATGGCCAGACTGCGGCCACTCCGCGCGGTCGTCGTCGCCGCCGAAGCCCTGAGCTCGTCGAAGGGCTCGCGTCTCGACCGCCATCGAAGCTCTGCAGCTCGACTACTTCTTCTTCGCGTCGGCCTTCGCCGCCGGAGCTGCAGCCTTCGCGTCGCCGGCCTTCGCATCGCCCGCCTTCGCGTCGCCTGCCTTCGCGCCCGCCGCCGGAGCCGCACCCGCTGCCGCCGCGCCTTCTGCGCCCGGAGCCGCCGCCGCCGCCACCGGAGTCGCCACGACTTCGGCCTCAGGCGCCGTGACGACCGCGAGGGTGTAGTTCACCTGCGACTTGATCGTGATGCCCGCGGGGAGCTTCAGATCGTTCACGTGGAGCGAGTGGCTGATCTTGAGCGACGTCACGTCGACGTCGATCTTCTCGGGGATCGCGGCCGGCAGCGCCCACACTTCGAGCTCGCGGCGCATCTGCGTCAGAATGCCGCCCTCAGCCTGGCCCTCGGCCCGGCCGACCAGCTGCAGCGGCACCTTCACCTTGACCTGCTCATTCTCTTTCACGTCGATGAAGTCGGCGTGCAACAGCTCACGCGTCACCGGGTCTTGCTGGTAGTCCTTCAGGAGCACCATGTGGCTGCCCGAGCCCAGCTTCAGGCTGATGATCGTGTTCAGGCGCTTGTTCGTCTGCACCGCCGCCTTCACCGCCTTCGGGTCGACCGAGATGCTCAGCGGCTTCTCGAGGTGACGCCCGTACACGACCGCGGGAATCTGCCCCGCCGCGCGCGTCTTGCGCGCCGAGCCCTTGCCAGAACCTTCACGCGCCTTCGCTTCGAGAACCGTCGTGGTCGCAGCAGCCATGTTCGAAACCATTCCTTTTGGGGCTGACCGGCATCCCAGCCGGATGCTGGGCCCCGAATCAGCGAGTGCGCGGCTTCTGACAGCGTTGACGGCCCAGAGTCAAGTCTGCTAGGCGCACCGCTCCATTCATTTCGGAGTCGGACCTACCATGCGCAACAGCGCTCTCGAATACGTCGAATCCACCCAGCGCCGCAAAGAGCTCGCCGAGTTCCGCACCGGCGACACCGTGCGCGTCAACTGGAAGGTCAAAGAAGGCGACAAAGAACGCGAACAGGCGTTCGAAGGCGTCGTCATTCGCAAGAAGAAGGGCGGCGTCAGCGCCTCCTTCACCGTGCGCAAGGTCAGCTACGGCGTCGGCGTCGAGCGCATCTTCCCGCTCCACAGCCCCCGTTATTCGACCATCGACGTGCTGACGCACGGCGACGTGCGCCGCAACCGTCTCTTCTACCTCCGCGCGCTGCGCGGCAAGGCCTCGAAGGTCGCCGAGCAGGAAGAGGTCGAGGCGGTCGCCGCGGCCCCTGCCGCCGAGGGTGGCGAGGCGAAGCCGGCCAAGGCGCCGAAGGCCAAGGCCGAGAAGAAGCCCAAGGCTGAGAAGGGCCCGAAGGCCGAGAAGGCGTAGTTTCTTTTCTTCGCAAGTGCGCGGCGCCCTCGTAAAAAGGGTGCCCGCTCATGCTCCTGCTCGAGCTCGCTGTGCAGTCGGTGCGAGGGTTTTCACCCTCCGTCCGCGTGGCGCTCAAGCCCGGCTTCGTCGTGCTCAAGAGCCCGGCTGAAGCGCCCGCGCCCGTCGCGGCCCTGCTGCTCGCGCTGTGTTACCCCGATGGCCGCGGGCAAGACGCGTCGCTGCTCGCGCCCGGCCACAAGACCGGCAAGGCGGGCGCGAGCTTTCAGGCGAACGACAACGGCGTCTGGCGGCTGGTGAAAGAGCTCGGCGGGCAGGGCTCGCTGCACAAGCTCAACCTCGCGACGCGCGCGAACGAGGTGGTGACGCAAGATGCGGCCGAGATGCAGAGCACGCTGCGGCAGGCGGTGGGCTTGCCGCCGCGGGCGACGTTCGACGCGATCTTCACGCTGACGCCGGCGCAGTTCCCGACCCGGCGGGCGTCGGGCAAGGCCGACCGCATCAAGAAGAAGGCCGGTATGGACGCCGCCGTCGAAGAGTCGAAGCTCAAAGGCCTGCGGCAAGAGCTGGCGAAGGCGAAAGAGGCGGGCGAGCTGCAGTACCGGCTCGACGGGCTGACCTCCGATGCGTACCGGCTCGAGGCGAAGCTGAAGGCGATGGAAGATCTGCGGGGCCAGCTCGACGCGGCGCGAGCCGAGCTCGCGTCGGCGCCGACGCCCGAGAAGCTCGGGGTGCCGCAAGACATCGTCGAGCGCGTGAGGCGGCTGCCCGACGAGAAGAAGAAGAGCGCCGAGGCCGTGCGCCGCGTGATGGACGAGCGCGACGAAGCCGGCGCGGGCCGCTCGGGCTTCAAGGTGCCGCCGGTGTGGGGTGACGGCCGCTTCGTCGCGTCGCTCGTCGCCGGGCTCGCGATGGTGGTCATCGGCGCGCTGACCGAAGGGGCCGTGCACTACCTCGCGCTGTTCGCGATCGCGCCGTTCTCGTTCGCGGCGCTCCTGGCGCTGCGGTACATCGAGGAGCTTCAGGGGCAGGCCCGCCGCGGCAGCAAGGGCGACATCTACGACCTGCGCATCAAGAAGCTGCAAGACGACTTCGCGCTCTACGAGGCGCAGATCAACGGCGCCATGGAGGCCGTCGGCGCCGCCACCCGCGACGAGTTCTACGCCGCGATGGAAAAGCCCGAGACCTTGAAGACGAAGGTGGCCGAGCTCGAGGTCCAGTACGCCGAGGCGCAGGTCGACCCCGAGAACGCCGACCTGCCCGCACGCGTCGCCGCGCTGAAGGCCGAGGCCGATCAGCTGAACCAGCAGCTGCTCGAAGAGGGCGGCGGCAGCGGCTACGCCCGCAGCGAGATGGAAATTCAGAAAGACATTCAGCGCGCCGAAGAGATGCTCGAGCGCGCGAAGAACCCCGAAGAGGCCTTCGGCCTCGCGGCGAGCCCCACCGAGCTGCACGAAGACCCCACGCCCGCGCTGATGACGCTCTCGCGCGATCTGTTCGGGCTCGACACGCTCGGGCTGTGGGGCCAGCTCAAAGACCGCACCGTGCAGTACCTCACCGCGCTCGCCGATCGCCGCTACCACGGGGCCGAGATCGAAAAAGACGGCCGCGCCTTCGTGCACGCGCCCGGCCGGCGTGTGCCCGTCACCGAGCTGGTCGGCAGAGATCTCGACCTCTGGTACCTCGCGCTGCGCCTGACCCTCGCAGAGAAGTACAGCGCGCGGGCCCGCATACCCGTCGTCGTCGAAGACGGGCTGACCGGCATCGTCGACGAGCCGAAGCTGCCGCTGGTCAACCGCATGCTGAAGCACCTCGGCACGCTCACCCAGGTCGTGCACGTCGTCGGCGCCCGCCGCGACTCGCAGGCCGACGAGGGGCAGAGCTTCACGGTATGAACAGCTCGACCTCGCGCCTGAACGCGCTCTGCCGCACGGCGCCGAAGTCGTAGAGCGCGTGCAAGAGCTCGCAGCGCCCGGTCGTTTCGCCGCTCTCGACACACGCGTCATGCAGGGCCTCGACCGCGGCCTCGGTGAGCTCTTCGCCCGGGTTCGGCCGGTACGCCGTCGACACGAAGGCGCTGGCCCGCGTGTCGTGCGGCGCCTCGTCGCGGTGGCACAGCGCGCACGTGGTTCGCTGCGTCGTGGTCGCGACGTGCGTGTACAAGGCGTCGCTCGCGACCGGTGCGCTCACCGGCAGCTCGAGCTCGCCCTTGATGGTGCGCGTCGACGTGACCCACTCGCCGGTCTCGAGCAGGTTTGCTCCGGCGCCCGAGGGCACGACGGCGATCACCAGCGAGGCGCCCATGACGAAGATGCGCGGGCTCATCGAGCCTTCGGCCGGCTGCGCGCTCGTCTGGCTGTGCGTCGCCACCAGCGGCAACGGGCGGGGCAGGGCGGCGACCACACACGGCACCGTCACCGGCCGGGGCAGCACGTTGATGAGCTGCACCAGCTCGGCCGCGTTGTTCACCGTGGCCGGCGTCTGGGCGTGGCACGCCTGGAGCGCGAGCGAAGCCTGGTGACCCGCGTCGGGCGCCGGCGCCAGCGTGGCCCCGCAGGCTGAAAGAGCGATGGCGAACAGCAGGTGCTTCACGGCGCAACGAGTCTGCCACAGCCCGAACCGTGTCAGACCCCGGCGCTATGCTCTGCGGCGCGGTCGGTTCGGTGACGAAGGAGTCTTGAGATGCCCCGTGAACAGAGGCGGGAGCCCGACCGGCGTGCATTCGGAGGTGAAGCCGAGACGCTCGCGGTCGAGCACCTCGAGCGCAGCGGCTACCACATTCGAGATCGCAACGTGCCGTGCAGGCTGGGCGAGCTCGACGTGGTCGCCGAAAAAGACGGCCTGCTCGTGATCGTCGAGGTGCGCATGAAGTCGAACGCGGCGATGGGTGAGCCGAGCGAGACCGTCATGTTCCAGAAGCAGAAGCGCGTCGTGCTCGCCACCCTGTACGACCTGCAGGGCGAGCGGCTGCACGACGTCGCGGTGCGGTTCGACGTCATCTCGGTGGTGGGCCGCGGGCGCGCCGCCACGGTCGAGCACATCGAAAACGCGTTCGACGCGGGGTTCTGAGGTACATCACCCGAGCGTGCCGGGCCGGCTCTTTCTCGTCGCCACACCCATCGGCAACCTCGCCGACGTGTCGGCGCGCGCGCTCGAGACGCTGAAGGCCTCTGACTTCATCGTCTGCGAAGACACCCGCCACAGCGCGAAGCTGCTCGAGCCGCACGGCATCGCGAAGCCCAGGGTGAGCCTGCCCGCGTTCGACGAGGCCGCGCGCGCGGCTGGCATCGTCGCCCGTCTCGTCGCCGGTGAGACCGCCTCGCTCATCACCGACGCCGGGAGCCCCGCGATCAGCGACCCCGGCGAGCGCCTCGTCGCCGAGGCTGTCGCGGCCGGCGTCGAGGTCATACCGATTCCCGGGCCCGCTGCCCTCATCGCCGCGCTCTCGGCGAGCGGCCTGCCGACCGGGCGCTTTCACTTCTTCGGGTTTCTGCCGCGCGAGAAGGGCGAGGCGCGGTCGATGATCGAAGAGGTCGCGGGCTTGC
>JAEUJP010000176.1 GCA_016793725.1 Myxococcaceae bacterium | reverse complement strand
CTGTCGATACCCGCAGAAAGTTCGGGGTCATCCGGCGTGCCAACTGATCAGTCGAGTGCAGAGCGGGCCCACCAAATCGGCCTCGCCGCGGCCCTGCCGATCTGCGGTCTGTTGAATTCCCCCGAACCCAATCTGCGCCCGAGCCGCATGAATGTCAGCCCCCCGTGCCACCCTGTGCGCATGAAAACGGGGGAAGAAGACACTCGGAGCTCCGACGCGAAGGTCGCAGGCGTCGCACGCGACCAGTTCGGGCTCATCTCGCGCGGCCAGGCGCTGCAGCTGATGTCGAACGCAACGTTTCATCGTCGCGTCGCCGACGGGCTGTGGCTGAAAGTCAGACCCGGCCCGGCGTCTACCGCTCGGCCGCCGTCGGCCTCAGCTGGCACCAGTCGGTCATGGCCGTCTGTCTCCAAGCCCCCGACGCGGTCGCCTGCGGTACCACCGCCGGCTGGCTCTACGGCCTCGATGGCCTCGGCAAGTCCGCGCCCACTCCGCTCGAGTTCCTCGTGCCCCGCTCCTGCAACCCCCGCTGCGGCGACGTCACCATCACCCGCTCTCGAAGGCTGACCGGCGAGTGGACCCGGCGTGACTCCATTCGCCTCACCCACCTGCCGCGCACGCTCATCGACCTCGCCGGCCGACTGCCCGAAAAAGACGCCGAGCTCGCCCTCGACTCGGCCCTGCGCGGCCGCCCCGGCCTCAAGGGCTGGCTCACCCGCGTGCTCGCCACCTGGCCGCCCCACGCCCCCGGCGGCCCCCATCGCCTGCGCAAGCTGCTCGCCCTGCGCCAGTCGCCGACCGACAGCGCCCTCGAGGTGCGCTGGGAACAGCTCATGCGCAAGGCGCGCATCCCCGAGCCGACGTACCGCCAGCCCATCTACGACGAGCACGGCCGCATCGGCAGCATCGACTACATCTGGGCCGACCGCCGCGTGGTCGTGCAGACCCACGGCTGGCAGTGGCACGGCCATCGCCAGCGCTGGTACCTCGACATCGACCAGCGCCGCCGCATGGGCGCCGCCGGCTGGCAAGTCATCGAGGTGACCCGCGCCGACGTCGACGCGCCCGAGCCCGTGCTGCGCATGTTGCGCAAGGCGCTCGCGATGCCGGCTGCGTTTTCTCTCAACGCTCGGGAGCAAACGGAGCCAGGATGGGGCTAGATGCCCGCGTCGCTCGCTTCGATGCTCCCTGCCGAGCGCACCGCCGACGCCGTGCTCGACCGCTTCGTCGAGTGGGTCGAGAAGAGCGGCCTGTCGCTCTACCCGCACCAGGAAGAGGCGATTCTCGAGCTGCTCGGCGGCAGACACGTCGTGCTGTCGACGCCGACCGGCAGCGGCAAGTCGCTCGTCGCCTTCGCCCTGCACTTCAACGCGATGGCGCTCGGGCAGACCAGCTTCTACACCTGCCCCATCAAGGCGCTCGTGAACGAGAAGTTCTTCGCGCTCTGCGAAGCCTTCGGCCCCGAGAACGTCGCGCTCATGACCGGCGACGCCGCCGTCAACCGCAACGCGCCCATCGTCTGCTGCACGGCAGAAATTCTGATGAACCTGAGCCTTCGCGAGGGCCGACGGTTCGCCGACTGGGTGGTGATGGACGAGTTCCACTACTACGGCGACCGCGAGCGCGGCGTCGCGTGGCAGGTGCCGTTGCTCACCCTGCCCGAGACCACCTTCTTGCTCATGTCGGCCACGCTCGGCGACGTCACCGCCATCACCGGCCCGCTCGCCGAGATGACGAAGAAGGCGGTCGTCGAGGTGCGCAGCGCGCAGCGCCCGGTGCCGCTCGAGTACTCGTACGCCGAGACGCCGCTGCACGAGACGGTGCAGAAGCTGCTCGAGACCGGCCGCTCGCCCGTCTACCTCGTCAACTTCAGCCAGCGCGCCGCGGCCGAGCAGGCCCAGAACCTGCTGTCGATCGACTTCCTCACCAAGGCGCAGAAAGACCGCATCAAAGAGGCCGTCGCCGGCACGCGCTTCGACACCCCGTTCGGCAAAGACCTGAAGCGCCTCTTGCTGCACGGGGTCGGGCTGCACCACGCGGGGCTGTTGCCGAAGTACCGCCGGCTCGTCGAGCGGCTGTCGCAAGACGGGCTCTTGCAGGTCATCTCGGGCACCGACACGCTCGGCGTGGGCGTCAACATACCCATTCGCACGGTGCTGTTGACGCAGCTGTGCAAGTTCGACGGCGAGAAGACGGCGCAGCTGAGCGTGCGCGACTTTCTGCAGATCAGCGGGCGGGCGGGCCGCAAGGGCTTCGACGACGTCGGCTACGTCGTCGCGCAGGCGCCGGCGCACGTCATCGAGAACCTGAAGCTGCAGGCGAAAAAAGAGGGCGGCAAGAAGGTCGTGATGCAGAAGCCGCCGACCAAGGGCTACGTACATTGGGATCAGGCGACCTTCGAGAAGCTGCAGAGCCGCCCGCCCGAGCCGCTCGAGTCGCGGTTCACGCTGAGCCACGGCCTCATCGTGAACCTCTTGCAGGCGAACGCCGACGCGTCGGTCGGGGGTTACCGCCGCCTCATCGAGCTCATCGGCAAACACCACGGCCACGCCCAGGCGAAGACGCGGCTCTACAAGCAGGCGCGGGTGCTGCTGCGCTCGCTGCTCGCGGCCGGGCTGGTGACCCATCTCAAGCGCACGAGCACGATGCCGGCGCACCTGACGCTGCAAGAGGGGCTGCAGGCGAGCTTCTCGCTGCACCACACGCTGTCGCTGTTCATGCTCGAGACCCTGGGCCAGCTCGACAAGACGCAAGAGGGCTACGCGCTGCACGTGCTGTCGCTGGTCGAGTCGATTCTCGAGAGCCCCGACGCGGTGCTGTACGCGCAGCTCGACAAGGCGAAGGGCGAAAAGGTCGCCGAGCTGAAGGCGCAGGGCGTCGAGTACGAGCAGCGCATGGAAGAGCTCGACAAGCTGACCTGGCCGAAGCCCGACGCCGACTTCATCTACGGGCACTTCAACACGTTCGAGGCGAAGCACCCGTGGGTCGGGCAAGAAGACGTGCGGCCGAAGTCGATCGCGCGCGAGCTGTTCGAGACGTGCGCGACCTTCAACGACTACGTGAAAGACTACGGGCTTCAGCGCACCGAGGGCGTGCTGCTTCGCTACCTGTCCGAGGCGTACAAGACGCTCGCGACCAACGTGCCCGAAGCGGCGCGCGACGAGGGCGTCGAAGACGTGCTGGCGTTCTTGCTCACGACGCTGAAGCAGGTCGACTCGAGCCTGCTCGAAGAGTGGCAGGGCATGCGTGAAGAGCCGGGGCCGAAGCAGGCACAGGCGGCTCCTCACAAGAAGCCGCCCGACCTGGGCGCCGACCCGAAGAAGCTGGCGGCCCGCGTGCGCGCCGAGGCGCACCGGCTGGTCGTGGCGCTGGCGCGCAAGCGCTACGAAGAGGCGGCCGAGATGGTGCCCAGCTCATCGGGGTGGACGGCCGAACGTTTCGAGGCCGAGCTTCAGCCGTACTGGGCGAAGCACCCTGCCCTCGACACGACGCCGCGCGCGCGGCTCGCGCACCTGACGCAGGTCGAGCCGGGCGACGAGCCCCGCGTGTGGCGGGTACGGCACGCGCTGACGTCGCCCGACGGTGAGCAAGACTTCATGCTCGAGGGGCAGGTCGACCTGCGGGGGCGTGAAGACTCCGACGAGCCGCTGTTCGACCTGCGCCGAATCGCCGAGTGAGCGCATGTGGGCGCCGCGAGCGCGGGCGTTCGCCAGGCCCATGACGGGGCCGTGACGCACGCGCGCAGCCTCGGGCGCATGCTTCGGGGCATGGAACCGAAGGTGAAGCCACGGCTTCGAGGCTCATCGCACTTCATTGCGTTCTGCGTGGCGGTGGCGAGCGGGTCGGCGCTGGTGGCGCTGACGCCGCGTCAGGGCAGTGCGTGGGTGGGTGTCGCGATCTACGTGGCGTGCCTCGCGCTGATGCTCGGGGCGTCGGGCTTCTACCACCGGCCGATGTGGAGCCCCGCGGTGCGCCGCGTGCTCAAGAAGGTCGA
>JAEUJP010000161.1 GCA_016793725.1 Myxococcaceae bacterium | reverse complement strand
CGCGCAGCTGCTCATCGGCTCCGAGGGCACGCTCTGTGTCTTCACGCGCGCCCGCCTGCGCGTCTTCCCGCTCGCCGAAGCCCGCGCCTTTCACGCCTACGACTTCAAGAGCCTCACCGACGGCCTCGAGGCCATTCGCCTCATGTTCCGCGCCGGCCTGCGCCCCTCGGTCGTGCGCCTCTACGACCCCTTCGACACCGCCATCGTCGGCGACCGCGCGCCCCACACCGAGACCACCTCGCCCGCCGCGGGCCCGCTGCTCAGCCGCGAGCTCCTGCCCGCGCTCTATCGCGTGCTCGCTCCGCAGACGCTCGGCCGCCCCGGCCTCATGAACCGCGCCGCCAGCCTCTTCAAGAAGAGCCGCCTCGTGCTCGTCTTCGAAGGTGAGGCCCAGCGCGCGAACGACGAAGACCTGGCCGCCCGAACCCTGTGCGCCCGTCTCGGCGCTGCCGATCTCGGCCCCAAGCCCGCCGAGCAGTGGCTCGAGGCCCGCTACGACGTCGCGTACCGCATGTCGAAGGTGTTCGAGGGCGGCGCGTTCGCCGACACGTTCGAGGTCGCCGCCCCGTGGGAGCGCGTGCTCGAGATCTACGAGCGCGTGCGCGCGGCCGTCTCGCCGCACGCCTTCGTGCTCTGCCATTTTTCCCACGCGTACCTCGACGGCTGCTCGCTCTACTTCTCGTTCGTCGGCGCCGCCGGCGAAGGCCACGAGCGCGAGCGCTACGAGACGATCTGGCGCATCGCCCTCTCGGCGGCACAGAGCGCGGGCGCGAACGTCAGCCACCACCACGGCGTCGGCCTCTTGAAGGCGCGCGCGCTGCAAGACGCGCTCGGCGAAGGCCGGCACGCGCTGAAGTGGCTCAAAGATCACTTCGACCCCGACGGCGTCATGAACCCGGGAAAGTTGGGCCTGTGAGCTCGAGCCCGTCGCTGCGTCACGCCCTGGGCCCGCTGTGCGTCGACGCGCCCGACGGCCTGTACGCGAGCCCGAAGTCGGCCCGCGAGCTCGCCGACGTGCTCGCCGTGCTGCGCGCCCACGGCGCCCGCCTGCACCACGACGTTCGCCTCAGCCGCGGCGCGTTCGATCGCCTCGAGGCGGTCGACCCGAAGTCGTGCACCGTGCAGGCCGGCGCCGGCATCGTGCTCGCCGAGCTCGAGCGCCAGCTGCAGCCCCACGCGCTCTCGCTCGGCCCCTTGAGCCCCGCCGCGCTGAAGCTCACCCTCGCCGACTTTCTCGAAGGCCCCTATGCGGGCCTGCGCGCGATACCCGTCGGGCGTCTCGAGCCGCTGTGCGCGTCGCTCGTCGCCGTGCTCCACGACGGCAAGCGCCTCGAGACCCACTTCAGCCCCCGCAGCGCCGCCGGGCCCGACCTCGCCGCGCTCGTCTTGGGCGCGCACGGCCGCATCGGCCTCGTGCTCTCGGCCCGCCTGCGCTGCGTGCCGCTGCCCGAGGCGAAGCAGCGCGCGCGCTTGAGCTTCCCCTCGGTCGAGAGCGCCCTCGATGCGCTGAAGGCCGCGCTCGGCGACGGCTGCGTGCCGGCGAAGGTGCGCGCGCACAAGGTCTCAGACCGCGCGGTGCTCGAGCTCGAGCTCGAGGGCGCCATCGACGCCGTCGCGAGAGACCTGCACAGCCTGCAGCACCGCGCGCCGCTCTTCGGGGGCCGCCCCGCAGGCGCCGACCTCGCCGCGCCCGGCACCGCCGGCGAGCACGAGTGCAGCTGGCAGTCGGTCGCCCGCGCGCTCGCCACCGGCCACGCCGTCGACCTCTACCGCCTGAGCCTGCACGGCGCCGTCGTCGCCGGCGGTGCGGGTGGGCTCATGCTCGATGCTCCGGCGCGCTGGGCGAACGGCAGCACGCTCGCCGCCCCCGTGCTCGGAGGTGCCCCGTGAAGGCGATGAAAGATCACGCCCGCGAATATTCGTTCTGCGCCTACTGCCCGAAGGTCTGCCGCTTCTCGTGCCCCGTGTCCGAGTCGACCAAGACCGAGACCACGTCGACCTGGGGCAAGATGACGGCTGCCCACCTCGCCGTCACGGGTCAGCGCCCCGTCGACGAGCAGGCCTCGAAGGCGATTCACGCGTGCACCGGCTGCATGCGCTGCACCGAGTTCTGCAAGCACCACAACCAGCCCGCCGATGCGCTGTTCGCGGCGCGCGGCGAGACCATCGCGAAGGGCGTTCAGCCTGCCGGGGCCGCCTCGACGCTCGCGACCTTCGCGCAGTCGGGCAACCCGTTCGGGCGGCAGCTCGCGCCGCTGGTGGCCGCGTGGAAGGCCGATTCGCCCGTGCGCTACCCCTTCTTCCCGGGCTGCACGGTGCTGGTGAAGCGCAGCGAGCTCGTCGACGAGACGCTGAACGTCGCGAACCGGTTCGGCGCTCCGCTCGGGGTCAGCCGCGCCGCCGGCCGCTGCTGTGGCTACCCGCTGTATGCGGCGGGCGCCTTCGAGCTGTTTCAGGCCCACGCGCGCTCGTTCGCCGAGTCGATCGGGCCGTACCCCGAGCTCGTCGTGCAAGACCCCGGCTGCGCCTTCACGATGAAGGTGCTCTACCCACGCTTCGACGTGCACCCGAGCGCCCGCATTCGCACCGTCTACGAGGTGCTCGACGAGAACCTGCCCCATGCGCCGCTCAAGCCCGCGCTCGAAGAGGCCGTCGCGTACCACGACGCCTGCCACCTGGGCCGGGGCCTGGGCCAGTACGACGAGCCGCGCCGGCTCTTGCACCGCGCCATGGCGAGCGTGCGTGAAGCGCCGTCGTCGGGCAACGAGGCGGGCTGCGCCGGCGGTGGTGGTCTCTTGCCGCGCACGATGCAAGAGACGGCGGTCGACGTGGCCCGGCGGCAGGCTGCAGAGCTGCAGTCGGTGGCCGGCGAGACCGTGGTGACGGCCTGCCCGACGTCGCGGCGCATGTTCGAGCGGGCAGGGCGCAGGTCGGAAGATCTGCTCTCGGTGCTCAAGCGCTGGCTAGACTTCGAGCCCCCCACGTCATGAAGACCTACCTGGTCGTCAACCCCAAGAGCGGCAACGGCGACACCGGCCGGCGGTGGGCCGAAATACAGGCGCGCCTGGTGCGGTCGCTGGGCGAGGTCTCGTACGGCTTCACCGAGGGCCCGATGCACGCGAGCCAGCTGGCGCGGCGAGCGCTGCACCAGGGCTTCGACACCATCGTCGCGGTGGGCGGCGACGGCACCATCAACGAGACGGTGAACGGGTTCTTCGAGGGCGGCAAGGCGATCAACCCGAACGCAGCGCTCGGCGTGCTGCCGCGCGGCACGGGCGGCGACTTTCGCCGCACGTTCGGGTGGGACCTCGAGCTCGAGCACACGGTCGAGCGGCTGCGCCGCGACGCGACCGAGCCGTTCGACGTGGGGCTGCTCGAGTACACCGCGCACGACGGCACGCGGGCCCAGCGCTACTTCGCGAACATCACCAGCTTCGGCGTGTCGGGGCAGATCGACCGCGAGGTGAACACCTCGAGCAAGGCGCTCGGCGGCCGGGTGTCGTTCATGTTCGGCTCGGTGAAGGCGCTGGTCGGGTGGAAAGACAAACGCGTGCGCTTGAAGCTCGACGGCGGCGCGCCCGAAGAGGTGAGCTGCACGACCATCGCGGTCGCGAACGGCAAGTTCTTCGGCGGCGGCATGATGGTCGCTCCCGGCGCCGCGACCAGCGACGGCGTCTTCGACGTCACCATCTGGAGCGGCTACAAGCTCAGCGACTTCGCGCTCAAACAGAACAGCATCTACAGCGGCGACCACGTGAAGTGGAAGGGCACCCGCTGTCTCAAAGCCAAGGTCGTCGAGGCCGAGTGTGACGACGAGGTGCTCATCGACTGTGACGGTGAGCAGCCCGGGAAGTTGCCGCTGAAGATCTCGGTCTTGCCGGGGGTCGTGCGACTCAAAGTGTAGCGCTCGAGCGGGCGTGAACCCGGCAATCGTGCCCGGCGGGCGTCTCCGTCCCCGTCCCCGGCTGTCGAGGAGCGAGCAACAGCGCGAGCAGCCCTACACGGCCTTGAAGCAGGCGGTGGCGATCAGCGTTCTTCCGACCGTCACCTTGGCTTTGGCCATGAGCGCCGCCATCGCCCGGTCTTTCTCTTGATAGCGCTGCTCTTCTTCGGCCCGGAGCGTCGACAACGCCTTGCGGTACGCGCGCTCGGTGCGCTCGATCTGCACGCGGTCTCTCGTCTTCCGCGCCGCTTCCCACTCGTCGCGCGCCTTCTCGACCTTCGCCCTCGGCGCCAGCAGGCAATCTTCCGCAAACCGGTCGGCCCGCTCGCGCACCTCGTCGATGTCGATCGCCGCCTTCTTCTCGTGCCGCCGCTGCACCTCGTCGCGCGCCTGGTTCAGCGCCGCCTCTTGCGCCGCCGCCACCGACACCGAAGGAGGCATCACCGCCCCTTCGATCGCCGGCGCCTTCAAGAGCGCCTCGCCCTGCTCGAGCGGCAGCGTCTTCCACCCCTCGCCGTCTTGCACCAGCACCACGTTCACCAGCGTGTCGCCGCCCGCCGCCTCGAACCGGTACACGAACCACCAGCCCGTCTTGCCCTCGAGCTGCGGCGCCGTCACCTGCAGCTTCACCACACCCTCGAGCGGCTGCAGCGGCACCTTCGCCGCCGCCTTCGACCGCGCCAGCCGCGCCTTCACCGTCTCTTCGCGCAGCTTCAGCTTCTTGCGCACCTCGCCGTCGAACCGCTCGAGCAAGAGCGAGCGCGTCTCGGTCATGCGCTTGTTGATGCTCTTGCCCATGTCAGACTGCAGCGCCGTGAACGCCGCGTCGATCTCGGCCGGCGCCCGGCACGACTGGTAGATGTCGAGCACCCGCCGCTCGAAGTCGACCCCGCTCTCGAGCGCCCCGAGAATCTCGTCGGAGGCGCCGAAGACGCCGTCGAACAGGTTCAGCTTCTTCTCGAGCAGCTCGTACAGCCGCGCGTCGGCCGCGTTCGACCGGTTCAAGAAGTTCAGCACGAGAACATCGCGCGCCTGACCGTACCGGTGGCACCGCCCGATGCGCTGCTCGACGCGTTGCGGGTTCCACGGCAGGTCGTAGTTCACCACCAGGTTGCAGAACTGCAGGTTCAGGCCCTCTGCGCCGGCTTCCGTCGACAGCAGCACCTGCGCCCGCTCGCGGAAGTCTTGCACCAGCGCGGCGCGCTCTTCCGGCGTCGACGCATCGCCCGACAGCACCGCGACCTTGTAGTAGGGCTCGAGCAGCTTCTGCAGGTAGTCCTGCGTGCGGCGGCTCTCGGTGAACACCACCGCCTTGTCGGGCCACTGGTGCGCCCGCGCCACCGTGAACACCCGGTCGAGCGCGCGCTTCAGCGCATCGCCCTTCGCGTTGCTCGTCAGCGCCCGAGCCCGCGCCGCGTACGACTTCAGCTCCTTCACCTCGAGCTCGAGCTCTTTCGCCGTACGCGTCGCCCGCACCCCCGCGTCGCGCCACGACTCTTCTTCTTCGGCGAACTCGGCCAGCTCTTGCGGCAGGTACTGAATCTTCTTCTCGAGCCCCTCGGCCAGCTTCTCGAGCGTCGGCGCGATCGCGTGCGACGACGACGCCAGGAGCTTTCGGTACACCAGCGTCAGGAGCGTGCGCTTCTCGAAGTCGATCGCCGCCGTGTCGGGCCGGCGGAGGTACTCGCTCACGTCTTCGTACAGGCTCTGCTCTTCGGCCGACGGCTGAAAGTCTTCGACGATCGACCGGCGGTTCGTGAACCGCACGTACTCGCGCACCTGCCGTCGCAGCGTGCGCTGCACCACACCCGCCAGCCGGTCTTTCAGCTCGCTCGCCGCACCCTCATCGAGCTCGCCGCCGTTGAACTTCGACTCGAACGCCTCAGACGGGCCCAAGATCTGCTCGTCGAGCAGCGACATCAGGCCGAACAGCTCCGAGATCTCGTTCTGCAGCGGCGTCGCCGTCAGCAGGAGCTTCGGCCGCCCCTGCAGCGCCGTGCGCAGCGCCTTGCCCGTCTTGTTGCCCGGCCGGTGTGCGTTGCGCAGGCGGTGCGCCTCGTCGATGACGACGAGGTCCCACTCGATCCACCTCAAGAGCTCGGGCCGCGCCGCCGCGAACGGTATCGACGCGATCACCACGTTCGGTGAGTCGAACGGGTTCGGCCCCGCCGTGCGCCCGTCGACCACCACCGCCTCGATGTCGAGCTTCGACGAGAGCTCGGCCTGCCACTGCATGCGCAGCGTCGCCGGCGTCAGCACCAGAATCTTCTTTCGCCCCTCGGCCCACAGCTGCGCCAGCACGATGCCCGCTTCGATCGTCTTGCCGAGCCCGACCTCGTCGGCCAGCACACACCCGCCGCGCGGCAGCGACTCGATCGCGAACACCGCCGCCTCGACCTGGTGCGGGTTCAGGTCGACCTTCGCGTCGACCAGCGCCCGCGCCACGCGCGTCGAGCTGTCGCCGCTCTTCAGGCTCTTCTCTTCGGCGAGCACCCGCGCGTGAAAACGTGTCGGCGGGATCTCTGCCGCGGCCGGCGTCTCGCCGGTGACTCTGCGGAGGGCCGCGGCGTCCAACCGTTACGGCTCTTCGTACTGCGGGTGCATGTACTTCTGGAGGTACCGGGTGATGTAGCTCCGCGCCAGCCCGCGAACGAGCATGCCCGGGTCTTCTGCCTCACCGCCCACGTTCTTCTCGGTCACCACCAGCACCGCGTCGATGTCGATGCCCTTCACCCGGCCCACCACGTGCGCCTGGTCGCCCGACCACGACACCGCCACGCCGTACGCCTTCTGCCACCAGTCGAACATCATCTGGGTGCGCGCCCGCGCGTCGGCCTTGCTGAAGTGATGCGGCACGTCGAAGTGCATCTTTTCGCCGCCGGCGAACGCCGTGCTGCCGACGAGAACGACGCTGAGAACAATCGCTCGAATCACTGCCCCGCTCTTATCACACGCGATCGATCGCGCCTCGGCTTCTTTCTCAACGCCGGGTAGGCGCGGCTCTCACCGAACGTCGGCGTCCCTTCCGGCCGCTTCGCCCAGAAGTTGATGATGACCGCGAGCCGCAAGGCCGGCTCTCGCCGCAGCCGCCGCCCCGGCACCTGGTTCTCGGCGTCGAGCACCCCGTGCGTCAGGGCGCCGTCGAACACCACGAACCGGTTCGGCTCGGGCTTCACCAGGTCGAGCTCGAGCCGGTCGGGCGCGAAGCTCTCGTTCTCCGGGTTCGGCAGCGCTTCGGTCACTGCGAGCAGGCCGCCCCGGCAGCGGTTCAAGAACAACACCGACGAGCGGCTCGGGTGCACCTGCCGCCCCGTTCGCAGCGCCAGCTTCTCGTCACGGTCTCGATGAAAGTCGACCTGCACGTTCGACGTGCGCATGCGCGACAGCCACCACTCGGCACCTCGGCCTCCGGCGGGCGCAGCGCCCGTGAATGTGGCCGGCGAACGGCCGTTTTGTTCGGCGGCCTGATGAACAGCGGAGCCCGCCCAGACACAGGGCCAGAGCTCGCGCACGGCCTCTTCGACGACGCACGCGGGCTCGGCCCCGGCGGGGAACCAGAACGTGGTCTGGTAGGTCGTGCGAAGGGCCGACTCGCCCAGGCCCCGCACCGCCGCGAGCACCCGGCGAAACAGCGGGTCGGGCAGGGCGCCGTCGGTGATGGTCAGCGCGGGAGCGATGTCATCGCCTCGCCGCGCGCAGACCCTTCGCTCGACGCAGGCTCGCCCATCTCCATCAGGGCCGCGACCGTCGGCGCCACGTCGACGACCCGAATCGGCGCGCCGTTGAAGCCCGGCTTCACGCCCTTGCCGAGGAAGATGACCGGCACCTCGTTGTCGTACGAGTACGGCGCGCCGTGCGACGTGCCCGACGGCTCGTACTCGAGCACCCGAAACGGCTTCAGCGAGAACACCACGTCGCCGCTGCGGTCGGGGTAGTAGCCCGCACGCAGCGCGGCCGCGAGCGGGCCCTGCGCCGCCTCGAGATCGTCGCGCGCATAGGCCACCGCCACGTCGGGCTGCTTCGCGAGCCACGCCGCCGCCGCGCGGCGCACCGCCGCCCCGTCGAGCTTCTTGTCGGCGAGCGCCTTCGCGTCGAGGTACACGTCGGTCTCTTCGATCGCCGAGACGAAGTCGCCCTTGAACCTCTCTGAGAGCTCCTTCTTCAGGCCCTCGCGGTACGGCTCGGGGCTCACCCGCACGCCCTCGATGCCCGCCGCCGCCCACTCTTCGGGTATCGCCGCCCCGCCGTGGTCGGCCGACAGCACCACCAGCAGGTTGCCGCGCCCGCCCGCCGCCTTCTCGGCCAGCGCGATCAGCTCGCCGATGCTCTTGTCGAGCCGCAGCGCGGCGTCTTGCACCTCCCACGAGTACGGGCCGAACAGGTGGTACGTGCGATCGAACGACGAGAAGCTCACCGCCAGCAGGTCGGGCACGTCGTCTTTGCCCAGGCCCTCGCCGTCGATCGCCGCCTTCGCCGCCTGCACGAACAGCTCGTTCATCAAGGGCGACGACGACAGCGCCGCGTACGACTGCGGCCCCGGCGCCTGCAGCCCGCCGTTCAGCGGGTGCGGAAACGTTCGGCCCAGCCCATACACGTCGGCCTCGAACGGCCGGTCGTCGGCGCCCACGTACTCTTTCGGCGGCAGCAGCAGCGCCCACTCTTTCGACTGCATCGCGTCGGCGAGCTTCTTGTCGTTGAGCGCCTTCATCCACCCCGGGACTTCTTTCAGATAGTACGTGCCCGTCACGAAGCGGCCGATCGACT
>JAEUJP010000109.1 GCA_016793725.1 Myxococcaceae bacterium | reverse complement strand
GTGTTGAACGGCGCCTCACCCTTCTGAAACTGCGGCATCGTCACGCGTGCGCGCAGGTGACAGAACGGCTGCGTGTCGAACCGCGGGTCTTGCTCGACGTCGAGCACCTCGAGGTTCACCGGGTACTTCGCGCGCATCTTTTCGGCGAGCTCGGCGTTCGCCGCCACCTCGTCTGACGTCGTGAACACCGTCGCCGCGGCCACCTCGCTGCGCGGCACCTTCAGCGTGTCGAGCGCCGTGAACAGCGGCCCGTAGAGGGCCGGCAGCTTCGCGCCGCGCGCGCCCGCCGGCGTCTTGCCCCCGGCGAGCTCGTGCAGCAAGGGGGGTATGCCGAGCTTCGCGCCGTCGGCGTTTCCGAACGAGCGCAGCACCACGAACGCGTGCGTCACCCCGCCGCGCAGCACCACGCCCGGCCGCGGCGCGACCGCGAGCAGGTTGTCGATGGTGTACGGGTCGGGCGGCAGCGTGAACGCGACGACCGGCAGCAGCTTCGGCGCCTGACCTTCGCGCAGCTCGAGCAGCAGCACCGGCGACTCGATGACCGGCGCGTACGCCTCGAGCGTCTCGCGCTTCGCGACCGCGCCGTTGAAGTGGAAGTAGCCGACCGGCAGCGTGGGAAACGCGCGGCGCGACGCCGCGACCGGCTTGAACGGAGCGAGCTCGGGCAGCTCGGGCCCCGGCCACCCGTCGACGTCGAGGCGCCCGTCGTCTTTCTTCCGCACGTCGCTCGGCCAGGGGAAGTCGAAGAAGTTGCGACGGCCGGTGAGGGTGGCGTCGGGCTCCATCAGGGCGAACGTGCCGGTGCCGACACCTTCGGGAGCAGAGCAGGCACAGAGAAGAAGGACGAGGGCGAGGGCGCGGTTCACGGCAGAGCCCGTGTACCTCAGGAGCACGCGCGAAGTCGTGCGCGGCACCTCCGGCGCCGTGAGCTCCCGCCTGACTCGCGCGAACGTTCGAGCCTTCCGCGACCGTCTGGTGGCTCGCGGCCCGCCCCCCGCCGACCTCGTCGAAAGCCTGCGCGCCGAAAGCGCTGATCGCGCGCGGCGAAGTTCGTGTTGTGCGTAGAGTGCGACCTGCCATGCGCCCACTCCCTCTCGTCTTCGTCTTCGTGTGCAGTCTGGTTGCACTCGCAGCTTCGGCGGCCACGCTCGACCCGGCGTTCGACGAGAGCCCCGCCACCAACGGCATCAACGACGCGGCCACCGGCCTCGCGTGGGTGCCCGACACGACGGGCCGCCTGTTCGTGCTCGCGAAGAGCGGTCAGGTGCGCGTGGTGCAGAACGGCGCGCTGCTGAGCAACCCGTGGGTGACCGAGCCCAGCCCCGTCTACACGAACAGCGAGTGTGGCCTCATCGGCATCGCGTTCGACCCCGGCTTCCTCACCAATCGCTACGTCTACCTCTTCATCACGAAGACGAGCAGCGAGCAGCGCATCGTTCGGTACACCGACGTGCCGTCGATGAACATCGGCAACAACCGCACCGAGATCGTGGTGAACCTGCCGACGAACGGCGCGAACCACGATGGCGGCGGCATCTTCATCGGCCCCGACGGCAAGCTGTACTGGGCGATCGGCGACCTCGGCGGCGGCGTCGGGGTGAACGCCGACCTCGTCAGCCTCGCCTCGAAGATGGGGCGGGCGCGACGCAACGGCACCATTCCCATCGACAACCCGTTCTGGGACGGGCCGGGCGGCAACGCCGACGCCATCTGGGTGCGCGGCCTGCGCAACCCGTTCACGATGACGATGCAGCCGTCGACAGGCCTGCCGTGGCTGAACGTGGTCGGTGACAGCTTCGAGCAGATTTTCGTGCCCTCGCGCGGTGATAACGCCGGGTACAACAACTACGAAGTTTCGCAGCCCGCCGGCTTTCTGCGGCCCAAGCTCTGGTACGGCACCAACTCGTCGCAGACGCGCAACGTCGTTGCGCCCGCGAGCAACGGCCTCATTCGCGTCAACAACACGCTGCTCGTCACCACGACGAACGACCAGCAGTACCACGTGGGCCAGCGCCTCACCCTCACCGGCGCCGGCGCGAGCTTCAACGGCACCCTCTACGTGCAGCAGCGGCTCTCGGCGCGCGTCTTCATCGCGGCGCAGAACGGCCCCGATGCCACCTCGGGCGGGGGGCAGCTCGCGACCCTGAACATCGGCGGCTGCCTCACCGGCGGCGCGTTCTACGACTCGAGCCGCGTGCCTGCCGCCTACCGCGGCAACTTCTTCTTCGGCGACTGCAACACCGGCAACGTCGCCCGCGCCCAGCTGAGCGCCGGCAACGTCATCACCGCCACCGACCTCTTCGCGAACGGTCAGGGCGCGGGCATCGACACCGACGTCGGCCTCGACGGCGACCTCTACCACGTGCGCGGCGGCGGCCAGGTCGTGCGCTTCTTCCCAGTCGGCACCGCGCAGGGCCTCGGCGTCACGCCACTCAACAAGTGGATTCTCGAGGGCACGAGCGGCGTCGTCGGCGTGCGCCTCAACGCGATGCCCGCCGGCGACGTGACCGTCAACGTCGCGGCGAGCGGCTCGGGCAGCTTGAGCATCACCGGCGGCGCCACGCTCACCTTCACCACCGCGAACTGGGCGTCGCCGCAGTACGTGACCGTCGCCGGCGCGGCCGACGCCGACGACACCAACGACGTCGGCACGCTGACCTTCAGCGCGGCGGGGTTCGCCGACGTCGCGTCGACCGTGAACATCATCGACACTGCCGACGACGGCCCGCAGTTCGTGGTCGCGCCGTCGCCGCTCACCATCGCCGAAGGCGCGACGGGCCAGCTGCGCATCGCGTTCGCGCAGGCCCCGGCGGCCAACGTCACGCTGAACATCGCGCGGCTCTCGGGCGACACCGACATCACCGTGATGCCCGCGCAGCTCACGTTCACGACCGCGAACGCGACGACGCCGCAGTTCGTGACCGTGACCGCCGCGTCAGACGCCGACTTCGACGCCGACACCGCGGTCATCGCCGTCACGGGCCCGGGCCTCATCGGCAAGCAGGTCGAGGTGCGCGTGACTGATGACGAGGCGACGGTGCCGGTCATCACCTCGACCGCCGTCACCACGGCCCAGGTCGGCATGCCGTACACCTACGACGTCGACGCGACGGGCAACCCGGCTCCGACGTTTCAGCTCGACGTCTTTCAGGCCGGTATGGCCATCGCGCCCGGCACGGGCGTCATCTCGTGGACTCCGGCGGTGCCCGGCCAGCACGCCGTCGCCGTGCGCGCGGTCAACGCGGCCGGTGCGAGCGCGCCCCAGGCGTTCTTCGTCAACGTCGGCGCCGCGGGTGGCGCAGGTGGCGGCTCGGGCACGGCCGGCGGCGGTGCGACTGCGGGTGGCGCCGGCACGGCCGGCGGTGGCAACACGGCAGGCGGTGGCGCGACGGCAGGCGGCGGTGCGACGGCAGGTGGCGCCGCGACCGCCGGCGGCGGTGCGAACGCGGGCGGCGGAGCGAACGCAGGCGGCGGAGCGAACGCAGGCGGCGGAGCGAACGCCGGTGGCGGTGCGAACGCCGGGGGCGGAGCGACTGCAGGCGGCGGTGAAGCCGGCGGTTCTGCGACCGCGGGCGGTTCTGCGACCGCGGGCGGTGTCGCCACTGCAGGCGGCAGCGGCACGGCCGGCGGTGGCGGCGCAGGTCAGGTCTCGGGTGGCTGCAGCTGCGGCGTCGGCCTCGGCGGCGAGTCGCTGCTCGCCTTCGCCCTGCTGGCGTTGATCCGCCGGCGTCGTCCATAGTCTCGCCCCGCATGAAGAAGCCGCTGCTGTTCGCCCTCGCCCTCGCGGGCTGCCCGACCGGCGAGGTCGGCCCGCTGCTCGGCATCGACATCGCGTCACCGACCGGCCCGGTCTTCACGAACGGCGCCGTCGAGCTCACGCTCACGGTCTCGGGCGGCCCCGACAAAGTCGTCGTGCTGCGCGGCGGTGAAGAGGTCGCCACCGTCGCCTCGCCGTTCACGACCGTCTCGCTCGACACCACGTCGTGGCCCGAGGGTCAGCACTCGGTCGTCGTGCGCGCGAGCCTGAAGACCGCGAACGTCGACTCCGCGGCGCTCGAGGTGACCGTCGACCGCACCGCGCCGCGCGTCGTGCGCCGCTGGCTCGATGGGCCTTCGTGGTGGGGCGACGGCTTCGGCGTCGAGGTCGACGAGCCCGTCACCGTCGCGAACGCCGCCGTGCTCACCGTTCAGGCGATGCCCGCGCCCGGTCAGCTCTCGGCCGACGGGCTCAAGTACTCGGCGACCGTCGCGCCGACGTACACCGCGCTGCCGTTCAACGGTCAGGCCGCCATCGTCGCCGGGTCGCTCACCGACCGCGCCGGCAACGTCAACGCGGCGATGAGCTGGTCGTTCGAGCTCACGAAGTGGTCGAAGACGGCGGCGCTGGCCGGCAGCAACGCCCGCGTCGCAGTCGGCCCGAACGGCGTCGCGTGGCTGGCCTTCACCGAGCGCATCGCGCAGGCCGACCGCATCGCCGTCGCGCGCGTGAGCGAAGGTCGCGTGCAGACGCTGACGTCGCCCGGCGCGGGCAGCTGGCCCGCGGTCGCCGTCGACGCCATGGGCCGCCCGGTCGTCGCGTGGCAGACCGACACCGACGTGGTCGCCGCGCGCTTCGAGAGCGGCGCGTGGGTGACGCTCGGCACCACGGTCGGCGCGGGCGGCTTCCCCGACGTCGCGCTCGACGTGGCGGGCAACCCGGTCGTCGCGTTCACCGACCTCGGCGGCCCGATGCGCATGGGCCCGCGCACCGTGCGCGTCTCGAAGTGGGCCGGCACGGCGTGGACGGCGGCCGCCCCCGACCTCACCACCGCGGGCGTCGCCGGCCTCGCCGACCCCTCGGGCCCCGCACTCGCGATGGAAGGTGACACCCCCGTCGTCGCGCACCTCGAGGTCGTGCTGGGTGTGACCCAGCTCAAGGTCGGCGCGACCTCGCTCAACGTGCGTGCGCTCAGCTCGGCGCGTGCGCAAAGGCTCGCGGCCCGCGGGGCGCAGGTCGTCATCGCGTGGGAAGAAGACGACGACGTGGCGAGCACCATTCACGTCGCGCAGCGCGTGAACGGTGTGTGGTCGCGCCTCGGCCGCCCGCTCGACGTCGACCTCGCGCGGCCCGCGAAGTCGCCCGTGCTCGGCATCGACGCGACCGGCGCTCCCGTCGTCGCGTGGGCCGAAGAGAGCCACTGGGGCAGGTGGACGTTGCCCATCTCTCGCTACACGAACGGCGCGTGGAGCTTTCTCGGCGGCGAAGAGCTCGCCGGCGGCCAGCGCCCGTACCCGGGCGGGCTCGCGGTGCAGGGCGAGTCGCCGCTGGTGGCCGCGCACGGTCGCGACGGTGTCTCGCTCTACCGCTTCAACGCCGCGGGCCTCGCGAACCCGTTCGGCATCGCCGCGCGCGCCGCAGCCAGCACGTGCTCGCTCGGGCTCGACACCGGCGGCCCGCCCACGTCGCTCGCCGCGACGAACTGCTTCGACACGACGCAGAACCCGCCGCGCGCCGCAGCCGACCTCGTGCCTTACGACTTGAGCTCGCCCCTGTGGAGCGACGCCGCCTTGAAGCGCAGGTGGCTTCGGCTGCCCGCGGGCCAGACGCTCGGCTACTCGGGGCGGGGCGCGCTCTCGTTTCCCGAAGGCACGATGGTCGTGAAGGAGTTTTCGTACGTCGCCACGCCCGGTGACGGCACGACGCGGCGGCCGGTCGAGACGCGCTTTCTCGTGAAGACGGCGAGCGGTTGGGAAGGGTTCGGCTACGAGTGGAACGCGACGTTCACCGACGCGACGCTGCTCGACGAGCCGGGCACGAAGCGGGTGACGTGGCCGTACGTGGGCGTCGATGGCGGGCACGTGCAGATCTACCCGACGCGCGACCAGTGCAACACCTGCCACGTCGCCGCCTCGGGTCACATTCTCGGCGTCGTCGCCGGTCAGCTGAACCGCACGCACGACTACGGCGGCGTCTACGACAGCCAGCTGCGCGTGTTCGAGCACCTCGGCCTGTTCGGCGCGACGTCGACCGCCGACGCCGGCCGCTTCGCGAACCCGCACGACACGACCGAGTCGCTCTACCGCCGCGTGCGCGCGTACCTCGCGTCGAACTGCGCCCAGTGTCACCAGCCCGGCGGCTCGCGGCCGACGCGCGACTTCCGGTGGGAAACGTCGCTCGCCGACTCGCACATCTGTGACGCCGGCGCGCCGTTCGGCCCCGAGATTACGCCCGGCGAGCCGATGAACTCGCTCTTGCCCGCGAAGATGCAGGGCCTCGGTGCGGGCGCCCGCATGCCGCCGCTCGCGAGCGACGTCGTCGACTTCACCGCCGTCTCGCTCGTCGAGGAGTGGATCGGCTCGATTACCCAGTGCGCCGAGTAGCGCGCGACTGACGCCAGCGACCGAACGCCTCGAGATGGCGCGGGTTGGTGCCGAGGTCGGCAGGGCCGCCCCGAACGATGCCCGCGAGGTGCTTCCAGTCGTCCCAGTACGTCCGGAGCCGCGCCGCCGCGTGTTCGACACACGAGCTCGTGTTGTGGGGCTGCTTCGCGGTTCGTGGGAGCTTCGTGCGTGCCACGGGGCGAGCTACCCGAACCGCAGCTCTGCGCGCACCGGGTGATGGTCAGACAGCCCCTCTGCCTCGAGCACCTCGACCGCCCCGAGCTCGCCGCCCGCCACCGCCACGTGGTCGATCGCCTTGCCGTGGTCGTGCCGCCCCGAGCCCAGACACGTCGGCGACCCCACCTGAGAGAGCGCCACCCCCGGCGCCAGCGCCGCCGCGATGACGTCGCGCCCCGCGTTCAGGTCGCCCGCGAGCACCGCGGGAGCCCTGAGCAGCGCCGACACCTGCTGCAGCTGCGGCACCCCGTCGCGGCCGAACGACACGTGCGTGTTCACCAGCGTCACGCCGCCGTCGAGCCCGACCGAGAGCAGCCCCTTGCCCTTGTCGTTCGCGAACGTCGTCGCGTGCAGCACGCGGCCTGCGCCCGCCACCAGCGTCACCAGGTGCTCGCTGGTGTCGGCGAGCGGCCGCTTCCAGAACTTGAGCGTGCTCGGCACCCGCGGGTACCGGTGCGAGAACACCGTGCCCTTCAGCGCCCGCAGCGCTTCGAGCAGGTCGCCGCTCACCTCTTGCAGGCACACCACGGCGCCGTCGCCTTCACCCAGCCACGCGGCGACGCGCGCCGCGACCCGCTCGGTGCGCACGCGCTCGTCGGGGAACCTGCCGACGATGTGCCCCGACCATTTGTCGCCGTGAATGCGGTGGAGCACGTTCCACGTGACGAGGCGAAGCGCGCGCATGCCGGCGTGCTGCTTATACCGGCATGCCTCACGATGGGGTTACGGCAAGAGGCCCGCGTTCTTCGCCTGCGCCTTGAGCGTCTCGTCGTAGCCCTCGCGGTACGCCTGCGCGATGCCCTTCTCGCGCTCGGCGCCCGTCACGTTCGGGTTCGCGGCGACCCACTGCGCTGCCCGGTCGTTGCCCGACTGCTCGGCCGACGCCACGCCGCCCGTCCGGTGCAGCGTCTCGAGCGCGTTGCCGAGGCCGGGCGCCTTCTGGTCGACGCTCTTCAGCCACTCGACGAACGCCGCGCCCTTCAGCCCGCTCAGGCGCGCGAGGTCGGGCAGGGCGGCCGCGAGGTGAGGTGACTCGAGCGCGGGCGTGCTCTTCATGACCTCGAGCACCTGGTCGGGCGTGAGGCCGGCGTTGGTCGCGAGCTGGTTCAGGTCGAGCTCCGACTCGGCGATGCGCTTCGCGAGCTTCTCGGCGTCGGCGGGCGGCATGCCCGAGTCGGCGAAGATGCCGGTGAGAAACTTCTTCTTGTCCTCCTTCAGCTCCTTCACATCTTTGTACTCGCCGTAGACGTGCCCGCCGAGCGCGGTGACGGCGCCGGCGATCGCGGTGGCCGTGGCGACGGGCAGGTTGCCCGACATTGCCGCTGCGGCACTGGCTGCGAAGAGCAGGTCCGAGGCGACGTGCAGCCCCGTCTTCACGTTCGGGTCTTTGATCATCTTCGCCGTGTCGACTCCGAGCCAGGCCGCCGATGCGATGAGGTTCAGCACCGGCGCCGCCTTGCCCAGCACCTTCGTGAGCTGGTGTGCGCCGTGCTCGGCGGCCTTCAGCGCCTCGCTGGTGCTCTGCCGCAACATGTTCGCGATGCCGTGGGCGCCCTCTTCGAGCAGCTCGGCCCCGACTGCGCCCGCGCTCGAGATGCCCGCCAGCGCAGTCTGCGGGTCCTTCGCGTTCGAAATTTTGTAGATGAGGCCGCCCATCGCCACGCCTCGCGACAGGTTCGTGAACGCCTTCAAGAGCGGGTCGTGGCCCGCCGCGTGGCCCGCCGCCGCCAGCGCCTCGGCGTTGCGCGGGTCTTTCAGGAACTTCTCGAGCGCCTTCGTGTCGCCCGCCTTCATCGATTCTTCGATCGCCTTCGTCAGGCCCTCGTAGGTGGGCAGGCTCTTCTTCACGAGCTCCTGCACCTCGGGGCTCGAGAACTGGGTCGCCTTCATCCACTCCTGCGCCTGCTTCACCTGCGCGAGCGCACCCTCGTGGTCGCCGTTCGCGAGCGCCTCGTTCGCGAGCGTCGTCGACGCGGTGGTGAACGCCTCGGCCAGCGTCTTCTCGCTCGCCTTGAACCCGTCGGGGAGCTTGCCGCCTTCTGTCGCCAGCCCCCCCACCGTCTCTTTGACGAACTGGGCCTTCGACGGGTCTTTCGCGAGCACCCCGAGCGAGTCGGCGAGCCCCTTCGCCACGTCTTGGTTCGTCGCCGCCAGCTTCTTCAGCGATTCGAGGTTGCCCTTCACGTACGTCGCGAGCTCTTCGTTCGCCGCCTTCTTCGCGTCGAGCTCGGGCTGGTGGTCGGCCCAGAACTTCTTCTGGTACGCCTGCTTCTGCTCGGGCGTCATCGCGCCGCCGACGGTCGCGAGCTGCTTCTCGAGCTTCGCCTCGAGCTCACCGACCTTCTTGCTCGCGTCGTACGCCTTCTTCTGCGCCGCATCGAGCGGCTGCGCGGCCCGCGCGGCGTAGTCGGCCGCCGACTCGGGCTTGCCGGCCTCCTGGTACGCGACCGCGAGCGCCGCCGCGTACTTCGGGTCGATGGTGGCGTTCACGTCGTTGCCGCCGGTCGACGAGCGCCCGCTCGTCTGCGACGCGAACTGCTTCGCCAGCTTCTCGACCTCACCGTTGCCCGCCGCCTCTGCCGCGCGGAACAGCGGGTTCATCGCCTGCCCATCAGAGAGGTGGCGGTTCGCCACCTCGGCAATCGCGCCGCGCTGGCCCTGCATCACCTGCTGCAGCACCTCGGGGTTGCCCGCGAGCGCCTTCTGCTGCGCCGCCAGCGTGCGCAGGTACTGCGCGTCTTGCCCGCCCGGCCCGACGTTCGCGGGGTTCGACCACCGCGCCTGCGCGAGCTGCAGGCCCGCCTTGCCCACCGCGTCGGGGTCGTTCGGGTCGATGGGCTCGACCAGCATGGCCGGCTGAATGTCTTGCGTCGTCTCGTTCATCGGCCGCTTCAGCGCGTCGAGCCCCTTCGGCTTGCCGGCGAGCTCGAGGCCCTGCGCCGTAGCGAACAGCAGCGTGCGGCCGCCTCCGCCGTTCTTCGCGACGTCGCCGAGCGCCTGGTCGAAGCCCGCCGGCAGCGGCTCGGGCAGCCCGTTCGCGAGCTGCCGGCCGAGCTGAAGGCCGCCGGTCTCACCGAGGTTGCCGGCGGCTTCGGCGAGCGACTTCAGCGCGGGCCCGGCGTTCTTCGCCTTGCCGAGGTCGCCCGCGATGGCCTGTACCTCGTACGCGACGCTGTTCGCGAACGCCTGCGCGAGCTTCGGGTCGTTCGCGAGCTGCGCCGACTGCTGCGCGAGGGCGGCGGCGACGGCCTCGGCGCGCGCCTGCGGGTCTGCGCTGCTGCTCTGCGCGTCGTGCACCGCCTTCGCCGCGTCTTTCACCTTCTGCTGCTCTTCGGGCGACAGGTGTTTCACCTGGTCGGCGACGAACTGCGCGCTCGCGGCGCCGGCGCGGCGCTGGTCGTGGTCGACGGCGCCTGCTCCGGCCGGGTCTGCGACCCTGCGCGCCGCCGCGCCCGTCAGCCCGAGGTTCGCGATGCGGCGCTCGCGCTCGGCGCCGGGCGGCGCGGCGAGCACGTGCTTCAGGTCTTTCGCCTTCACCTCGACCGGGTTGCCGTAGTGCGGGTTCTGCTTCGCGTAGTCGTCGAGCGACCCGTACTTTCTGCTCGGGTCGTTCGGGTCGACCACCGAGCCGTCGGGGCGCTTCACGACTGCGTGGCCCGTCGCGTCGCGCTGGTCGGCGAGCAGCACCACGGTGTCGTTCGGCCCGGCGAGCTGCGTCGCCTTCTCGAGGCAGTTCGCCTGGCCGTCGCCCATCACCTCGTCGTGCAGCGACGTCGCCTTCGGCCCCGCGCCGCGCTGCAGCGCCAGCAGCTGCGACGGGCTGAACGTGCGGCCGTCGCTCAGGGGCTGTGCCTGCGCCGCCGGCCCCGAGCCGATCGAGCGCAGCGACAGGTTGCGCAGCGCCGAGCCCTTGCCGGTCGACAGCTCGTCGATGCGCTTGAAGCCACCGCGCGCCGCGCTCGCCGAGATGCCCAGCTTCTCGTTGTTCTGCGCCGCCGCCGCCGCCGCCGCACGCTGCGCCTCGGCGGCCCGCCGCGCCTCTTCCGCAAGACGTCGGGCTTCGGCCGCGCGCCGCGCCTCTTCTTCTGCGCGCCGCTGCGCTTCGAGCGCTGCGCTGTTGGGGGAACCCGACTCGTCGATTTTCGTCATGGCGTGCTCGCTGGTTGATGAGGTCGGAAGCGGCCTCTGCAGGTGAAGAGGGCCGTCGCCGCTCGCCGTCCCAACAATTCACGTGTCGCCCCGACGTGACTGTGTGCACCCACACGTGGTGGAGCCGCGCGCACACGCGCCCGTACGATTCATCGCGGCATATGTCGGCTTCTGGTCGCTGGGTTTCTGGTCACTGCGCTCCCGTTTCCGCGCCTGAGGCGCGGTGCTCCCGTTTCGGCGCCGGTGTCGCTGGGTGCCCCGATGAGAACGAGCTCTTGCGCTTGCTCGCCGGCGAGCCGGCTTCGCCCGCGCGCGCCCGCCTCGTCGAGCACGTCGAGTCGTGCGAGCTGTGCCAGGTGGTGCTCGCCGCCGGCGCCGGGCACGCGGGTTCGACGCTCGAGCCCGGCGCCGAGGTCGGCCGCTACCGCATCGAGGCCGTGCTCGGCCGCGGCGCCGCCGGCACCGTCTACTCGGCGTTGGACCTGACGCTGCGCCGACGCGTCGCGCTCAAGGTGCTGCGCCCGCGCGACCTCTCGCCCGCCGAGCTCGAGCGCCGCTCCACGATGGAGGCCCGCGCGCTCGCCCGCCTCTCTCACCGCAGCGTCGTCACCGTCTACGAGCTCGGCGTGCTCGACGGCAGCATCTGGGTCGCCATGGAGCTCGTCGAAGGCCAGAGCCTCGCCGAGTGGATGCGCGCGCGGCCTACGTGGCGCGAGGTGGTGCGCGTGTTTCGTGCCGCCGGCGCCGGGCTCGCCGCGGCCCACGACGCGGGTCTCGTACACCGCGACTTCAAGCCGGCGAACGTGCTGGTCTCTGCGAGCGGCGAGGTGCGCGTCACCGACTTCGGCCTGGCGCGCGACGCCGACGCCGTCGAGCCGGCCGCGCCCGCCGCGAACGAAGACGCGCTGCCCCAGGGCGCCCTCACGCGCGAGGGCTCGCTCGTCGGCACGCCCGCGTACATGGCGCCCGAGCTGTTGCGCGGCGAGCACGGCACGCCGGCCTCCGACCAGTTCGCGTTCTGCGTCGCGCTGCACCAGGCCCTGTTCGGTGACCTGCCGTTTCCCGGCGACCTCGACGAGCAGCTCGAACGCAAGAGCGCGACCCCCGCGCTGCCGTCGAGGCCTGCGTCGGGCGTGCCGCGCCGCATCGTCAGGGCGCTGCAGCGCGGCCTCGCGCACGCGCCGGGCGAGCGCCACACGTCGATGCACGCGCTGCTGGCCGAGCTGAAGGCGGCGGGCCGGCCGGGCTCGGCGGTGCTCGCGCTCGCCGGGCTCGTCGTCGTCACGGTCGCCGTGGGGGCGGGCCTCGTGCTCGGGCCGCGCGTGCGCTGCGCCTCGGCCGCCGACACCCTCACCGCCGTGTGGAGCCCCGAGGTACGCGAGCAGTTGCGCGCTGCGCTGGGCCAGAGCTCGTACGCCGAGACCGTCGCGGCTCGGGTGCTGCCCCAGCTCGACGCCTGGGCGAGCGACTGGCGTGCGCTGCGCACGCAGGCCTGCCTCGACCGGGCGCCCCGTCTCGAGGCGTGCCTCGACGCCCAACTCGAGCAGCTCGGCGCGGTGACCGACGTGCTGCGCGCGAGTGAGCCTGCCGCTGCGCATGCGACCGAGGCCGTCGCGCCGCTCGGCTCGCCCTCGGCGTGCCGCGACGCGAAGGGCCTCGCGATTCCCGACGTGCCGGCCGAGGCCTCGCGACCCGCGGTCAGGGCGGCGCGGCGCGAGCTCGCGCGCGTCAGCGCGCTCTCGGCGTTCGGCCGGTTCGCCGACGGTGTCGCCGCGGTGCGCGTGCTGCGCCCCGCGGTGCGGGCGACGGGCTTCGAGCCGCTCGAGGCCGAGGTTGAGCTCGCCTTTGGCACGCTGCTGCGGCGCTCGGGGCGCGCCGCCGACGCCGAGGCGGTCTTGCGCCGGGCCATCGCGCGCGCCGAGGGCGCGAACGACCGCATCACGGCCGCGCGCGCGTGGGTCGAGCTCGTCGCGTGTGTCGGTGACGGGCTCGCGAAGAGGGCCGAGCTGCCCCGGCTCGTCGCTGACGCCCGCGCTGCGGTCGAGCGCACGGGGCTTCAGCCGCTCGGCTTCGAACTCGACCTCGCGCTCGGCCGCGCGTTCATTCAGGTGGCGCAGCTCGACGACGCCGGCCAGGCGCTCGACGCTGCGGCGAAGCGCGCGCCGCCGAAGAGCCTCGAGCTCGCCGACCTGACCTACGAGCAGGGCCGCCTCGCCGCGCGCCGGGTGAAGAAGAAAGAGGCGGGCGAGCTCTACCGCGCGGCCATCGCGCTGCGCAGCGAGCTGCTCGGGGCCGATCACCCGGGGCTCGCTCCGGCGTACAACGCGCTCGCGAACTCTGAAGAGTGGCTGAATCACCTCGACGGCGCGGTCGCCGCGTGGTCGCGGGCCATCGAGCTCGCGGGCGCGACCGGCGCGGGTGACGACCGCACGCTCGGCTCGGCGCTCTCGAACCTCGCCAGCTTCGAGTCGAAGTTCGGCAAGCTCGAGCGCGCGCGTGAGCTGTTCGAGCGCGCCCAGCCGCTGCTCGAGAAGACGTTGGGGGTCGACCACCCCACCGCGGCCATCACGCTCATGCAGCGCGCGCTGCTCGAGCGGGAGGACCAGCAGACCGAGCTGGCGAACCGGCTCGCCGACGACGCGGTCGCGCGGGTCGAGCGGAGCCAGGGCCCTCAGTCGGCGCGGCTGGGAACCGTGCTGCGCGAGCGGGCGCTCATTCGGCTGCTGTCGGGTGGGCTCGACGCGGCAGACGCCGACGCGCGCCGGGCGCTCGCGGTGATCGACGCCGCGAACGGGCCGAAGAGCGCGACGCGTACGTCGTACCTGCGGCTGGTGGCCCGCATCGCGGTCGCCCGCGGCGGGGCGAAGGGCGCCGAGATGCTTTGCGAGCAGGCGCTCGAGCTCGACACGGCGGTGCAGGGCGCTGCGTCGGGTGACGCGGCGCGCGACTTCACGTGTCTCGGTGAGGTGCAGCTGGCGCTCGGGCGCGAGCGCGAAGCGGCGCTCAGCCTGCTCAAGGCGCACGAGCTGCGCGGCCCAGCGCCACGCGACCCGATGGAGTCGGGCCTCGCGACGTTTCTGCTCGCGCGGGCGCTGTGGAGCACGCAGCGCGCCGAGGCCGTGCGCTACCTCGAAGAGAGCCAGCGCGCCCTCGGGGCGCTCGGCCGCCGCACGGAGCTCGACCAACAGCAGATCGCCGCCTGGCGACGAGAGAGAGGGCTCTAGATGACGACCGTGACCGAGACGTTTCCCGTCGAGGGGTGCCTGGGCGGTGAGCCGGCTGCGCTCGCGCGCCTCGACACCGAGCTGCTCGCCGCCACCGCCGGGCTGAAGCTCGGCGCGGCGGCGCGCGACGAGCTCTTGCAGGTCGCGCGCGAGCGCCTCGTCGTCGGCGGCAAGCTGAAGACGTGGTCGGCGCGCGGGCCGCTGTCGGCGTGGCTGCGCATGGTGGTGACGCGGCTGGCCGCCGAGCTCGAGCTGTTCACGTCGCGCGACAGCGCCTCGCTCTCGCCCGAGCTGATCGCCGGCAACCTCGAGCTCGAGGTGATGCGCGCCGACGGCCGCGAGAAGCTCGCCCAGACGCTGCGCGCCGTGTTCGCTTCGCTGCCGAGCCAGGAGCGCGCGTTCTTGCGGCTGCACGACCTGCACGGCCTGACGCTCGATCAGCTCGCCGCCATGTACGGCGAGTCGCGCTCGTCGGTGCACCGCAGGCTCATGCAGGCCCGCGCCCGCGTGCTGTCGCTGACGCGCGCGCGGCTCGGCGCGCAGATGACCCCGGCCGACGTCGAGTCGCTGCTCGGCATGACGAAGAGCTGGCTCGACCTCGGGCTCGAGAGCGCGCTGGGCTGAAAAGGGGGACAGGCTACTTTTTCGTCTTCAGCCCTGCGGCACGACTTCGACGTGCAGCCCCATGCGCTTGCCGAGCCGCTCGGTGACCACGTCGATGAGCGCGGCGAGCCGCACGTCGTTCGCGTGCCGGTGCTGCGCGTACTGCTGGTACAGCGCGTGCCCCTCTTCGTGGGCGCGCGCCACGAGCCCTTCGAGCCCCGCCGCGATGTCGGGAGGCGGGTGCCGCCGCACGATGCCTGCGAGCACTCCGACGAAAGCGTGCCGGTCGTGCAGCTCGCCGAGCAGGTCTTGCCGCTCTTTCAAGAGCTTCAGCGCCTCGCCCACCTCGGGCCAGTCTTTGATGGGTGCGAGCGCGTACCGCAGCCGCTTCGCGCGAATGCGCACCTTGTGGAGCAGCTCTGCGTCTTCGATGCTCGACGCGGCGAGCGCGGCCTCGGTGAGGTCATTGTGCAGCTTGCGCAGCGCCGACGCGTACGCCCACGAGAACGGCACGACCGGCGCGCCCGCACCGAGCGGCACCTCGAGCGTGTAGCGCGACAGCCGCTCGGCGAGCTTCTCGGCGACCTTCAGCGTCTTCGCCTCGACCCGCGCCACGTCGACCTCGCCGTGGTCTTTCACCTGCTCGCGGGCGTACACGGCCGCGGGTGACTCGTCTTTTTCGAGCCACTGCTCGAAGACCTCGAGGTCGCGCGCCTCGCCCGTCGACTCGTTCAGGCCCGACAGCTGCTTCTGCGCCTTGTCGCCGCCCTCGTCGAACGTCTTCAGCCAGCTGCGCAGCTTGCGCAGCGCGACGCGGTAGTCGTGCAGCGCCTCGGTGTCGTCTGCGTCGTTCAGCCGCGGCAGCGTGGCGCGCCAGTCGTCGAGGTACTCGAGCGCGATGAACCGCACGCCCGCCGGGGCGGGGCTGTCGAGCACTTCATCGAGTGAGCGAGTCACGAAACGACGGCTTTACGCCTTCTTGCGCAGCTCGGCGAGCGCTGCCTTCGCCTTCTTGAGCAGGGGCGCCGCGGGCTTCACCTTCGCGGCCCACTTGTCGTGCACGGGCTCACAGGCCTTCGCGAACACGAGCTTCTCTTCGGCCGTCAGCTCGTGCACCGCAATCTTTTCGGTCTTGAAGTTCTCGAGCAGCAGCGGCGCGAGGTCGCGCACGCCCTTGCGCCCGCGCACCGCCTCACCGGCGGCGTCGAACACGAGCGCGTCTTGAACCTCTTTGGTCTGCTTGCCGAACCACTCTTTGTTCGCGACGACCAGACCCGGCTGGTAGATGGCCTCGGTCAGCGAGTAGTGCTTGATGCCCTTGTGCCAGCTCGCGGCGAACGTGAAGAGCGGCGTGTTGTCGAAGCCGTCGACGACGCCGGTCTGCAGTGACGAGAGCACCTCGGTCACTTCGATGGGCACGGGTGAGGCGCCGAGCGCGCGGTACATCTCGAGGTGCGCGTCGTTCGTCTGCGAGCGCATCTTTTTGCCCTTCAGGTCTTCGGGCTTCTTCACCGGGCCGAACGAGGTGCCGAAGTTGCGAATGCCGTTCTCGGCCCAGAACAGGAGCTTCAGGCCCTTCGAGTCGAGCGCCTTGTCGAGGTCGGCGGCGAGCACCTTGTCGATGACGTGGTCGGCCTCGGCGAGGTTTCTGAACAGGTACGGCAGCTCGAGCAGGCCGAGCTCGGGCACGACGTTGGCGAGCGCGCCGGTCGAGCCACCCCAGATGTGAATCGAGCCGCGCTTGCACTCGGCCGCGGTGGCGTTCTCGTCGCCGAGGGCGCCGCCCAAGAAGGGCTTCAGCTTGAGCGCGCCCTTGGCCGCCGTGTCGACGCGCGACTTCAGCGACTTCATCTGCTCGCTCCATGGGGTGCCGTCGGGGGCGACCGTGGCGAGCTTGACGACGGCCGGCTCTTCACCGGCCTGGGCCGCGCGAGAGAGCGCGAGCGCGCCGGTGGTGACGGCGCCGTACTTGAGCAGTTGTCGTCGGTGCATGGTGTTCTAGAACCTCTCGCTGGCCTGCGCCTGGAGCTCGCGCGCCTTTTCCTTCTCGACCTTGATTTCGGGGGCGATGTCGGTGCCCTCGGGGCCCTGGTCGGGCAGCGCGATGACTTCGGCGAGGAGCTTGTCGAAGAGGGCGCGGTCGCCCTTCTTGGTGGCCCAGGTGTCGGCATAGAGCACGCGGGTGCCGGGGTAGTACGGCGCCTTCTCGATGCTCTTCTCGAAGTGGTTCTTCGCCTTTTCCATGTCGCCGCCGGCGAAGCCCGGGGCGACGGCGTAGAAGCTGCCGAAGTAGCGGTCGACCGCGCCGTGAAAGAAGCCCTGCTTGCCGAACGTGGCCTCGGTGTCGAGCTCGAGCACGCGGGTCATGACGCCACGAATGCGGTCTTTATTTCCGAGCGTGACGGCGAAGCCCTTGGCGCGGGCCCACTTGCCGAGTGACGCCGCGTACCAGTAGGCGGCCTCGACCTCGACGGGCGTGCCGGTGAGGTGCTGCATGCCCTCTTCGACCTTGCCGCCCGCGACGACGTGCTCTTTGAACTTGGGGTTCGCGGCGGCGAGCGCGGCCTCACCGCGGCTGACGCCCTTCTCGAACGTCGTGAGGTAGGCGTCTTTGTCGCCGTTGCGCAGATGGGCGTCGGCGAGAAAGTAGTAGCCGTGGGCGAGCTTGCCGAGAGTGGCGGCGTCGTCGGGCTTGAGGGCGACGGCCTTTTCCCAGGCGGCGATGGCGGCCTCGCACGAGGCCTTGTCGTCGCGCTTCTTCCACGCTTCGTCGCCCTGGGTGGCGAGGGCTTCGGGTGTGTCGCCTTCGGCCTTCGCGTTTTCAGTCGGCTTCACTTCCCAGGTCGACTGACGGCCGGTGGAGCAGGCGAGAACGGTCATCGACACCAACGCTGCTACGAAGAGTCGGAGGGTCATGGCCGCGGCTCTAGCGGATCTGCCGAGGCCAGCGCAACGGACCTTCGGAATCAGAAGATAGGTGTCTATTTCGCGGTCGCCTGCTCCAGGGCGACCGAGGTGAAGCTGGTGGCGGTCGCGATGAACACGAGCACTGCGGGCAGCAAGAACGACAGGTAGCCCCACTCGCGGGCGACGGGCGACATGACGCCGGCGCCGGCGACGAAGGCGACGAGCTTGCCGGCGCGCAGCCACGCGGCGCGGCGGGCGAGGGCGCGATCGGCGGTGTCTCTCGCGCTCATCGCGCGGGCGATGTTGATGCCGAGGTCGGTGGCGGTGCCGGTGAGGTGGGTGGTGCGCACGACGAGGCCGGTCGAGGTGGCGACGGCGGCGTTCTGCAGCCCCATCGCGAACCCGAGCACCGAGAGCAGCACGAAGTCGTGCAGCGTCTCGATGGAGCCGCCGAACGCTCCGAACAGGCCGAGGTGGCCGGTCACGGCGATGCCGGTGAGCAGCGAGAGCTCGATGGCGAGCGGAGCGGTGTACCAGGGTGAGAGCCCGCGGCCGGCGCGGCCGTCGATCATCATCGAGGCGGCGAGCGCGCCGAGAATGAAGCACAGCACGACGACGGTGTAGTCGAGCGCGAGCCACCCGTTCGCCGTGTTGACGCCGATCTCGGTCGCGCTGCCGGTGACGTGCGTCACGAACCGCTGGCACGCCAGCAGCGCCCCCACGTTCACCGCGCCCGCCGCGAAGCACAGCATCAACCAGCTGTGAACGTGACGCAGCGAGTAGACGCTCTCGGGCGCGTGCAGGGCCTTCATGAAGTAGGCGTTGTTTTTAAACGCCGGCCCCGCGCCGTTCATCGAAAGCGCCTTCGCCGTGCCGAAACGCGCCGGTGTGGCATTTTGGGACAGTCGCGGAGTGCTTCGTAAAAAACCGTCGGCGGTGAAGGTTCAAGAAGGGGTAGAACCGGGCGCACGCGATGACGAAGCTCCTGCGCCGCATCGACGACGCGTGGTACCGGGCAGAGCGTGCGCTGTGCGTCGCGCTGCTGTTCGTGATGGCCATCTCGGTGTTCCTCGACGCCGTCTACCGGCAGGCGGCCGACGAAGGCCGGCTCGAGGCCATCTGCAAGCGGGTGTTCGGTGAGTCAGGCGTGGCCATCAGCACGGTCATCGCGTTCGCGCTGGCGCTGTGGGTCGTCTACGGCGCGGTGCGCACGTCGAAGCGGGCGACGCCGGTGCCGGTCGGCAAGGCGGCGGTCATCGCCGTCGTCGGAGTGGCCGTGGGCTACGGCGTCGTGCGCGGCATGGTGTTGATGTTCCCCAACGGGCTCATCTGGGCACAGTCGCTCGGGCTCGCGGGCATGTTGTGGGTCGGGTTTCTGGGCGCGTCGATGGCGACGAAAGAGAACAGCCACCTCACGCTCGAGGTGATGGACTTCATCTGGCGCGGCAAGGCGAAGGCGAACATCGGCCGCGTCGGAGCGCTCTGCGCCACGGTCTTCTGTCTCGTCATCGGCTGGCTGTGCTGGCAGCAGGTGAAGCTGTCGTACGACGAGTGGGTCGAGAGCGAGGGCATGGCGCAGCTGATGAGCGTCGGCTTCGAGGCGCCGCTGTTCATCGTCTACGCGGTGCTGCCGTTCAGCTTCACGGTGATGGCGCTGCGCTTCTTCGGTCGTGTCGTCGGCGCGCCCGAGAAGGAACGTGAGCTCGACCTGAGCGCGGCGCACAAAGACGGGCCGGCGGGCAGCGGCGACACGACAGTGACACCGCCGGGGCAACCTGAGAACGGTGAGCCGAAGTCATGACGCTGCTCCTGCTCGCGGTGCTGTTCCTGCTGCTGGCGGTGCGCACGCCGCTGTTCGTGGTCATCGGCACGGCGGCGATGTTGGCGTTCGCGTGGTTCGTGCCCGACTACGAGACGCTGCTGAAGCTGCGGCCGAAGACGGCGGGCGAGCTGACGCTGCTGACGTCGAAGTCGGTGCTGCTCGCGATTCCGTTCTTCGTCATCTCGGGTGCGGTGATGACGGCGGGCGGTATCGCGCAGCGGCTGGTGCGTGTGGCCGACGTGCTGGTGGGTCACCTGCGCGGGGGCTTGGCGATCGCGTCGGTGCTGTCGTGCATGATTTTCGCGGCCATCTCGGGCAGCAGCGTCGTCACGCTGATCGCGGTCGGCAGCATCATGTTCCCCGCGATGCTGAAGGCGGGGTACCGCGAGACGTTCTCGTTGGGCCTCATCACGACGGCCGGCTCGCTCGGGTGCCTGTTGCCTCCGTCGATTCCGATGCTCGTGTACGCCATCAGCGTGACGGGCGGCGCGTCGGTCGAGGTCGGTGACCTCTTCTTGTCGGGCATCGGGCCCGCGCTGCTGATCGCCGGCATGCTCGCGGCGTATTCGTTCTTCCGCGGGCAGGCCGGCACGGTCGCGCTGCGCCCGCGCTCGACGTTCAAAGAGGTGCGCACGGCGGTGCGCGAGGGCGTGTGGGCGCTGCTCTTGCCGGTCATCGTGCTCGGCGGCATCGGCGGCGGCATCTTCAAGAACGTCACCGAGGCCGCGGCCGTGAGCATCGTCTACGCGGTCGTCGTCGAGATGTTCATTCACAAGGAGCTGAAGCTCAAAGACCTGCCGCCCGCGATGCTGAAGAGCGTGACGATGATGGGCGCGCTGCTGCTGATCATCGCGATCAGCTTCACGCTCAACGCGTTCATGGTCGAGAAGGGCGCGGCCGAAGCGTTTCTCGAGTACATCAAAGAGCGTCAGCTCTCGGCCGTCGGCTTCATGCTGGCCATCAACGTGTTCCTGGTCGTCACGGGAGCGCTGATGGACAGCATCTCGGCGATCGTGCTGTTCACGCCGCTGATCGCCCCCGCCGCCGTCGCGCTCGGCATCGACCCGCTGCACCTGGGCATCGTGTTCATCGTGAACATGGAGATCGGGTACGTCGCTCCGCCCATCGCCACGAACCTGTTCGTCTCGGCGCAGCTGTTCGGCAAGCCGTTCGGCCAGGTGGTGCGTTCGGTGATGCCGACGCTCGGCATTCTGTGCATCGGCCTGGTGGTGGTGACGTACGTGCCGACGGTCGCGACCGGGCCGGTGTACTGGCTGAAGGGGCGCGGCTTCTATCAACCGTTCGGTGGCTACGGGCAGTCGACGGGCGGAGTCGACGCGGGCGTCGAGGGCACCTCCTCCGACGCCGGAGTCGCCGACACCGGCGCACCGAAGGCGATGACGCTCGAAGAGATGATGCGCATCGCGAAGCAGCGAGAAGCGGCAGCGGCGGCTGCAGAAGCAGTCGACTCCGGCTCGCCGCCGGAAGAAGTCGTCGACGGCGGCACATGAGCGCGTGGCTGCCCGATTCGATGCAGGGCCTGCCGGCGCGGGTGCTGCTGCCCGAGCCATACACGCAGGGGCGCAAGTACCCGCTCGTCGTCTTTCTGCACGGCAGCGCAGAGCGCGGCACCGACAACGGCGCGCAGCTGAAGGGCGTGCACGTGCTGGAAGAGCGGCGGCCGCCGGCGATCGTGGTCGCTCCGCAGTGCCCGAGCGGCGACACGTTCGGAGGCAGCTGGTACGGCGGCGGCTCGGCGACGCAAGACAAGGTGGTCGCGCTGGTGCGCGAGCTGCGCGGGCGAAGCTCGGTCGACGCGAGTCGCGTCGCGCTCGTCGGCTTTTCGATGGGGGCGATCGGGCTGTGGGCGATGCTCGAGCGGCACCGTTCGCTGTTCTCGCGCGCGATGCCGATCGCAGGCGACCTGGACCCGTCGTCGGTGGCCGGCCTCGAAGGCTTCCCCATCTGGGCGTTTCACGGCGGCCGCGATGACCTGGTGCCGAACGTGAACACGCGCGCGGCGATGGCGCGGCTCGAAGCGGCGGGGCGGTACACCGAGCTGCCCGGCGCTGGGCACGACATCGCGGCTTCGGTGCTGTCGCGCGGCGACGTTCAGGACTGGCTGCTTCGTTGAGGCTCGGTGGCGTTGCGCATGTGCGGCGCGCGCATCGCGTGCGTGAGCGCTGCCAGAGAAGCTGATCCGACAACCGCAGGCTCCGTCGCCGCACGACGGCGGGTGAGAGACGGCCGGCTTTTCGCGCGCCAGCAGCCAGGCTCGCGCCTCTGGCGCGGAAACGGGAGCGCAGCGACCAGAAGCATGGGGCGCTGGTGCGAGGGTCTGTCCAGCGAGGTGGGTATTTCGTAGTTCTCTACGAAAAACGCTGCTCGTCTGACTTACCCATGTACCGGCGCGCCCCGGGGCCCCGTGCTTGGCGCAGCGCACGGCGAGGTCACTCGTCGCCCACCTGCCGTCGGTCGGGGTTCCAGGCGTGCGGTTGTCGCGCCAGGTTCTCTGGCAGCAGACGATTGCGCCGGCCGGCGTGAGGCTTCACGGGCGTCTGCGCTGGCCTCGAAATCGCAGGCCTCGCGCGACGTGAAGCTGCACGCCTTCTTCGAGCGACACCGCATCTTTCGCCGCGAAGAGCTCGTGGAGGCCTACGAAGCCGAGGGCAAATCGCCGGCCGCCGCGAGGGCCGCGATCGACTACCACGTCCGGCGCGGTGCGCTGATGCGCGTGCGCCAGGGCGTCTACATGCGTCAGGACATCCCGTTCGATGCGTGGCGCTTGCCGCAGAAGCTCCACCCCGACGCGGTGCTCGCCTACGACGCCGCGGCGTCGTTCTACGGCATGAGTGAGCTCGACCACTCGTTCTGCTACCTCGCGCCGCGGCGAATTCCGCACCTGTGGCTCGGCGAAATCGCCTTCCGCGCCGTCGTCGAGCCATCGGTCGCCGACGTCGTCAGTCGGTTCGATTTCGTGCGCGAGTGCACGCGAGACGGCCAGCAGGTCGCCGTCACCACGCCCGAGCTCACCATCGTCGACTGTTGCGACCGCCTCGACCGTGCACCTCCGCTCGAAGTCCTTTTCGATTCTCTGCTCTCGAGAGACGCGCGCCCGCTCGACTGCGACGCCGTCGTCGCCTGGGCGCTGAAGCGCGCCAGCCCCGCCGGCTGCGCCCGCGTCGGCATGCTGCTCTCAGCCAGACCCGAGGCGGCGACGTTGCGCAAGCAGCTCGCCGCGCTCGAGCGCCGCCGACCGATCGAGACCACCTACGCCACGCAAGATCGCCGGCCCGGCGGTCGGTACTCGGCCCGCTGGCACCTCACGGTCCCCGACGCGCTCTCGAAGCGCGTGCCGATGGTCTACTGAGCCTCACGCCGCTCTCAGCCGCTCGAGCTCATCGGGGTAGTTGAGCCCGCACCCCGCAATCACCCCCGCCACCGTCGCCCGCTGCTCCGGCTGCAGCTGCGCCAGCCGCGCCAGCACGGCCTCACGCTCCGACGCCCGCAGCCGACCCAGCCCGCGCGCCATCGCCATCGCGTCATCGGTCGGCCCGAGCAAGAGCTCCACCATCAGCTCGACCACGCCCGCGTGCTCGCCGAGCTTGCCGAGCGCGATGATGGCGTTGCGCCGCACCATCGCGTCCGAGTCTCTCGAGCGCTCCACCAGCAGCCCCCGGTGTGCCGGCTCGGCCACCTCGCCCGCCGCCCACAGCGCCGATGCCAGGAGCCCGCGGTCTTCCGACTGAAAGAGCCGCTCCAGCGCCGCCACCGCCGCCGCCCGGTGCGCCGGCACCCGCGCCAGCGCCACGATGACGTTCGCGATCTCACGCGGCGACACCGCGTCGAGCAGCGGCCTCAGCTCGCCGATC
>JAEUJP010000087.1 GCA_016793725.1 Myxococcaceae bacterium | reverse complement strand
GTTTCGCCACCAGGCCGATGCCGAGAAGTACGGCAACCTGCCCGATTGGGCGACGGTGGAGGAGCTCGCGTGGAGCTACCCGAACCCACCTCCCCGAGAGCAGGAGCCGTGGTGCCGCTTCGTCGGGCCCGCGATGAAGGGGCTGAAGCGGGCGCAAGACCCGTGGGTGCCGTCGCTCGTCGAGCCGGGTCAGCCGTGGGCGATCGAAGCGCTGACGATTCCCGGGAACACCCAAGACCTGCGCCTGATCGCCGAAGAGGCGCACCGCTTCCCCAAGCTGCAGGCGCTGCGCACGCGCACGGGCGGTGACGTGCTGAAGGGCTTCGTGCCTCCGCCGACGGTGAAGACGCTGCGGGTCTCGCTGCGAAACGTGCGCGTCGATCACCTCGAGGCGGCGAGCGCGATGAACATCGAAACGCTCGAGCTCGGCGAGGGTGTGGTGCTCGAGCGCGGCGCCGACGGCACGCTGTCGAAGCTCTCGGTTCGGCACGCCGACACGAACCCGATGTTGCTGAGCGAGCTCGCGAAGATGTTGCCGCAGGGCCTGATCGAGTCGGTGACGTTCGAGCGCGCGACGGCGACGCCGCGGCACGCCGAGGTCGAGCCTGCGCTGCAGGCGAAGGTGCGCAAGGCGGGCGAGGCGTCGCCGTTGCCGAAGGCGGGCACGGACCTGAGCGGGCCGAAGCCGCTGCCGAAGCAGCTGGTGACGACCGCGCTGCTCGCGCTGCCGGGCGGCGAGGTGCTGCTCGTGACGAACAACCACGGCATGCTGTGGGTCGACCCCGAGAAGGGTCAGGTGGTGCGGGAGCTGCCCCAGACTCCGTACACGAAGGCGGCGCTGCTGCCGAACGGGCAGGTGCTCGCGTTCGCGTACAAGAAGATCACGTGGATCGACCCGACCGACGGGCGTGAGCTGGAGCAGCTCCCGACGGCCGAGATGAACGCGGCGGGCATGGTGCGGGGCAACGACGAGAGGTACGTGTCGCTCGGCCGCTTCGTGCTCGACCTCGAGAAGCGCGAGGTGATCGACGCGCCGCGCGGCGCGAGCCTGGCGGCGCTGGTGAGCCCCGACCGCACGTGGTGGGTGCGGAGCCTCGACTACCAAGAGGGGTTTCGGCTGTTCAACGACGCGAACAAGAAGGGCGTCGTGCTCGAGCACGCGAAGGCGTTTCATGTGCCGATGGTGCTCGGCGACGTGCTCGTGATGCGCACGCACGACCGCCTCGCCGCGTGGAGCACCACCGATGGCCGCCTGCTGCGCAGCCTCGAGCTGCCGGGCGAGCGGGTGCCGGTGGTGGTGGCGCTGTCGAACGACCGGCGGCGCATCGCCGTGGCGACGTCGCGCGAGGAGCTGAAGGTGCTCGACGCCGAGACGTTCGCCGTCGTCACGACGATCGTGTGGCCCGATGCGTGGAGCCAGGCGGCCGCGTTCAGCGCCGATCGCCGCAAGCTGTTCGTCGCCGGGCCGAACCTCGTGAAGGGCTTCGACATCGGGTGAGCGTGGCGCGGGTCTTGAACTGCCTGAGGGCATGCGACACCTCGTCTTCGGCGTTCTCGTAGCTTGTGCATCACTCATCGGGGCAAAGGTCTCGCGGCGGGCGCCAAAACGCCCCTGGTACCGGGCGCTGCGGAAGGCGCCGTGGAACCCGCCTCCGAAGGTGTTCGGCATCGTGTGGCCGGTGCTGTACGCGCTGATGGCGGTGTCGGGCGCGCGGGCGTGGAAGCGGCGCGACAGGGCGGCGGTGGCGCTGTGGGGCGCGCAGCTGGGCTTCAACGCGGCGTGGAGCCCGCTGTTCTTCGGTGCGCACCGGTCGCGCGCGGCGCTGGTCGATCTGGGGCTGACGTTCGCGAGCGCGAGCGCGTACACGGCGCGGGTGGCGCGAACCGACAAGGCGGCGGCGGTGATGATGTCGCCGTACCTCGCGTGGCTCGCGTTCGCGGCGACGCTGAACGGGGCGATCGTGGCGAAGAACCCGCGGCTGCTCGCGGGCTGATCACATCAGCGCGATCGTGAAGCCGGCGGTGACGGCGAAGATGGTCGCGAAGCCGCGGCTGTCGAACCAGATGCTGGGCAGCGTGAGCAGCGCGCGCACGTCGAAGCCGTACTTCCACTTGTCGGTTCCGCCGAAGCGAAAGGCGAGCGCTTCGTTGAAGGTGGGGCCCATGCCGCCGTAGAGGCCGGGCGCTCCGAGCAGGGCCCAGCCGATGGCGTTCTCGAGCACGACGCGGTCGGTGAGAAAGACAGAGAGGTTGGGGCCGACGAAGATGCCGGCGCCGGCGCCCAGCGTGGTGTCGCTGTCTTGAGGCGGCGGGCGATTTCGAATGCGCGCACCGATGGGGGCGAACAGAAAGCCCGCGGTGCCGCCGGCCGCGAGCGTGGGCGTGAAGCGGTAGGCGCCGGTGAAGAAGCCGCTGAGCAGGAAGGCGGGGCCGAGCTCGGTGCGGGTCGAGAAGGCGCTGTAGGTGACCATGAGGCCGCCCTGCGCCGAGATCGAGAGGTACGCCTTGTCTTGGGCGCTCGCTGCGGCGGGCACGGCGAGCAGGGCTACGAGGGTGAGGAGGCGCATCGCGGTCGCGGTTCTCGCCGCTTGCGCTGGGCGAGATCCATGGTCATTGATGCACGGGTGACCTGCCCGATCGATCACGTGTCGTCGCGCCTCACGGCGCTGGGGTGGGCGATCAGGCACGTGGTCGAGCCGGCGCTCGAGGTCGAGGGGCGGCCGATGCCAGTGGTGACGGTGAAGGCGACTCGCGAGCTGTTGCGCGCGCGGGTCGTGTCGACGCGAAGCGGCCGGCCGTGGGAGCACCGGGTCGACGTGGTCGACAACGGCGCGGCGAAAGAAGTGCTCGAGCAGCTGAGCGGGCACCTGCCGGCGGGAGGCGAGGGGGTGGCGGGCCTGGCTTCGCGGCTCGCGCAGCTCGGCTGGGAGGTCGACCGCGAGCGCAGCCGAGAGACGGCGATCGACGAGCCGGGCTGGGAGCTGTACGCATCGCGCGCCGGGGCGCGGCTCGAGCTCGGCGTGAAGCTCGGCGGCGTCGGCCCGCGTGAGCTCTCGGTGCTGGATCTCGACTTCGTGACGCTGAGGGAAACGGGCTTCGAGATCTTCGCGACGGTGCACTTCGACGCAGAGGCCGAGCGGCTGGTCGCGGCGCTGGGCGCTACGGCGCCGCCTTGAAGTGCCAGCTGCGGTCGTCGGCGGCCGACGAGAAGAACTGCACGACGCCGTCGTAGCCGTGTGCGTACTCGAGCTTCGAGGGCGCGAGGCTCACCGAAGCATCGTCGGGGCGCAGCGTGATGACGTTGCCGAGGTGGTGGTCACGACCGGTGGGCTCGCGCGCGATGTCGGCGGTGCCGGTGATCGTCTTGTCGCCTCGCTCGAGGCTGAAGCGGGCCTTCAGCGGGTTCGAGCGGTCGGGCGAGAGCGTGATGGTGGCGAACGGAGGGCTGGTGTCGCGGTTCATGCGCCAATAGCCGAAGGTGCCCTGCGGGCAGGGTTGGGTCAGCGGGGGCATTGAACACAGGAGTCACGGCGCGGGAAATGTCGCGCTCGACGGCGTATCGACCGTGCGCATCGAGCCGAGGACTTCGTCGCAGGCGGCGAAAATGCGCCGCTCGTCGCGCTGGTCGATGCAGGTGAGCTCCAGTGGCTTCGCACGGGTGAACGGGACGATCGCTCGGCCTTCTTCGCGACGTCGGAGCTCGACGCCGGCGTACCGGCTTCGGGGCGCTGGCGCTGTTGTCTCAGGTCGGCGGTTCGAACCTGCGACGCCCACTTCGAAGTCTCGGCGATGCCCGCTCATTGGGCGATGGGCTTGAAGTCGAACAGAACGCCCTGCTTGAAGTAGGCAACGCCGACGTCGCCCTTCACTATGGCGCACGCAAGCTCTTCGCTGATGCAAAGCGACCGTCGCTCACCGCTCTGCAGTTCGATCAGAAGCACGTGCTCCTCCGCGATACTCGTCATCGCGCGCTGCCGCTCCCCCAGGGGGTACTC
>JAEUJP010000077.1 GCA_016793725.1 Myxococcaceae bacterium | reverse complement strand
GATCTCGACCTTGAGGCCGTCGCCTTGATCCGACGACACCGCGCCGCCGATCTGCCCGCCGCCGTGCACCACCGTGCAGCGCGCCTCGCCCGACCGCAGGTTGCGAATGATGACGCTGTCACCGTCGCGCGGCTCGGTCTCGAACGTCGCCAGCTTCAGCTTCGCCTTGCCGTTGAGGTTCGGGATCCACTGGGCGAGCTCGAGCTGCCCCGACGTCGAGCGCTGCGTCGCGATGTACGGGCCCATCATTCGCCAGTTCACCGCCTCTTTTACGCCGCCCTGAATGCTGCGCACGCCGACGTCGGCGAGCCCCGCGCCACCCGCCACCGGCACGATCGTCTCGATGCCCGGCTCGAGGCCGCCGACCATCACCGACATGATGCCGCCCAGCGAGCCGCCCGTCATGTGCACCGAGGCCGCGCCGCCGATGTCGACCACGCCGTCGCCGTCGAAGTCGCCCGCGAGATCGGTCACGCCGTCGCGGTTCACGTCGATCTCGTTGCCCTCGGGGTCGGCCCACTTCGTCTGGCCGTCGAACGCCTTCAGCACCCGAATCAGCTGCATGTGATCGATCGTCGACTGCTTCACCACGTCGCGCGTGTGGAGCAGGTAGCTCGTCCAGAAATCAGCGCCCGGGTCGGGCGTGCCGTCGCCGTTCTGATCGACCGCGCGGTCGCGCGTCAGCGCCGTGAAGAAGTCACCGAACCCCTGCGCCTGGAAGACCGCCTTCGCGATCTCGAGATCTCTGTCGCCGCCGAGATCGGCGCCGTGGCTCACGCAGTCGATCGCCAGCGTCGCGAGGCCCATGCGCGCGAAGTAGCCGCCGTAGTTGATCATCTCGAGCTTCGCGCTCGTGTAACCGTGGCCCAGAATCACGACCGGCGCCGGCTTGCCCTTTCGGCCCTTCGGCACCGTCAGCCAGAACGTCACCGTCTCGGGCCGCGTGTACGCAGCGCCCGTCACCGGGTCGAGCTCGAAGATCTGCTTGTAGAGCGGCAGCGGCGCCACCGGGTTGCCGGCCGCGTCTTTGTCGTCCCACTGGCCCGTCACGCCCGGGCTGCGGCGAAAGAACTGCGGCGACTGAAACTGCCCGACCGCCGTGAAGTCGACCCAGCGGTAGCTGTCTTGAATCGCTTGAGTGCGCGGGCCCGAGCCGCCGAGCATCGGCAACAGCTGCCCGGTGAGCCGCTGCAGGTCTTCGGTCGTCAGAATCGAGTGCGGCACACCGGCCGGCGTGTTCCGCTTCATGCGCAGCAGGTTGCTCGGCCGCGCGGGGAACTCGTCTTTCAAGCGCGACATCGGCCCCAAGCCGTACAGGCCGTCGCGCACGGCGACGTAGTCGCGGGTGGTGCTCTGGGTGGTGAAGCTCCAGGTGAAGGCGAGATCTTCGAGCGAGAGGCCCAAGGCAGGCAGGCACTCTTTGAGCGGCTCGAGCGCGGGCGTCTGCGCAGCGTGGTTCACGTACGCGAACGGCGAGCGCACGGCGCGGCCGCGGTCGTCGACGAGGCGGCGCGTGATGACCGCCGCGTAGACGGTGTTCTCACGCATCGGCATCACGGGCTTCATGATGAGCGTGTTCGACTCGCGCTCGTAGAACGGCAGAATCTGAAAGCGGCCGTCGGTGTCGCGCAGGTAGTTGCCGCGATCGAGCACGCCGTCGAGGTCGGTGTCTTCACCGAGGTCGAGCACGCCGTTCTTGTTCAGGTCTTCGTCGGTCTCGTCGAACAAGAGCTGCTCGTTGTCGATGCGCGTGTCGGTCGAGAGGCCGAAGTCGCGGTTCTCGAGCACGAGGGGGAAGTTGCCCTCGCCCATGTCGAGCGGCACCGGCTGGCAGAAGTCGGGCGAGCCCTTGCTCACGTTGACGAGAAAGACGGCATCGTCGCGGAAGTCGTAGTCGTCGCCCTGGTGACGGCGAATCAGCTCGTGCAGGTCGAGCGGCTCGGTGAAGCCGAGCGAGACCGACCCGAACGTGCCCCAGCCGTCGAGGCCGTCGAGCACCTTGCGCGCGCCGATCTCCCACTCGGTCGACGCCACCATGCTCGCGTTCACGCGCAGCTTCGTCGGCGAGCCCGGGTCGAACCGCGTCGCGAAGTCGTTCGGGAGCGGGATGTCGGGCAGCGGCCGGTGGTAGATGTCGAACTTCACCGTCGCGCCCGAGCCGAACGGGGTCGGCATCAGGCCTTCGGGCGCCGCCGAGGGGGAACAGGCGACGAGCAGAACCGCAGCGACGGAGAGGGCAATTCGCGTCATGTTGATCACCTCGAACGACAGGGCGGGGACCGCAGCTGCAGTTCTCGCGCTATGTCACACCGGGGTTTCGCAGGCAAATCGCCGCAATGTCAGGCAGTTGCTCACATACCTGTCGCTATTTGGGCTTCTTGAGCGAATCGTCTTTCGGAGGCGGCGCGTGCTTCGGCACCGGCGGTGTGTCGTCTTCTTCTTCGAGCTTCGAGCCCGCCCCCGTCTTCACGGGCGCGGCGGGCTTCGCCTTCTTCACCGGCGCCGGGTGCGGCTTCGGAGCGGCCGCAGGGGCAGGCACCGGGTCGGGCGGCGGCGGCGGCGCCACGGCCGGCTTCTCGGCCTGCAGCTTCTGCGACACCTCGATGTTCGGCCCGCTGCCGCCTGCGGTGACCGTCGTCGACACGTAGCCCTCGAGCTGCAGCGTCAGCTCGATGTGCGTGCGCCCATCGGCGTCGGCGGGCCGCACCAGCTCGAGCGGCGTCACGCCCAGCGTCTCTTCACCCTCGAGCACCGTGGCGCCCTGCGGCGTGCTGTCGATGTGAAACGTCACCTCGGCGGGCTTCGGCGGCTCGACCGGCTTCGGCGGCTCGACCACCACCGGCGGCGGCGGGGGCACCATCAGCTCGTGCGGCTTCGCTTCGGCAGGCTGACGCCGAATCAGCGCGACCGTCGCGACGCTGCCGAGCGCGGTCGCCACCACGAACAGCACGACGGTCAGCCAGCGCGAGCGCGGCGCCTCTGGGGGCGGCACCGTCTTCGCCGTCACCAGCGTGCCCGGCTCGGGCGTGACGTGGCGCTCGGGCGACGCGAGCTCGCCCATCGCGGCGAGCACCTCTTCCATCGACTGGAACCTGTCCATCGCCGACTTCGCGAGGCACTTCTGCACCAGCGCGACGAGCGCGGGGGGCGGGCTCTCGAGGTTGCCGGGCACGCGCAGCGGCGGCACGGGCTTGTTCACGTGCTCGAGAATCACCTGCATCGCGTTGTTGCCCTTGAACGGCGTCGAGCCGGTGAGGCACTCGAACAGCATGATGCCGAGCGAGTAGATGTCGCTGCGCGGGTCGGCGACGTTGTTCTCGCCCTGCTCGGGAGCCATGTACGGGGGGCTCCCCATCAGCATGCCCTGCTGCGTGACGGCGCGGCCCTCGAGCTCGTGACCGTCGACGAAGCTCTTCACCAGGCCGAAGTCGAGCACCTTGACCACGTCGGCGTCGTCGTCGGCGTTCAGCAGCATGACGTTCGCGGGCTTCAGGTCGCGGTGCACGACGCCGAGGTTGTGCGCCTCGCGCAGCGACCGCGCGATCTGCTGGCCGATGGTGAGCACGCGACGCCACGCCAGCGCGCCGTTCTCAGAGAGCTCGTGCTCGAGGGTCTCGCCCTCGAGGTACTCCATCGCGATGTAGAAGATGCCCTCGGCCGTGCAGCCGTAGTCGATGACGGTGATGGTGTTCGGGTGGTTCAGCTTCGCGGTGAGCGCGGCCTCGACGAGAAACCGCTGGCGAAAG
>JAEUJP010000003.1 GCA_016793725.1 Myxococcaceae bacterium | reverse complement strand
AGATCTTGAGTTATCTCGACACCGATCTGCCCGAAGAGGCGAAGCGGCTGCTCGCGGTGCTGCAGGTGAATTCGCAGCCGACGCCGTTCGAAGAGATCGAGCGGGCCGTGCCGGCCGAGCTGCTTTCGACGCTCGAGCGCGTGCCGGTCGCGACGGCCTCGATCGGCCAGGTGCACCGCGGCGCGCTGCCCGATGGCACGCGCGTCGCGGTGAAGGTGCGGCACCCGGGCATCGAGCAGGCGATCGCCGCCGACTTCCGCGCGGCGGCGGCGGGCTCGATGCTGCCGCGGCTGGTGTTCGCGGGCGCGGGCGAGATGATCGCCGAGGCGCGTGACACGTTTCTGGCCGAGTGTGACTACGTCGCCGAGCGGCGCAACACCGAGCGCTTCGGGGCGCTGTACGCGGGGCACGAGGGCGTCACGATTCCGCAGGTGCACGCCGAGTGGTGCTCCGACCGGGTGCTGGTGACCTCGTGGTGTGAGGGGCTCTCGTTCGAGCGGTTCGTGGCGACGGCGTCGCAGTCGGCCCGCGACCGGGCGGGGGCGTTGCTCTACGAGCTCTACGTCGGCTCGGTGTACCGGCACGGGCTGTTCAACGGCGACCCGCACCCGGGAAACCTGCTGTTTCGAGAAGACGGGTCGCTCGTCGTGCTCGACTTCGGCTGCGTGCGCGAGTTCGACGCAGGCCTGGTGAGGTCGCTGGTCGCGCTGTCACGTGCGGTGCGGTCTGACGACGCGGGCGCGATTCGCGCCGCCCTCGGGGCGCTCGGGGCGGCGGTGCCCGATGACCTCGCCGTGACGCGCAAGATGTTGCGCGGCTTCTTCGGGCCGCTGCTGACGCCGGGGCCGCACGCCGTGACGTCGGGGCTGTCGTTCGACACGCGAGAGATCATGAAAGACAAGATCGCCGTCGCGCGAATGCGGCTGCCCGCGAAGCTGCTGTTCCTGTTTCGCATTCGTTTCGGCCTGCACTCGGAGCTCGTGCGGCTCAGGTCGGTCGTCGACTGGTCGGCCCTCGAAGAGCGGCTCACGGCGGGCTGACGCAGCGCGTGGCAGCCCCGTAGAGGCGTGAGCCTTCTCGGCGCGTCTCTTCAGCCGATCGCGGCCTGCCGTCACCCGAGCTCGGGAACACGACGTAGCGAATGCCGCCGGCCGTGCCGCCGCGCTTCGGGTCGCTCTTGACGTCGAGCGCGTCGGCGAGCGCGATCGAGCCTTCGCCGAGCTTGTCTTTCGGGCCGATGTCGGCGACCTGCGCGTAGACGACGCGGCCGTTCTTCTCGTTGACGACCGCTGCGAAGTCGCCCAGCCGCGCACCTTGCTTGAGCAGCTGCGGTGGTACGACCACGTACGGCGTCTTGCCGGAGTCGACGTAGCGGCGCGGGTCGGTCGACGCGTAGCGCTTGTCTTCCAGCGCTGTGGTCGAGACGTAGTAGCCGGGGTACGGGTCGGCGGCGGTCTGGATCACCGGCTCGCCGTCTTTCGTCGCGAGGCCCCACCAGTTGCCCGGTCGGCCTGCGTTCGCCAGGTGGTCGAGGCCCTTGCCGTCGGGGCCGTATGCGTTGGGGGCTCCGTCGGCGTCGATGGCGAGGCCGGCTGACCAGGTGAGGCTGGTCGGCGACTTGAAGACGTCGACCGCGCCTACGGTGAGGAGCTTTTCGCACGGCTGCGCGGCTGCTGCGCCGCAGATGAGAAGGTACGAGGGCCAGAGGGTTCGCATGCCGGCGCGTTCAGCAAGAACGGCGCCGCCGCATCAGCTGAACGCCCTCACGTCGCCGTGCACGACGTACGGTGCTGTGCCGCTCTTGCGGCCGTTGCAGGAGTCGGTGCTCGGCACGCTGACGAGCTCCCAGGTGGGGAGCACGACGGCCGTGAGACCGCCGCCGAAGACGGCGCCGGTGTCGATGCCGACCGCGTGCTCGGTGACGAGCGGCTTCGAGAGCACCGAGTGCCCGAAGATGAGCCGCTCGGGGCCCTGCCAGTAGTTCGTCCAGAAGTGGTGATCGTCGGGCGACTTCGAGGGCCAATAGCTCTTCTTCGCCGGCGGCTTGATGTTCTGAATGTGCAGCAGGTGGTGGTGCTCTTGCGCGTCGAGCGGCACGCCCGGGAACGCGCCGGCGTGAACGACGGCCGCGCCGTGCTCGGGGAGCTTCAGCACGATCGGCAGCTTCGCGAGGTACTCGTAGTGCCGGTCTTCGAGCGCGTCGCGCGTGCGAAGGTGATCGGGCGAGAGCTTCTCGGCGGCGCGCCTCCGCTGCTGCAGGTGCTTCTCTTCGTGGTTGCCCAAGACGCACTCGTGCTGCATCGCGAGCTCGACACACTCGCGGGGCTTGGGGCCGCGGTCGACGAGGTCGCCCGCGAAGATGACGCGGTCGGAGGGCCTCACGGCCAGCTTCTGCAGCACCGCGATGGCTTCGTCGTAACAGCCGTGCAGATCGGCGATGACGATGGTGCGGTTCATGACGGGGTGCTTCGTCGAGGGACCGGGCGCTCTACCCTTGAGCTAGCCACGCCATACTCCGCGGGCGCCGGACTCGAACCGGCATCTCCCGAGTTATCGGGAAAGATGAATGTGACGCTCGAGTGAAGAAGCCACCAGTTCCGTGTCCTGAGCCACTAGACGACTCCTGCATGAGAGCGCAGGAGGCGGGATTCGAACCCGCGTTACGGCCATGAAAGGGCTTGGCGTGTACGGCCTCATCGGCCGAGCGTCGAAAGGGTGCTCCGCGAAACCAGCCCGCGGAGTCAAAAAAAGGTTCAGTGCCCGAGTGGGAAAGCCGTCGATGAAGCTCGTTGATGAGACGAGTGGTCAGCCATTGACCGAATTCCCCATAGAAGTGGGGAACCTTGGAATCGAACCAAGAGGTTGGCGTGTAAGGCCTCACCGGCCGGGCACTGATGGGGAAAAAGACGGCGCCGGTGCACGTTCCTGACGGCGCATTTTCGCGGCGCATTTTCGCGAAGTAGCGCGCCGCTGGCGCGCAAACGGGA
>JAEUJP010000529.1 GCA_016793725.1 Myxococcaceae bacterium | reverse complement strand
GGGCGCGGCGAGGCGGCGGCTGTCGTCGTAGGCGCTGTGCTCTGGGCGCTGAGTATCGGGAATGGGAATGGGAATGGGTATGAACGCTGGGGCTGGGGCTGGGGCTGGGGCTTGGGTTCGCGAGGAACATGACGTCATCATCGTCGGCGCGGGCCTGTCGGGCATCGGCGCGGCGTACCGGCTGAAGACCGAATGCCCCGACCGTTCGTTCGTGGTGCTCGACGGTCGCGAGGCCATCGGCGGCACGTGGGACCTGTTCCGCTACCCCGGGGTGCGCTCCGACTCCGACATGTTCACGCTCGGGTACCCGTTCAACCCGTGGCGGTCGGGGCGCGCCATCGCCGACGGGCCGTCGATTCTGTCGTACGTGCGCGAGACGGCACAGAAGTTCGGGCTGCAAGAGCACGTGCGGCTGCGACACCGCGTGCTGTCGGCGCGCTGGTCGAGCGACGAAGCGCGGTGGGCGGTCGAGGTGCAGGCGGGCGCGACGGTGCGCACGATGCGCTGCCGGTTTCTCTACCTGTGCTGCGGCTACTACGACTACGAGGCGGCGCACGCGCCGCAGTTTCCCGGCATCGAGTCGTTCAAGGGCCGGGTGGTGCACCCGCAGTGGTGGCCCGAAGACCTCGACTACACCGACCAGCGCGTCGTCGTCATCGGCTCGGGCGCGACCGCCGTCACGCTGGTGCCCGCCATGGCTGACCGCGCGGCGCGCGTGACGATGCTGCAGCGCTCGCCGTCGTACGTCGCGTCGCTGCCGACCCGCGACATCGTCGCCGATGCGCTTCGGTTCGTGCTGCCCGACGAGCTCGCGCACGGGCTGATTCGCACGAAGAACATGCTGCTCGCGCTCGGCTTCTATCTGTTCTGTCGCCGCTTCCCGCGCGCGGCCGCTCGGCTGATTCTGGCCGGGGTGCGAGACCTGCTGCCGCGCGGCTACCCGGTCGAGAAGCACTTCGCGCCGGCGTACGCGCCGTGGGACCAGCGCCTGTGCATGGTGCCCGACGGCGACCTGTTCAAGGCCATCTCGCTCGGGCGCGCCGAGGTGGTGACCGACACCATCGCGGGCTTCGACGCGACGGGCATTCGGCTGAGCTCGGGCGGGCGCGTCGACGCCGACGTCGTGGTCACGGCGACGGGGCTGAAGCTGAAGCCCGTCGGCGGGGTGCAGGTGTTCGTCGATGGGCGGCCGCTCGTGGCGCGCGACGCCATCGTCTACAAGGGCATGATGTTCAGCGACGTGCCGAACCTGGCGTGGTGCGTCGGGTACACGAACGCATCGTGGACGCTGCGGGCAGACCTCTCGTCTCGGTACGTGTGCCGGCTGCTCGAGCACATGCGGAAGAACGGCTTCGACATCGCGGTGCCCCGCGGTGAGACCGCGGGCCCCGACCGGCGGCCGCTGCTCGACTTTCAGGCGGGCTACGTGACGCGCGCGCTGAGCGAGCTGCCGCAGCAGGGCGCACGCGCTCCGTGGTACCTGCGGCAGAACTACGTGCTCGACTTCTTCAGCACGCTGTTCGGGCGCGTCGATGACTCGGCGATGGCGTTCAGCCGGGCCGGCGGCTGAGGCGGCCTACTTCGAAGCCTTCGCCGGCACGGTGAGGCTGCGCAGCTTGTTGAACAGGTCGGGCAGCGACTTGCGCTGACCGCTCGCGACGAGGCTGTCGGGCACGTGAATCTTCGGCTCGACGTGGAGCTGGTACTGGCCGAGCGTGCGGTTCGGGTCACCTTTGTAGGGCGTCAGCACCCAGCTCCCGTCGTTGCGGTTGTAGTCGCCTTTGATCATCGACCACTTTCTCTGCCAGCGAACGCCGGGCTCGATGGTGTGCACCGCGCGCGTCTGCGACGTCAGGTCGGGCACCGGCCACGGCAGGTCGGCGGTCACCTCACACGTGAACGTGTTGCCCTCTCTCGAGATGAGCTTCGACTCGCCGATGCGCACCATGTTCTTCGAGTAGTTCGCGCAGTCTTCGACGATCGCCCACACCTTCTCGGGCGGCGCGTCGATGACGCCCACGGCAGTGACGCGCGGCATGTCGCTGCCCTCGACCTTGTCAGACGTGATGATCACCTCGCCCGCGGCGAGGCGCTTCTCGGTGTCATCGGCTTCGGCAGCCAGCAACGTCAAAATCAGCAGAGGGCTCAAGGCACGGGCAATGTGCCACGCCTCATCGCCACGGCGCCACCTTGCCCTCGATGGCGGGCATCGCGTGCAGCCACTCCCAGATGGCGCCGAGGTCGTCGTCGGTCATGCCGCCGAACGCGAGCCAGGGCATCACGGTGTTGCGCTTCGGGTCGACCGCGGCGGGCGCGGTGTAGCCGCGGAAGCGCGCGATGAACTGCTCCTTCGACCAGCTGCCGAGGCCGTCGGGGTGCGGCGTGAGGTTCGGGCTGAACACCGCGCCGCCGCCGGCGAGCTTGAACTCCTGGCCGCCGGCGAGCGCTCTGCCGGGCAGCGGCCGGCCGCGGCCGTCGACGGGCGTGTGGCAGCGCTGGCAGACGTGACCGAGGTAACGGCCGTACTCGACGGGGTTGCTCCGATCGGGCTCGGCGACGGGCCCGTCGAGCGGGCGCGGCGCGAGGCGAATGAAGATGCCGACGGGGAAGTCGAGCGACTTCTCGGCGACGGCGTTCTTCACCGGCGGCAGCGTGCGGAGGTACGCGACGATGGCGCGCGCGTCTTCGTCAGAGACGAACGCGTAGTCGCGGTACGGCATGATGGGGAAGAGGCCGCGGCCGTGGCGGTCGACGCCCTCGCGCATCGCGCGCATGAGCTCGCCGTCGGTGTACATGCCGAGGCCGGTCTCGTCGTCGGCCGTGAGGTTGGTGGCGCAGAGCCGGCCGGGGAAGCCGATGCTCTCGTCCCAGCACTGGCCGCCGGCGCCGGGCGTGGTGCCCTCTTTCGGCGGGCGCGCGAACATGCCGTCGTCGACCTGCGAATGGCAGGCGACGCACGCGAACACCGACGTGACGAGGTACTGGCCGCGCTCGATGCGCGTCGAGGTGGGCTCGACCTTCTCGTCTGGGGCGGGGCGCGACTTGAGGCACCCCGCGAAGGCGACGGCGAAGAGCAGACAGGCGAGCTGGCGCATGCGCCGCTGCTTAGCGGTACGCGATGAAAATCTCGCGAGGTTTCAGAACGACCTTCGGCAGCACCTTCGAGCGCCAGGTCTCGTCGAGCGAGACGATGCGCGTCTGGCGGTACTCGCTGCGGCACCCGCCTCAGGCGCCCGCTATACGTGGCGCATGCACACGTTCACGAAGGTGCTCTGCGCAACCGATCTCTCTGCCGCCGCCGACGTCGCCCTGAAGCAGGCCGCGACCGTCGCGGGCCTGTACCAGGCGAAGCTCGTCGTCTTTCACGCGCTGCCGTCGGCGCTCGCGAGCACCCCACTCTTTCCGCAAGACAGCCTCGCCGCGAATGAGGGCTTCGTGGCGCTCGAGCGGCGCGTGCTCGAGGCGCTGCACGCGCGCGTCGCTGCGGTCGCGGGGCGCGGCGCGCACGTCGAGGTGGTGCTGGGCACCGGCTCGCCGCACGCCGAGATCGTGCGCACCGCCGAGAACGCGAAGGCCGACCTCATCGTGGTCGGTGGCGAGGGCGCTCCGAACGTCGCGCGCGCGGTGCTGGGCGCGGTGGCCGAGCGCGTGATTCGCTACGCGCACGCGCCGGTCTGGGTCGCGCGCACGGGCCCCGACGTCGGGCCGGTCGTCGCGGGCACCGACTTCTCAGCCGCCTCGAACGCTGCCGTCGACATCGCGGTCGAGTACGCGCGGCGGGCCGGCGCGAAGGTGACGCTGTGCCATGCGCTGTCGGTCGAGAAGCTGGTGCCTCCGCCGGGGCCGGCCGTCGAGCAGCCCGCATTTCCGACGTGGACGGTGGAAGACGTCGTGCGGCTGCGCGGCGCGGCGACGCAGAAGCTCTCGGCGCTCGTGCCCGATGCCGAGCTCGTCGTCGCAGACGAGCGGCCCGGCGCTGCGCTGCCGGCGCTGGCGTCGAAGCGGCTCGCGCGGCTCATCTGCGTCGGCACCGCCGGGCACACCGGCCTCGCGCGCATTCTGCTGGGCAGCGTGGCTGAAGAGGTCGTGCGCCACGCCCCCTGCCCCGTCATCGTGACGCGGCGCTGATTCGTACGGCGCTCCGTCGAGCGGAGCGGCGCCTGACTCAGCGCACGACCATCACGGGCTTCTTGCAGATGTGCACGAGGCGATCTGCCGTGCTGCCGAGCAGCACGCGCGACACGGCGCCGCGGCCCTTGTTGCCGACCACGACGAGGTCGTAGCCGCCGTCGTTCGCGGTGTCCGAGATCACCTCGGCCGGTGGCCCCGTCACGTTCAGCGTCTTCACGCTCGCGTGCTCGATGGCGCCCATCACCTCTTTCAGCACGCCCGCGCCGCGCGCCAGCTCGGCCTCGCGCAGGTCGACCATCGGCGTCAGCGGCACGTCGCCCGGCAGCACCGTCGGCGGAGCCACGTGAATCAGCGTCACCTCACCCTTCGAGTACGACGCCAGCTCGAGCGCCTTCTTGGCTGCGTGAACCGATGCCGCCGACCCGTCGACCGCCGCGAGAATCTTCTTCATGAGGTCTTCCGTCACGGTCGGAGCCTCGCACCGCAACCTTTTCTTGCACGCGCCGCGCCGGCCGGGTGTTCTTCAGCACATGCGCTCCCTCTCGCTCCTCGTCGCCGTTACCGTCTCGTCACTCGCCTTCGCGGGCGACCTCACCAACTGGAGCAGCGGCGACTGCAAAGGCATCGCGAGCGGCGACGCCAGCTACTGCTCGACCGACGACTGCAAGGGCATCGCGAAGCGCGACGCGAGCTACTGCCGCACCGACGACTGCAAGGCGTGGGCGAAGGGCGACGCGAGCTACTGCCGCACCGACGACTGCAAGGGCATCGTGAAGGGCGACGCGAGCTACTGCCGCACCGACGACTGCAAGGGCATCGCGAAGCGCGACGCGAGCTACTGCCGCAACGCGAGCTGCAAGGCGATCGCCAAGCGCGACAAGAGCTATTGCAACTGACGGCCGTTAGGTGAACCGCCATGAGGTTGCTCGTGGCGGTCGATGGCTCGGTGCCGTCTCACGGTGGGGTGCGGTGGGCGGCAGAGGCGGCGCGCGCGATGGGCGCGCAGGTCGAGCTCGTCTACGTGACGATGCCCGCGATTCTGCCGCTGGCGTCGTACGGCGAAGCGCTCAAAGAGATCGAGAAGGCCGAGGCCGCACGCGCCGAAGAGGTGTTCGCGGCCGCCGAGCACACCGCGGGCATGCCGTGCCTGCACACGAACGCGAAGGGCACGGTGGCCGAGGCCATCTCAGACCTCGCGAACGCCAAAGACGTGTGGGCCGTCGTCATCGGCGCGAAGGGGCACAATGCGTTCTCGCGCATGATGCTCGGCAGCACGGCCGACCGGCTGGCGCACGTGTGTACGAAGCCGGTCGTCATCGTGCGGTGATCTGCGCGCGCTTTCGTCGCCGTCGAGCCTTCTCACTCGCGCGGGCGGTAATACGTCTGCACGTCTTCGAGCTTGCGCGTGCTCGGGCCGATGTGGGGCTTGTTGCCATCCATACACTCCACGGTGCCGTCGTCGTTCACCTTGGTGACGATGGCGTGGTGGTTCTGGGGCCCTTTGAGCGTGATGACGTCGCCCGGCTTGATGCTGTTCTCGAACGCCTGGCGCTCGGCCTTGTACGTGGCGGGGTTCGTGAACTTCGGCCCGAGCACGTGGTCGACGTTGCCGACCATGCCGCCCTTCGTCATGTCCCACTTCACGTCGCAGCCGGCCTCCTGCAGGGCGTGGCAGGCCCAGATGCCGCACCACGAGCTGCCGCGCGGGTTGCTCGACGCCTTGATCTCGGCGTCGGTCGGGCGCCAGCCGGTCGTCTTCTCGTAGACGTTCTGCAGGTGCTGCCAGCCCTTGTAGTTGCCGTCGTCACCCCGCTTCATGGGGTTCACCAGGTCGTTCTCGCTGTTCGCGACCTGCACGGTGCGGTCGGCGATGCTGCCGGCCGGGGGCGGCTGCGTCGGGTCGATGGCGAGCGGCTCACCGAGCGGGTTCAGCTCGCGGTCGCCCATGGGCGGCAGCACCTCGGGGTCGAAGCCGTCGACCGGGCCGGCGATGCCGGGAAGCTGCGTGCCCGGCGTCTTCAGCAGCGAGCCCAGGTCGCCGAGCATGGCGGGGTCGATGGTGCTCTCGCCCGTGAGCGCCTGCAGCGCCTGCTCGGTCATCGGCCCGAACATGCCGTCGGGCACGAGCGCCGGCTTCGCGCCCGCATCGTTCAGGGCCGTCTGGAGCTGCTTCACGAGGTCGCCGCCCATGCCCTTCTGCAACAGCTCGCCGGCGGCGGGCTGCGCGTACAGCTGCGAGAGCATCGAGAGCGGGTTCAGCGGGGAGGAGCCGTTGATGGGAAAAGTCATGCGGGCTTTTTCGCGCCGTTCCCGCCACCGTGTTTCGCCCCGTTGTCGCCTCAGTCGGGGCGGGCAGTTCGCGCGCTGGCTGTGAACTCGGCAGTCTCAGACTGTAGTAATCGCCGTGGGAATGAAGCTCCGAACCTACATGCTCGTACTCGTGGCGCTGTCGTGCGCCACTGCTCCGAAGGCCACCTCCGAGAGGACAGAAGACATGACCGTGCTGACGACGACCCCGAAGGCGGCGGCGCTCATCTCGTCGACGCCCGCCGACTTCACCAGGCTGTGCGACGACACGCTCGCGAAGGCGAAAGAGCTCGTCGCGAAGCTGAAGGCGGTGCCCGCGGGCAACGACCGAGAGGCGCTCGAGCTCTACGACGAGGTCGTCACGCTGATGAGCAACACCGGCTCGCGGGCGGGCTTGTCGAAAGAGGTGCACCCCGAGCAGGCGTTTCGCGAAGCGGCCGAGGCGTGCGAGCAGAAGCTCGAGGCGTACAACGTCGAGCTGTCGCTCGACCGCGGGCTGTACGACGCGCTCGCGCGCATCGACTCGAAGTCGCTCGACCCGGTCGCGGCGTTCTGGCTGTTCAAGTCGCTGCGTGAGTTTCGCCGCTCGGGCGTCGACCGCGACGAGCCGACGCGCGCGAAGGTGAAGGCGCTGAACGAAGAGCTGGTGAAGCTGGGCCAGGCGTTCGGCCGCAACATTCGCGACGACGTGCGCACGGTGCAGGCCGACCCGGCCGAGCTCCAGGGCCTGCCCAACGACTGGCTCGCGGCGCACCCGAAGGGCGCAGACGGCAAGGTGGCGGTGACGACGAACACGCCCGACTACCTGCCGGTGCTGACGTACGCGAAGGGCGGCAAGGTGCGCGAGCAGCTGTGGCGGGCGTACCGCGACCGCGCGTTTCCGAAGAACGTCGAGGTGCTGACGCAGCTTTTGACGAAGCGGCACGAGCTCGCGAACCTGCTCGGGTACCCGACGTGGGCCGCGTACATCACCGAGACGAAGATGGTGAAGAGCGCCGAGGCGGCGGCGAAGTTCATCGAGCAGGGCCGCGCGGCGACCGAAGCGCGCGCGAAGGCCGACATGGCGCAGCTGGTCGAGCGAAAGAAGAAAGACGTGGCGTCGGCGACGGCGGTCGAGCCGTGGGAGCACCAGTTCTACGAAGACCGGGTGCGGGCCGAGAGCTACGGGCTCGACTCGCAGGCGCTGCGCCCGTACTTCGAGTACGGCAGCGTGAAGCGCGGGGTGATGAGCATCACGTCGAAGCTGTTCGGCGTGCGCTACGTGGCGGCCAACGACGCGAAGGTGTGGCACGCCGACGTCGAGTCGTTCGACGTGCTCGAGGGCGAACGGCTGCTCGGCCGCATTCACCTCGACATGCACCCGCGAGAGGGCAAGTACAAACACGCGGCGCAGTTCGGGCTGACGGTGGGTCGCGCGGGGCACGAGCTGCCCGAGGCGGTGCTGGTGTGCAACTTTCCCCGGTCGGGCGAGCTGATGGAGTTCAGCCAGGTCGAGACCTTCTTTCACGAGTTCGGCCACCTGCTGCACGAGGTGTTCGCGGGGCGGCAGCGGTGGGCGGGGGTGTCGGGCGTCAAGACGGAGTGGGACTTCGTCGAGGTGCCGTCGATGCTCCTGCAGGAGTGGCCGCTCGATGCGGCGGCGCTGAAGACGTTCGCGAAGCACCACCAGACGGGCGAGGCGATACCCGAGGCGCTCTTGGGGCAGCTCAAGCGCGCGAAGGAGTTCGGCGCGGGGCTCGACACGCGGCGGCAGTTCTTCTTGTCGGCGGTGAGCCTGTCGTTTCACCAGCAGGCGCCGGGGTTCGACACGAGCGCGGTGCTGAAAGACGTGCAAGAGAAGTTTTTGCCCTTCCGCCGGGAGTGGGTGGCGGGGTCGCACTTCGAGCTGGGCTTCGGCCACCTCGATGGGTACTCGGCCATCTACTACACGTACCAGTGGAGCACGGTCATCGCGAAAGACCTGCTCACCCGGTTTCACGAGCAGGGCATGCTCAACGCAGACGTGGCGACCGAGTACCGCAAGAAGGTGCTCGACCGGGGCGGGAGCGTCGAGGCCGACCAGCTGGTGAAAGACTTTCTGGGCCGGCCGCACTCATTTGCGGCGTTCGAAGCCTGGCTCAACCAGAAGGGCTGAGCAGCCACCTCGCATAGTGAGTCCGCATTCGGATGCGGACTCGATGCGCCCGCGTCGTTCGAATGCTCGCACGTCAAGGCCCTGCGCGGTGCGCGTGCCTCCGAATCGACTCAACGGAGCGCAGGTGTAACGTGTCGGGGTCTTGAAGCCCCGGTTCGGGAAGTACCGGCTGATCGCCAAGCTCGCCACGGGGGGCATGGCGCAGGTGTACCTGGCCGAGCAGACGGGGCTCGCGGGCTTCGTGAAGAAGGTCGTCATCAAGCGCATGCGGGGGCGAGACCCGTCGCTCGAGCCGATGTTCTTCTCGGAGGCGATGATTGCGGGCTCGCTGAACCACCCGAACCTGGTGCACGTGTACGACTTCGCCGAGACCGACGGCGAGCTGTTCATCGCGATGGAGTACGTCGACGGGCCGAGCGTGAAGAAGCTGGTCGCGCTGGCGGCGAAGCGGCGGGCGCTGCTGCCGATGGCGCACTGCCTGAAGATCGTCTCGCTGGTGTGTGAGGGGCTGGCGTACGCGCACGCGCGGCGCGACGACAAGACGGGCGAGCCGCTGAAGATCGTTCACCGCGACATCACGCCCGACAACGTTCTGATGTCGCGGGCGGGGGCGGTGAAGATCGCCGACTTCGGCATCGTGAAGGCGACGACGCAGCGGCACGAGACGCGGGTGGGCGAGGTGAAGGGCAAGCTGCAGTACATCGCTCCCGAGCAGCTGTTGTCTGAGGGCCTCGACGCGCGGTGCGACGTGTTTTCGGTGGGGGTGATGCTGCATGAGCTGCTCGCGGGCGTGGGGCCGTTCGTGCGCGAGAACGACGCGGCCGTGATGGATGCGATCGTTCACGACGAGGTGCCGCCGCTGAACGAGCTGCGGCCCGAGGCGCCGGCGATGCTCGACGCCATCATTCGCAAGGCGACGGCGAAGCGGCGTGAGGTGCGGTACCAGACCGCGCTCGAGCTGCAAGAGGCGGTCGATGAGGCGCTCGTGAAGATGGCGCCGAGGTTCGGGCCGGCCGAGCTGCGCGAGCTGGTGGAGTCGCTCGACCCGGCGCCCGAGCCGACGGGCGAAGAAGAGACGACGACCGACGCCGAGGCGTTCGAGGTGTCGACGGCGCCCGAGGGCTCGGTGGCGGTGGGGCGGCGGGCGACGCCCGAGGCGATCAAGTCGGTCGAGATACCCATCACGACCGGGCTCGAGCCCGCGTTCGTACCCGAGCCGAAGCCGACGTCGCCGGTGGTGATTCCGCCTCCGTCGGTGCCGATGCCGAACGCGCCGAGACGGTGGCCGCTGGTGCTGATGGCGGTGGTGCTGTCGTCGTCGGTGACGGCGGTGGTGACGAAGGTCGTCGTGAGAGAGATGACGCCGGCGGTGATTCTGGTGCCGGTCGAGAAGAAGGTCGAAGCGCCGGTCGAGAAGAAGGTCGAAGCGCCGGTCGAGAAGACGGTCGACCCGGCGAAAGCCGAAGAAGACGCGGGGGGTGAAGCGCCGGCGATCGCCGAAGCCCCCGCAGAGAAGCCGGCCCTCGAAGAGACGCCGACACCCGCAGAAGAACCAGCGCCCGCAGAAGAGCCGGCTCCCTCGGGCGACCTGCCGGGCCGAGCGCGGGTGACGCTGCAGAGCACGCCACCGGCAGACGTCTTCATCGACGGCAAGCCGGTAGGCCGCACGCCGCTCGCGCTGCCGGTGAAGTTCGGCCCGCACAAGGTGCGCTTCGAAGACGCCGAGGTGCTCCTCAGCAAGACGACGACGCTGGTGGTGCCCGAGGGCCGCGAGTTCAGCATGGCCTACGTCTTCCAGCCGGCGCGCCTGTTCGTGATGGCGCCCAGCGGCGCGGCCGTCTTCATCAACAAGAAGAAGGCGGGAAAGGTGCCTGCCCCGGTGTCGCTCTACGAAGGCTCGTACACGGTGCGCGTCATCTATGACCGCACCGGGCTCGACGTCACGAAGCGGCTCGAGCTCAAGGGCGGCGACCGGTACGAGCCGTTCGAAGCCGAATGACCTACAGCGCCTTCGTGATCAGCTCTTCGAGCTTCGCCTTGGGCGCCGCCCCGACCAGCTGATTCACGACCTTGCCCCCTTTGAACATCAAGAGCGTGGGCATGGCTCGAATGCCAAACTGTTGTGAGGTGGCCTGGCTCACGTCGACGTCGACCGCCACGACCGCCGCCTTGCCCTGGTACTGCGCAGCGAGCTCTTCGAGCGAAGGTTTGATGGCGCGGCACGGCGGGCACCACGTGGCCGTGAAGTCAACCAGCACCGGAACCGGCGAATCCAGCACCTTCGCCTTGAACTCAGAGTCCGTCACTTCCGACACGTTCTTGCCCATGCCCATCAGATGCGCGGGCGGCAAAAGCGTTTCAGGGGTCTTCGCAGGCCACGTCGGCCTCGAGCACCATGTGCATGCGCGCCGTAATCTCGTCGCACGCGGGGCCCACGAAGTAGAGCTCGCCGACGCGCTTGTTGCCCCACGCCCAGCCCGAGCTCGTGCCCGTCGGGTCGAACGGCACGACGGCGCCGCCAGGCAGCGTCACCGTCATCGCCTCGTCTTTCGTCGGCACCGAGCGGGCGAAGAAGCTGCACGCGCCCACCGAGTCGCGAATCTGGGTCAGCGCCGTGTCGAGCTCGGCCTGCGAGCCGACCTCGTAGTACTTCGTGGTCGCGTCGGCGCGCGGGCGGCCGCCGGCGATCGCCATGTCGTTCAGCGCCTTCACCAGGGTCGTGTCGCTCGCGCTCTGCAGGCCGATGACGTACGTCGGCAGGCCCGCGTCGGCGAAGTGGGCGATGCGCGCGACCGTGCGCTTGTCGTCGAGGCACCGGTTCGGCTCGCAGTTGCCGGTGCCGCCCGTGCCCATGTTGTTGATGCACGTGCACGTGCGCGGGTCGAGCGCGGCGTTGCAGCCCGGAGCGCCGTCGGTGGCCATGATCAGCGCACGCCCCTGAATCGGCGCGCGCGCCGACAGAATCGCCGGCCCCGCGATGTCGAGCGCCGAGGCCGTGGGGGTCGAGCCGTTCGGGGTCAACGACTCCATTCGGCGAATGATGGAGGCCGAGCTGTTCTTCGCCGGCACCACGTCGAGCGCCGCGCCGCTGGTGCACGAGAGCACCCCGCTGCCGAGCGGGTACGTGAGGGCGCCGATCTCCATCGTCTGGTCGACCTTCGGCAGCGCGACCTTCAGCGCCGCCGTCAGCGCCCGCCACCGCGTCGAGTTTTCGAACCGAAAGCCCATCGAGCTCGAGCGGTCGAGCACCAGCAGCGCCGTGGGCGTCGCGCGCACCAGCTGAATGCGACCCGGCGTGCAGGGAATGAAGCCGGCGTCGACCTCACCCGCGTCTTCGCCCATCACGACCGCGCCGTCGGGCAGGCTCATCAGGCCGTCGTCGTCGAAGCGATAGACACCGCTGCGCCCACAGGTGACGGCGAGCGCGACGACGACCGACAGCGGTACGAGCTTCTTCACGGCTCCACCTTTCTAGCGCGGTTCGAGGCATGCTGCACCGCATGGCCTGGGTGCTCGTGGCGCTCGCGGTGCTGGCGGCTCCGGGGGCGAAGAAGAAGACGCCTTCGTCGTCGGCGGCGACCGACGCGGCCATCAAGGCGGCGCTCGACGCAGAGCAGCAGAAGGTCGCCGACTGCGTGGTGTCGAACGCACCGCCCGGGGCGTGGTCGAAGACGGTGACGGCGACGGTGAAGATCAACGCGTCGGGTCAGGTGCTCTCGGCCGAGGTGAAGGTCGAGCCCGATGCGCCGCCGGCCACGCGCGAGTGCATCGAGAAGGTGCTGCGCGCGATCGCCTACCCGAAGTCACCCGGCCCGCTCACCCGCATCAGCCGGGAGTGGTCGTTCGCGATGAAGTGAGGTCTAAGCGGCGCATGACCACGCGCTCCGTCAAACAGAAGATCGCCGCAGCCGGTGCCACCGTCGACGTCGCCGAAGCGCGGGCCATCATCGCCGAGGCGAAGAAGGGCAACGTGACGAAGGCCGAAAAAAAAGCCGTGAAAGACCTCTTCGACAAGGGGCGCATGAGCGTGGCGGCGCGGGTCGAGCTCGGTGGTTTTCTCGGCGAGGCGAGGCCGCTGAGCGAGCTCATACCGGCCGACTGGCGCGAGGCGCTGAAGGCCGAGCTCGAGACGCCGTCTTTTCGCGCGCTCGAGAAGTTCCTCGGTGAAGAGGTGACGGCGGGCAAGAACATCTTCCCGCCGCGCGAGCAGATCTTCGCCGCGCTCTCGCAGACGCCGCTCGAGAAGGTGCGCGTCGTCGTCATCGGGCAAGACCCCTACCCGACGGCGGGCAACGCGAACGGCCTCGCGTTTTCGGTCGCGCCGGGCATGAAGGTGCCGGCGTCGCTG
>JAEUJP010000850.1 GCA_016793725.1 Myxococcaceae bacterium | reverse complement strand
CACGCTGCAGGCCCGCTTCATTCGTTACTTCGGCCTCGCGTTCTGGGCCGTCAACGGCCTGCTCGACCTCATCGTTCGCCCGAAGGGCGAAGGCCTCATCGGCAACAACCACAAGACCGACTTCTCGCGCGACTTCCACGGGCAGATGAGCCAGCTCGCGTTTCACGCCACGATGCGCGCGAAGGTGTTGAAGAGCTTCGAGGGCGAGGGCGAGCCGAAGCCGGCGCCCGCTCCCGGCGCTCCGGCTGCGCCCGCGGTGAAGCCTCGGCCCGCTGCGCCGGGCCAGCCTGCGCCTCGGGCTCGTCCTCCTGCGACGCCGCCTCCTCCGGTGCTGCCGCCATGAGGCCCGTGCTCGTCGCGCTGCTCGCGCTCACCGCGTGCAACAAAGACCCGGCCGCCGGCTTTCTGCAGACGAAAGAGCAGGCGCGAAACTACGACTGCACGCGCTTCTCGCAAGAAGAGGCGCACGAGCGGCACCCCGGCCTCGTGCCCGAGCCGCCGGCGCGCGGCGGCAACTTCGGCGTGAAAGACGCGCTCATCTGCCGGCGCCGGCTCGTCGAGTGGGGCGAGCGCAACGGGCGCGACGAGGTGATTCTCACCGAGCTCAAAGGTTCGGTCGACGACATCGTGCGCCTCGCGCACTCGACCGCGCCCGAGAAGACGACGTGGTACGTCGACGCGTTCTACCCGTCGCCGCAGGTGTCGCAGAAGATCTCGGTCGCTGCGCGCGTGCGCCTCGCCGAGCGCGGCCAGAGCGTCTCTGACCACGTGCCCGTGCTCGCCGCCGGCGACATCGCCGTGCTCGCGCGCATGCCCCCGTGGAAGTCGTACGGCATCGCCTGCCGCCGCTACTTCGACGAGAGGGTGCTCGGCGCCGGTGAGGCCTTTCTGGGCATCATGATTCTCGACGACCGCGAGTCGCAGCTGCATGCGGGCGTCTGCCTGAGCGGTGAGTGGCGGTGGTTGCAATGAGGGCGCAGCGACCGCGCATGTGGCCGGCGAACAGCAGTACCGTTCGACGGCCTGATGAGCAGCGAGGCCCGACCAGGCACACGGGCGGCCTCCTCGCGGTCATCGCGGTCTTCGTCGCCTCGGCCGCGCTCGCCGGCGAGCTCGAGCCGGCCGACGCGTTTCAGACCGAGCTCGAAGAGGCGCGCGCGAACGTCGCGGCGCAGCTGCAGCTGCAGGCGTACGACCTGCTCGACGAGCTCGCGTACCGCTGGGCCGAAGAGCCGCCCTTCGAGAAAGACACCGCCGTCGTGCTCGCCGACGTCTCGGTGCCGGTCGGCTTCGGCAGCGGCCTGCAGGCGCTGCTCGAGAACCACTTCGTCACGCTGATGGTGAAGAACCCGCGCACGCACGTGCAGCTGGTGCACTGCCCGCAGTGCACGGCCATGGTGGTGCACTCGGGCGCGAAGGGCACGGTGGTCGGGCGCGGCGTCGACATGCCCGAGGCGCTCGCGGCGGCCGGCGTCGCGTCGGGCAGCCGCCACGCCATCTTTCTCGACTTCGAGGCCGAGGGCTCGGTGCTGGTCTTGCGCGTGCGCATGACGTCGCTCGAGCCGAAGCTGCCCATCACGTACGCGCACACCCTCTCGACGACCACGACGTCGGCCGCGATGCTGCGCAGCCCCGACAAGCTGAAGAGCGCCGCCGAGGCGCGCAAAGAGTACCTCGAGCTGCTCGAGGGCAAGGGGCTGCTCCTCATTCCCCTCACGGTCACGGTGCGCACGTATCAGACGCGGCCGGGCTCGTTCATCGCGGCGCAGCCGCTGGTGTTCGTGCAGGCGGGGGTCGAGGCGAGCCTGAGCCAGGCCCGCGCGTGGACGGTGGGGGCCAACCTCGGCATCACGTGGACGCCCGACACCAGCGTCGGGTGGAGCATTCAGGGCCGCATCTCGCGGCTCATCACCGGCAACACCGTCTCGCTCACGCGCCCCGACGTCTACGCGTTCATCGGCGGTGCGCTCATCGGCATCTACGGCGCCGGCGCGCTGGGCCTCAAGAACCAGGTTCCGACCATCGCCGACATTCGCGACGCGACGCAGACGAACCCCAGCCACTACTACGGCACGTTTCAGGCGGGGCTCTTGATGCGCCTCAAGAACCGCATCGGCGCGTCGTTCTACATCGAGTCGGCGCCCGGCCTCGACAACGCGAACGCCGTCGGCAACTTCGTCGATCTCGGCTTCATGAAGTGGCACACGTTCGGCTTCGAGGTGTCGTTTTGCTTCTGAGAGCCGCCCTCCTCGTCGCGCTGTTCACGTCGGGCGCCGCCTTCGCGCAGCGCGAGAGCACGCGCGACGCCCTGGTGCGAATGGAAGAGACGCTCGAGATTCGGCTCGAGGGCGGCTCGGGCCTCGTCATCAAAGACCTCGTGCCGGTCATCGTGGTCAGCGTGAAGCCGGCGTACGAAGAGACGAAGACCTGGTACCCGACGGCGGCGCTCGCGGCGATCGTGAAGGTGTTCGGCGGCGCGCACGTGCGGTCGTGCGAGGCGTGCATGGTGACGCGCGTGTACGCGCAAGACGGCTTCCTGCAGCAGAGCACCGCCGACCTCGAGGTGGCCGAGATCATTCGCCTCGATCAGGGTGCGCGCGGCACCTCGGCACCGGCGCGGGCGGCGGTGTGGCTCGACGAGAACGGCGACGGCGTGAGCCTCAAGGTCGTCGACCTGAAGAACAGCCGCATCGTGCTGGCCGAAAACTTCGACGGCGTGATGTCGGAAGAGGCGCGCACGCGCAAGAACGTGTCGTACGCGCGCGAGCTCGACCGGCGCGCCCGCGGCAACTCGCTGGTGCACACGTTCGTCGACTTCGGCGTGCTGCCGCACCAGCACTTCTCGATCGACTGGGACGAGCAGTTCGGCGACTCGAACAACAACCTCGCCGGCTTCACGTTCTCGATGTTCGACCCCGTCGCGGGCATCGGCGCGAACTACTACCGCGTCATACCGCAGGCGTTGAACCTCACCGTCGGCGTTCAGGTGCTGCTGAGCTTCCCCACCGCGCTCGTGCAGGCGATCAGCCGAATGGATCAGCAGGTGATCGACCCGCTCTTCACCGGTGTACTGGTGGTGCGCATGCCCATCGCCAAGTCGAACTTCGGCGTCGTCGCCACCTTCTCGACCAACGTCCGCTTCGCCATCGGCATCTCGCTGCTCGACATCTCACTGCTCCCGATCCTCCCATGAGAACGATTCTGCTCCTCTGCGTCTTCGCCTCGGGCTGCGCCGCCCGAAACTACACGTATTACCTGGTCGAGCCGCCCGCCCCGAAACACCAGGCCCTCAAAGAAGAGGGCACGCTCATTCGCCCGTTCGGCTTCGGCTCGACGACGGCAATGAAGGTGAAGTGGAACGACGGGAACATGATCACCGAGGTCGACGTGCCCATGCTCGCCACCGGCCAGCGCATCGTCATCGAGCACGGCGCCGGCAGCAAAGACGTCAAGACCATACCCACCAGCCGCCTCGTGCCGCCGACACCGACGAAGGCCGACGAGGCGCTCGTCGAGGCCTACCGCGCCCGCGGCCTGCGCATCGACGACAGCGCACCCGAGGTCAGCATCATTCGCGCCCGCGGCCTCATGCAAGACGCCATGAAGGCCGGCAACTACTCGCTCGCGCTCGAGTGGGCCGAGACGGTCTTGCAGCGCTACAAGTCTCACCCCGAGTTCTTGCGCGCCAAGGCGTCGCTGCTGCTCATGATGGGTGAGCGCGAGAAGGCCATCGAAGTCTACGAGCAGGTCGAGTCGATCGAGAGCGACCCCAACGTTCGCAAGAAGCTCGAAGAGCTGCAGCGGCAGCAGAAGTAGGAAAGGGAAACACGCGATGCAAATCATCGGCTTCGTCTTGCTCGGCGGCATCATCTGGCTGGGCTTCAGCGCGAACAACGTCGAGCAGGTCGTGTCGCCGTTCAACGCCCACGCGCTCATCATGGTGGTGGTCGGCTCGCTGTCGGCCGTGCTCATCAGCTCGAGCGGCCAGACCGCGCTGCGCACGCTCATCTACATGCGCGAGCTGATTCCCGGGCTGCGCATCTTCAGCTCGACCACCCAAGCGATGGAGGCCGAGCGCGAGCAGCTCTACGCGCTGTGGCGCGAGGGCAAGAAGTCGAACGCGCTCACGCTCGCCGAGAAGAGCAAGTTCGCCGCGGTGAAGCAGATGGTCGACCTCATCTTGAACCGGTCGCCCGAGGTCTCGAGCGCGAAGGTGTTTCTCGAGCTGCGGCACGAAGAGATCTCGCGCATGCAGCCCGCCGTTCACAACTGGGAGATGTTGTCGAAGCTCGGCCCCGCGTTCGGCATGGTCGGCACCATCACCGGCATGATTCAGCTGTTCCGCAACATGAGCGCCGACAATCTGAACATCGGCGCGGCGATGTCGCTCGCCCTGCTCGCCACGCTGTACGGCGTCGCGTTCGGCGCCGGCATGGCGGGCCCCATCGGGCACTACCTGAACAACCTGCTCGACGAGCGGCTCGGGTTCTACGAGCGGTGCGAGAAGAGCGTGAACGAGCTCGTCGCGCGGGGCGGGGCTTAAGCGCCATGCAACGCCGCGCGAGAGGTCACGAAGAGAGCTGGCTGCTCAGCTACGCCGACCTCATCACGAACCTGCTGCTGTTCTTCGTGGTGCTGCTGACGGCGGCGCAGATGAACAAGGCGAAGATGCAGCAGATCGTGAAGAGCCTCTCGGGGGCCGAGCAGCCCCAGTCGCTCGAGGCGATTCAGCGGCAGATCGACAAGCAGATCGCCGAGAAGAACCTGCAAGACCTCGTGCGCACCTCGCTCGGCGCCGAAGGCCTCGAGGTGTCGCTCAACTCGGGGCTCGTGTTCGACTCGGGCAAGGCGATCATTCGCTCCGAGAACGACTCCACCGTCAGCTCGATGTTGCAGGTGCTGGTGCCGTACGCCTCGAAGTACCAGTTCGCCGTCGAGGGCCAC
>JAEUJP010000840.1 GCA_016793725.1 Myxococcaceae bacterium | reverse complement strand
GGTCGAGCTGCGTCCGCCGCGCCAGCAGCTCGCCGCGGAACTTGAGCAGCCCCACGCGAAAGTACAGCTCCGCCCCGCCCATCACGTACACGAGCCGGTCGGCGTCGTCGTACGTGCCTCCCGACGCCGAGCCGCCGATCGCCCAGTCGGCCCCCGACAGCACCAGCCGCGCTCCGAGCGCGGGGAGCTTGTTGTTGTCGAGGTACCTGCGCGAGTACGCGAAGTCGAAGTCGTTCGCGCCAGCGAGCCCCTTCGCGCCCCACAGCGCGTAGTCGAGCTGCACGCTGCCACCGAACGGAATCGTGCCGAAGATCTCTGCCCCGTTCTCGACGTACGGCGCCGGCACGATGCCGAGGTTGAAGCCCTTCGGCGTGTAGAACAGCATGTCGCCCATCGCGTACGGCAGCGGCTTCGACGGCGTCACGTAGTTCGCGGGGTCATGCCGCGTGTTGAACTCGCCGAACGACGGGTTGATGCGCCCGGCTCGCACGTTGAAGAAGTCGCTCACCATCACCTCGCCGTACGCCTGGTCGAGCTCGACGCCGTGGCAGCCCCCGCAGGCCTTCACCGTGAAGCTCACGCCGTGGCCGACGTCGACGACCACCTTCGCGGCCACCTCGAGCCCGAGCGCGTTGATGCCGAGCAGCGAAGGGTTCGACGGCGGGTTCGGCCCCGAGATGTACCGGTAGTCGAGCGACGCCGAGCCGCCGAGCAGCACGTTGTCGAGCGCGGCCCAGGCCGAAGATGCAACGAGCAGAATGAGGGCGCAGGCGCAGCGCAACGCGGCGTCATCTACCACGCGTGCTAAGCAACGCGTGCCGTGATCCGAACCACGCAGCCGCTCGAGGGCCAGCACGTCCGCGTCGACGCCGCGACGGGGCGGCTGCGCTCCCGCGAGTACCGGCTGACCGTCGTGTCGGGCCCGAGCAAGGGCAGGAGCGCCGGGCTGCCGGCGCCGCTCGTGCTCGGCAGCGCAGAAGACGCCGGCTTCCGCCTCGAGGACCCTACGGTCTCGCGCTACCACGCGCAGCTCAAGCCGCGCAGCGATGGGGTCTGGGTGAAAGACCTCGACTCGATGAACGGCATCTCAGTCGGCGGAGCGCGCGTGCAGGCCGCACTCGTCGAGAACGAGGCGACGCTGACGGTCGGGCAGTCGATGGTGCGCATCTCGGTGTTCGAGAACGACCTCGGCGCTCCGCTGGGGCCCGAGACCCTCGGCGAAGCCGTCGCGCAGAGCCACGCGATGCGCCGCGTGTTCGGCCTGCTCGAGCGGCTGGCGCACAGCGACGTGCCGGTGGTGCTCCTGGGCGAGACCGGCACGGGGAAAGACGTGCTCGCGCAGGCGCTGCACCGGGCGTCGGCGCGGGCGTCGAGGCCGTTCGTCGTCTTCGACTGCAGCGCCGTCGCCGCGAACCTCATCGAGAGCGAGCTGTTCGGCCACGCGAAGGGCGCGTTCACGGGCGCGGCGGTCGACCGGCGCGGTGCCTTCCAGCAGGCCGACGGGGGCACGCTCTTTCTCGACGAGATCGGCGAGCTGCCGCTCGAGCTGCAGCCACGGCTCTTGCGCGCGCTCGAGTCAGGCCAGGTGAAGCCGCTCGGCGACGACACGTCACGCTCCGTCGACGTGCGCATCGTGGCCGCCACGCACCGCGATCTCGAGGCAGCCACGCGCGAGGGCCGCTTCCGGCAAGACCTCTGGTACCGGCTCGCCGTCGCGCTGGTGCGCGTGCCGCCGCTGCGCGAGCGCATCGAAGACATCACGCTGCTCGCGCGGCACTTCGTGAAAGAGCTGAAGGGTGAGCTCGCGCTGTCGCCCGAGCTGGTGTCGAAGCTCAACGCGTACGCCTGGCCGGGCAACGTGCGAGAGCTGCGCAACGTGGTGGCCCGCGCGCTGCTCGGAGAGGCGAACGTGCTCGAGGCTCCGGCTGGGCCGCAGAAGCCGGCCGTCGTGCTCGACCTGCCGTTCAAGGAGGCCAAAGAGCGGCTCGTCGACAGCTTCACGCGCGATTACCTCGAGGCGCTGCTGCACCGGCACGGAGGGAACGTCGCGAGGGCGGCGCGAGCAGCAGGTCTCGCGCGGCCCTGGCTGCACAAGCTCGCCGTGAAGTACGGGCTCAAGGCGAGCGAAGACGACGTGTAGTCAGTTGATCGGCGGCGACGAGGTGCCTTCGGCCGGGCAGGCGCCGGGCATCTCGACCTCGACGAGCTCGGAGTCGTCGTCGCACGTGCTGCCGCTGTCGCCGCAGCCTTCGTGGTCGACGTGCTCGCAGGTCTCGGCCTCGGCCTCGGCGTCGGCGGTGCCGCCGGCGCTGCCGCTGCTGCTCGCGTCGTCCGCTTCGCAGTAGCGCATGTCGAGGTGGTCGGTCTCGACCGACCCGTCGACGTTCTCCCACGTAATCACCGCGCGATCTCGGCCGATGTCGCGGTTGCCCACGTGGTCGCAGTCGGCCTGCGTGACGGTGAACGCCGCGCCGCTGCGCAGCTCGGCGAGCCTCCACGTCGAGCCCTCCATCTCGACCGACACCACGCGCGCCGGCTGCGCGCCCTTCTCGGCGAACGCATCGGCGAGCCGCCAGGTCTGCCCGAGCGCGACCTTGGCGTCGTACGGCAGCTCGGCCTGGCCGGCCGGAGCGGGGCAAATCTGCGGCGCCGGCGCTTCGAGCGGCGTCAGCTCGGGCGGCAGGGTGCCGACGGGCCGCACGGTGCCGAGCTCGATGAGGTTGCCCGGCTTCACCACGAACCACCGCGGCCCGATGCGGCGGACGACGCGCACGCGCGCGCCCTCGCGCTCGGCGACGAGCAGCGTCACGGGCTGCTCGGTGGGCACCTCGATCGTGAACGAGCCACCGGCGCCTGCGACCGTCGCGGTCTGCCGGCCGGAAGCGGTCTCACTCAGCACCAGCGGCTGGGCGCTGGTGCCGGTGAGCCGCCCCTGCACGGTGCGACTGGGAGGCGTGGTGCTGCAGGCTGCAGAGACGGCGAAGACCGCGAAGACCGGCAAGAGAGTGCGCATGGTGCCCGGCTCCTCGCAAAGCGCGCGCCAAACCTCGGCTTCCTGCGCCCGCGGCGTTGAACGCCCGGGTGTCATCTGCGACTGACAGGGCGGAGGGGACGTGCTCCACCGGGCACGCCAGGCCTGCGCGAGGGCGTATGCGCGGGAGCCCTGACCGGCTGGGCGGCCTCGCTCACTTTTCCCGCAACGCCGGGGCGGGGCGGCCCTCTACTCCAGCGGAGGAAAAAACCCATGAAGCGTTGGTTGCCGTGGTGTGTGGTTGCCCTGACCGCTTGTGAGCCGCTGTCGACCGAGGAGCCGTCGACCGACCCCGACCTCGTCGAGCTCGACACTGCGCAGTCGGCGCTGAGCCCGTCGCTCGAGCTCGCGTCTGCGACGGCGACGACCAGCGACGCCAACGTGCCCGCCAACGCCATCGACCGCGACACCGCGACCCGCTGGTCGGGTGAGGGTGACGGCGCGGCGCTCACCATCACCCTGCGCCACCTCTCGCTCGTCGATGCGGTCGAGCTCGCCTGGTACAACGGCTCGACCCGCACCGCCACCTTCGACCTGCTCACCTCGGTCGACGGCGCGAGCTACGCGCCGCAGCTCACCCGGGTGCAGAGCCAGCGGCTCGCGGGCTACGAGCTGTCGGCGGTGGGGCCGGTGCAGGCGCAGTACGTTCGCATCGTCGGGCACGGCAACACCCGCAACGATTGGAACAGCATTCGCGAGGTGCGGGTGCGCGGCGCGGTCGTGGCGGGCGCCGATGCTGGAGCGGCGCCCGACGCAGGCGTCGCGCCCGATGCGGGAGCGACCCCCGATGCCGGCGCACCGCGGGACGGGGGCAGCTCTGGCCCACGCGCCGGGCTGTGGCTGTCGCCGGCCGAGGTGATGGCCCTGCCGATGAGCGGCTCGGCGTGGGCGGCGGTCGAGGGCGCGGCCCGCGGCGCGTGGGGCTCGGCCGACCTCTCAGACCTGAACAGCAGGCACGACGTGAACGTGCTGGCGGGGGCGCTGGTGGCGGTTCGCACGGGTGACGGGGCGCTGCTCGCCAAGACGGTCGCGGGCATCGACGCGGTGCGGGGCTCGGGGTACTCGCGGGTGCTGGAGCTCTCGCGCAACATTCAGGGCTATGTGTTCGCCGCAGATTTGATCGACCTGGGCCGCGTCGCCCCCTCGACCGACGCCACGTTTCGCATCTTCCTGGCGGGGCTCCCCAACCTGCCGCTCCAGGGGCACAGCGGAGGCGTCGACCTCGAATCGACCGCCCGCCTCTCGCCCAACAACTGGGGCTGCCACGCCCGCGCCGCGCTCGCGGCCATTCAGCTCTACCTCGGGCAGCGCTCGGTCGCCTCAGCCGGCGTCGCCACGTGGCTTCGCGGCTGGGAGGGCGATCGCGCGGCCTACTCGGGCTTCGACGGCGAGTACACCAACAGCGGCTGGCACTTCGACTTCTCGCAGCCGGTCGGCATCAACCCGAAGGGCGCCACGCGCAACGGGCGCGACTTCGATGGGCTGCTCCCCGAAGACCAGCGCCGCGCCGGCAACTTCACCTGGCCGGCGCCGAAAGAGGGCTACACCTGGGAGGCGCTCCAGGGCACCGTGGTCGCCGCCGTGGTGCTCGATCGCGCGGGCCTGCTGCCGCTGACCGCCTCCGACAGCGCGGTGCTGCGCGCCGTGCAGTGGCACTACCGCCCCAACTTCACGGGGGGCACGACCTTCCCCGCCGAGGGCGACGACACGTGGATTCCGTGGGTCGTCAACAAGGTCTACGGCGTGAGCCTGCCCACCAGCCCCGCCTCGTCGGGCAAAAACATGGGGTGGACCGACTGGACACACCGCTGAGCGAGGCGGCCGCGAGCGAGTACGCTCCACCGGCTCATGCCCTGTCCGAGCGACGAAGAGCTCGCGCGGTTCTCAGAGGGCGAGGCCTCGGCCTCGCGGTGGGAAGAGCACGTCTCGAAGTGCTCTTCGTGCCAGGCGCTGCTCGCCGAGCTGATGACCGACGGGCCCGCCGAGCACCCTGCGCGCGAGCGGCCGGCGCTGGACGAGCGCTTCGAGCTGCTCCGCGTCATCGGCCAGGGAGGCATGGGCCGCGTCTACGAGGCGGTCGACCGCGTGCTCGGGCGGCGCGTCGCCCTGAAGTTCGTCGGCACCGCCGCCGCGGCCACGACCGCGCTGCGCGAGGGCCGCGCGCTCGCCGGCATCTCGCACCGCAACGTGGTGCAGGTGCACGACCTCGTCACCCTGGGCGCCGAGGTCTTTCTGGTGCGCGAGCTCATCGACGGCGCGCCCCTCGACCGCTGGCTCCAGTCGCCGCGGGCCGTCGGCGACGTCATCGACGTGTTTCGCCAGACCGCGCGCGGCCTCGCCGCCGCCCACGCCGCGGGCGTCGTTCACCGCGACGTGAAGCCCGCCAACATTCTCGTCGGCGACGACGGCCGGGCCTGCGTCGCCGACTTCGGGCTCGCCGACGTCGGCGGCGCGGGCGGCGCCTCGGGCGGCACGCTCGCGTACCTCGCGCCCGAGCGGCTCGCCGGAGCCGCGGGCGACGAGCGCGCAGACCAGTACAGCCTCTGCGTCGCCTGGGCCGAGGCGCTCACGGGTGCCCGCCCCACCGCCGACCGGCCCATCGCCTGGCCCCGGCGCGTGCCGCCGCGCGTGCGCCGCGCCGTCGAGCGCGGGCTCTCACCGCGCCCCGAGGCCCGCTTCGCCACGATGGAGCAGCTGCTGCGCGCGCTCGACCCTCAGCGCTGGCGCCTCGCCGCCGCAGTCACCGCGCTCCTGGGCCTCGCCGTCGCCTCGGTGGGCGCCTACCGCGCCGCGGTGACCTGGCGGTGCGATCGCGCCGCTGCCCGCATCGACACCACCTGGAGCGCCGAGCGGCGCGCCCGGCTCGAGGCAGCCTTCGGCTCGATCGGCCCCATCGGCGCAGACGCCTTCAGCCGCGCCGGCTCGACCCTCGAGCGCTTCGCAGCAGGCTGGCGCGAGACGACCCGCGCCGTCTGCCGGGGCTCGCTGCCGGTCGCCGTCGAGCCCTGCCTCGAGCGTCGCCTCGACGAGCTCGCCGCCCTGCTCGAGCTGTACCAGACCCCCGACCGCACGCTCATTCTCGACGCGCCCCGCTCGACGCTCTCGCTGACCGCACCCGAGCGCTGTGCGCGACCCGGCCACGAGGTCGTGCGCTCGGGTAGCCGCCCGCTCGACGAGCTCGAGGCGCAGCTCGCCGCGCTGGCGCTCACCGGCCAGCACGCGCGCGTGCTCGAGCTGCTCGAGCAGGGCAAGACGCTGGCGGCAGAGCCGGGCGCGTCGGCGCTCCGCGGCCGCTTCGCGCTGTCGACGGGGCGCGCGCTGATGGAGCAGGGCCGGTTCAAGGAGGCCGACCGGCCCCTCTTCGACGCCGCGACGCTCGGCGAAGAGGCCCGCGAGCCCGACGTGACGGCCGACGCGTGGCTCTTGCTGTCTCGCCGCGCCCGGCTCCTCGGGCAGCGAGAAGATGCCGAGCGCTGGCTGCGGCTCGCCCAGGCCACGGGCGCGCAGGTGCAAGAGACCCGGCTCGCCGTCGAGCTGGCGAGCGCGCGCGGGAGCCTGCTCGCAGAAGAGGGGAAGACGGCCGAGGCGGTCGAGGTGCAGGCGGCCGCCGAGGCGCTCGCCGAGAAGCTCTTCGGGCGCGACGCTCCGCTGACGCTGAAGACGCGCGGCAGCCACGCGCACGCGCTGTTCGTCGCGGGCCGCTATGCCGAGGCGGCACGCCTCGACGAGGCGCTGCTGGAGCGGCTCGAGAGCCTCTACGGCCCGCATCACCCCGAGGTGGCCAAGCTGCACCTGAACCTGTCGGGTGCGCTGTCGATGGCGGGGCGGCGCACCGAGGCGGTCGAGCACGCCCACCGCGCGCTCGAGATGATTACGGCGGCGCAGGGGCCGCGGTCGCCCATGCTCGTCGACGTGCTCAACAACCTCGCCTCGCTGTACGCGCTCGACGCCCGGCTCACCGAGGCGCTCGCGGCGCAGCAGCGCTCGCTCGAGATGGCGCGGGCCGTGCTGGGCCTCGAGCACCCCAAGCTCGCCCGGCTGCTCGCCAACCTGGCCATGATGCAGCTGCGCCACGGCGATACCCGAGAGGCCCTCGAGAGCTCGACCGAGGCGCTCGCGCTGCTCGAGAAGCTCGGCCGCCTGCAGCACCCCGACGCGGTGATGACCCTCATCAACCGGGCGCTCATCTGCTGGGTGCGCGCCGAGTACGGCTGTGCGGCTGACGACAGCGCCCGTGGGCTCGCAGAAGCCGAGGCGTTGAAGCACGCGACCCACCAGGCCCGCGCGCTCGGCGTCGCAGCAGCGGTCGCGCTGTCGCGCGGCGACCCTCGAGGGGCGCAGGCCTTCGTCGAACGGGCGAGCGCAGTGCGCGGCGCGGTCAGCGACGACGAGGCCGATCGGCACTTCTTCACGCTCGTACAGGCTCGCACCGCCCTCGCGGTCGAGAAGAGCGCGCGAGCGCGTGAGCAGGTGGGGGCGGTGCTCACCCAGCTGTCGGCGCGCCGCCCGCTGGAGCGCGAGCTCGCCGTGCAGATGGCGGCCGCCCAGGCCGAGCTCGCTGGGGCCCGCAGTGTCCCCTCGCGGTGACAGGGCCGCGGCGATGTACCTTGAAGCACGGCAGGGCACGCTCCATGTTTGCCGCATGAACGAGCTCGTCGACACGGGCTTGCGCGCCTGGCCGGCGCTCGAGCCGATGCGCAGCCGGCTGTGCGAGCAGCTCCGCGGGCGGGAGCCCCGTCACCCCGAGCAGCTCGTGCTCGCCACGGCGGCCGCCCTCGGCTCGCGCTGGGCCCAGGAGCACCTCGACGCGACGGTGCTCCCGGTGGCGCTGCGGGCGATGCGGCGCATCGTCGGCGACGACGCCGAGGAGCTGTTGCAGGAGCTGCGCACGCGCTTCTTCGCGGGCACCGCGCTGCTCGGCTATCGCGGCGACGGGGCGCTCGTCACGTGGGTGCGGACCATCGCCACGCGGGCGGCGCTCGAGCACTCGAGGGCGCGGCGGCTCGAGGCTGCGCCGCAGGTCGAGGCAGAGCAGGTAGCGTGCGACGGCGACCTGGAGCTGAGCTTCTTCAAGCGCCAGCACCGGGCGGCGTTCAGGGCGGCGTTCGCCGCGGCGCTGGCCGAGCTCGAGCCGCGCCAGGCGGTGGTGCTGCAGCTGCACCTGGCGCGCGGGGTGCCGCTCTCGCGCATCGGAGCGGCCTACGGGGTCAACAAGTCGACGGTGCTGCGCTGGGTCGAGGCGGCGCGCCGCGACGTGCAGGCGGTGGTTCGCCGGCGCCTCGGGGCCGAGCTGCGGCTGGGCCAGCGCGAGCTCGACAGCTGGCTCGCGAGCGTGGGCCAGCTGCTCAGCGTGAGCCTGCCCGCCCTGCCTTCACAGGAACAGCTCGCCTGAGGGGCGCGCGCCGCTGACACGCCCGGTCGCCGGGCATGGGCACCTCGCGGCGCGTGCGGCTCAAAAAAATGACGCGGAGGCGTGTAACACCGGCGCGCGCACGGTGTTCTGTGCGTTCGAATGACCGGCGAGCGCCCCCATCTCTACGTGGTCCCCGAGAGCGAGCCCTCTGCCGAGGCCGACGACCAGGCGCTGATGCGCCTCGTGCGGGGCGGCGAGCGGAGCGCCTTCGAGACCCTCGCGCACCGCCACCTGCACCGCGTGGCCAGCTTCTGCGCCCGCTACCTCTCAGACGTCGCAGCCGGCGAGGAGGTCGCTCAAGAGGTGTTCGTGGCCCTGTGGCAGCGGCGCGCGCGCTACGACGAGCGGCAGAAGTTCCGCGAGTACCTCTACACGCTGGCCGTCAACGGCTGCCGCAACCGCGACCGGTGGTGGAGGCGCCTGACGGGCCGCACCGCCCGCCTTGCCGGCCTGCCCCACGCCGAGCCCGGGACCGCGCTCGATGTGCTGATGCAGCGCGAGCGCGAGCAGGAGCTCGGCCGTGCCATCGCCCTGCTGCCCGCGCGCCTGCGCGAGGCCGTGCTGCTCCGCTTCGGGCAGGAGCTCGACTACCGCGCCATCGGCTCGGCCGTCGGCTGCACCGAGGGAAACGCGCGCGCCCGCGTGTTCCGCGCCCTGAAACAGCTTCGCGAGGAGGTTCAGCCGTGACGGAGTGCCCCGACATCGAGCTGTGGCCGCAGCTGGCGGCGGGCGAGGTCGCCGAGCGCGACGCCGCCGGTCTGCGCATTCACGCGCACGAGTGCGCCGCCTGTGGCACCCGGCTCGCGCAGTCACAGGCGCTCATCGCGGCGCTCGCCCGCCCGGCCCTCGCGGCAGACCCGCGCCGGGTTCACGCGCTCATGCGCGCGGTCGACGCTGCGCCGCGGCGCAGGCTTCCGGTCTGGGCGCCGGTGGCCGTCGCCGCAGGGCTCGCGGCGGTCGCCGTTCCGTTCCTGGCTGGCGATCGCGGCGAGCTCACCTCACGCGGCGGCAACAGCCTGACCTGGCGGCAGCGGGCGGCCGCCGAGCTCCGCCCGCTCGCGAGCCCGTCGAAGCCGGTCGCAGCCGGCGCGGCCCTGAGCGCACGCGCGCCGCTCGCCGTCTGGTACCGGAACATCGAGCCGTCGGCGGCGCTGCAGCTGCTGGCGTTCGTCGTCGACGGTGAAGGCGAGGTTCACTGGGTGGCTCCGGCGTGGACGGGTGGGGCCGCTCCCCAGGCGATCGCGCTGCCGAGAAGTGAAGGCGCGGCGCTGATGCCCGAGTCGTTCGTCGCAGAGGGCGCCGCTCCGGGTGACGGGCTGCTCGTCACCGTCGTGTCAGACTCGGCGCTGGCTCTCGAGCGCCTCGAGCAGGCGGCTCCCGCCGCCCGGCGCGACCCTGCGTCTCTATTTCCCGGCGCGCTCGTGTGGGCGACG
>JAEUJP010000821.1 GCA_016793725.1 Myxococcaceae bacterium | reverse complement strand
CCAGTACTTCTGCGACTACCTGTCGAAGATTGCCGATGACGGGCGGTACCATCACCCGCTGCGCGACTGGGTGCTGCAGTACCCGCAGCGCACGGGCAACCCGAACGACGCCATCGTCGCGTTTCAGGGCGTGCTGGTGAGCGACACGTCGCCGGTGATGGGTGCGCCGCCGCAGCCGACGGGCACCACCGAGCGCGTGTTCATGACGTACCCGTGAGGCGAAAGCGGGTCGTGAACATTGAAAGTGGTGTGCTTCACGATTCACCCTGGCCCTCTTCGAGCAGCCGAATTTCGGTGCGGTTCTCGGGGCGCTTGCCCTGAACCGGCGCGTAGAACGCACGAAGCACGTCCATGTCGGCGCGCACGTTGCCGGTCACCGTCACCAGCGGGCCCACGCCGCCGCGCTTCGAGGGGAAGTCGAGGAAGCACAGCAGAATGGGCACGCCCGCCGCGCGGGCGATGTGCATGAAGCCCGACTTCCAGTGGCCGACCTGGCTGCGCGTGCCCGAGGGCGCGATGAGCAGGAAGATGCGCTCTTCACGGCCCATCGCCTGCGCGATTCGCTCGACCTGCGACGCGCGCTGGTCTCTCACCACCGGAATGCCACCCAGCCAGCGGAAGAAGCCGCGAAACGGAAACCGGAAGACCGACGCCTTCACCACGAAGTTGATGCGCATGCCCAGCGCCCACGCGACCGCGAGGCTGAACGGCAGGTCCCAGTTGCTCGTGTGCGGCGCGGCGATCAGCACCGCCTTCGGCACCGAGGGCACCGTGCCCACCGCCTGCCAGCCGAAGAACCACAGCCAGAGGCGACCGGCCCAGCGAAACACCGCGGGCACCACGGGGCTCAGCGGTGGCGCTGCGGGCTCGGGCGTCGACATGACGGTGACGCGTGTCTACCCCAGCCGCGAAGCGGTTCAGCGCCGTAATGCGCGGTGGGGCGAAGGGGGGGGCATGGAGACGTGGCCTCCGGCCTGAAGCGCCGTGCCCTTTCGTGACGGCGACGCTCCGTAGCCAGCCTCACGCCAGGCGGCACCGCCGCGATGTTCGCCGTGCCCGCGCTGGCCCACGGGGAAGCGGCGGTGTGTTCGCTCGTTCGGTCGACCCCGGCCCGACGGGGGCGAGGGTTTGAGCCATGTTTAACAATGAGGGGCCTTATGTTTAACAAGGCTCAAACCCCTGCGGCCCTCGACCGCCGCGCCGTCTTCGACGCAGGCGTCGGCGTGCGCGCTCAGCCGCCGTAATACGACAGCGGGAACTTCTTCTTGAACGCGTCGATGGTCAGCTCGAACACACCGTCGTCGCGCCCGTCGCTGCCCGGCTCGCCGTAACCCCACGGGTTGCGCATGCGCACGTACTTCTCTCCGCCGCGCTCGTACACCGCGAGCACCGCGTAGACGTGTTTTCCGCTCAGCCCACTGTCCTGGTACTTCTTCGTCGCGACCGGGTTCGTGCTCGCTGCGACCGGCCGCTTCTCGGCCAGCGCGTTCTTCATGTCGTCGAACAGCCGGCTGCCGCTCTTGAACGCCGTGAGCTGCATCGAGCCCGACCTGCCCGTGAGCGCCTGCCACAGCGTCGCCGGGCTGCCGCCCTTCGCCACCTTGTCGTAGCCGCCGTCGAGCTTCGCGTACGCCTTCTCGACGATGGCCGGCCACAGCTCCTGCACGTCGCGGCCGCGCGCGTAGCGCGGCTTCGACCCGTCTTTCGTCGGCAGCGTGCCGTCGACCGTCACGTACACCGGCTTCTTCGACTTGCCGAACAGCCCCAGAAACGAGTCTTTGTAGAAGCGCACCGTGAACGTGCCGTCGGGGTTCTGCCGAATCGCGTCGCGCAGCACGTCGGGCCGCACGTTCGCCAGCGCCGACAGCCCCGACACCAGGTAGCAGTCGCCCAGCCCGCCCTGAATCGGGTCGTCGGCTCCGAAGCCGTCGCGCACCAGCTGGCCCGTCGGCCGCGCCCAGACCGTGTCGGCCTTGTGCCTGGCGGGAACTGCAATGTCTTCAGTCGGTTGAGGGCGCGGTGAGGGAGCCGCGGTGACGCCGCCGATGGGCATGCAGTGATTGTCGCACACGCACGCCATTTGTTGTTTGCGGTGCAAACCCAAGCGCTCGGCGAAGCGCTTCGAAACGGCCTGGCCACCGAAGTACCGCTCGGCCTCGCGCAGCACCCAGGCCACCGCGCCCCTTGTCGTACGAAAACGAACGACGGCGCCCCACTTTCGCGGAGCGCCGCCGGCACCTCGGTCTGATTCGCCCGCGTTACTCGAAGTCGACGTCGCTGCCGCCCGAGACACCGACCTCACGCGAGCCGGGGTTGCCGCGCACCTTGATGTCGCTCGCGCCCGAGGCGTTGCCCGAAATCTTCTCGCTCGCCTGCACCTCAATCTCAGACGCGCCGCTCACGTCGACGGTCGTGGTCTTCGACGTCACGCCGATGAGCGCAACCTTCGACGAGCCCGACGCCTTGACGTCGAGCGCGTCGAGGTTGCCCTCGGTGAACGAAATCTTCGACGCGCCCGACGCATCGAGGTTGCCGACCAGCGCGCTCACCTTGCGAATCGAAATCTCCGACGCACCCGATGCGTGCACCCACAGCGACGAGCCGATCGCGCTGTCGAGCGTCACCTTCGACGCGCCGCTCGTGTCGATCGCGAGAATGTTGCAGACGAGCCCGCCGCTCGCGGTCACCTCAGACGCGCCCGACGCGCTCACCCAGTCGAGCTGTTTCGTCGAGACCTCGACGTTCACGTCGGTCGACGGCGCCAGCGGCTGGTCGTCGCGCACCTTCACGATGAGCGAGCCCTCGACGACCTCGGTCACGATGAACGGCACGATGTTGTCGTCGGCCGTCACCTTCACCTTCGCGGGGTCGCCCTCGGTGAGCGTCAGCTTGATGCCGTTGCCGACCTGCACCCGTCGGTAGTCGAGGCCGACGTCGCGGTCTTCGGTCTTCGAGACCCCCGAGCCGGGCACCGAGGCACAGTCACAGCCGGCAACCGCCAGCGACAACAAGAGAAAGAGTGCGCGTTTCGCGTTCATGCCCGGTCAGTTGCCGGGGCCCTGTAAAGCGATCACGGGTTTCAGCAGAGCGCTACTCAGCCGGCTTGTTCGCGATGAGCCGCTCGGCCTTGCCCCGCAGCTCGTCACCGTCGGGCAACATCTCGACCACCTCTTTGCACAGCGGTATCGCCTCGCCGGGGTCCGACTGACGCTGCACGTAGCAGCGCTTGTAGAGCTCTTCGGCCGCGAGCTTGCCGTCGCTGATGATGTTCTTCGCCGCCGCGTTGCCCGGGTCGCCCTCGAGAATTTTTCGCGACAGCGCCATCGCCGCGCCCCACTGCTTGCGCGCCGACGCCGACGACGCCTTCGGGGTCAGCACCGCCGCCAGCCGCACCCCCGCCTGTTTGCCGCCCGCGCTCTGCTGCCCGCCGCCGATGGCCTTGTCGAGCCGCACGGTGTCGAGCAGCTCACCCTCTTCGAGCGACTCGAGCTTCTTCAGCATCGGCTGCACGCGCGCAATCTGCTCTTTCAGCTTCGCGCAGCGCGGGCTCGCCGCTTCGCACAGCTCGGCCTTCGCGTACGCGCCGGTCGAGTCGCCGCCCGCCCACAGCGACACCACCTCGGCTGCGGGGTCACCCGGGTCGGGTGGCTTCTCGACGGGGGGCCTCCAGCCGAGCGCCCGGTTCGCGATGTCGAGAAAGTTGAGCGCGTCGCGGTCGTTCGGTCGGGCGGCGAGCACGTCTTCGGCGAGCGACTTGAGCTCGCGCATCTTGCTGCGGTCGTTCGCGAGCGCCTTCGCCTTCTTCAGCCGCTCGTCGGCCACCTTGTTGAGCCGCGACTGCAGCTCGTTGCGGCGCGTGAGCTGCTGCGTCGTCTCGGGCACCGCCGCCAGCTCGCGCGACGCCTTCGCGACCTCACCCTTGTCGAGCGCCGCCGCCGCGGTGTCGAGGTGGTCGGCCAGCGGCACCTCGGTCTTGCCCGCCTCGACGTACTGCGCGAGCCCCTCGACCTCGGGGGCGAGCGCGTAGGCCTCGTCGAACTTCGCGGCCGCCGCCTTCCACTGGCTCTTGCGCACCAGGTTCTTGCCTTCTTGAAACGCGACCTTCGCGGCCTCGACCTCGGCCGCATGCGGGTCGACCTTCGGAGCCGGCGGCGGCGGCGCCAGGTACTTCTGGTACGCGAACGCGCCGCCGAGGCCGAGCACGACGAGGAGCAGCAGCGGCACCACCACCGAACGCTTCTTCGGCGGAGGCGTGCGCGCGCCCGGCAACCTGCGCGCGACCGGCGCGCGCCCGGGTCGTCGGGCGAGCGCGGGCTGCTCGTTCGTCGAATCGGCGTCGGCCTCGACGGGCGGCGGCTCGTGCGCCGGGTTCTGGTCGGTGACGTCGGGGTTCACCGCCGGCATCGACGGCTCGGTGGTGGCTGGCTCGGTGGGCTTCGGAGGGGGGCGCCGAACGCGGCGGGGCGGAGGAGGG
>JAEUJP010000802.1 GCA_016793725.1 Myxococcaceae bacterium | reverse complement strand
GCCGGCGGGCCGACGGCGAACGTGCGGCCGGCCGTGGCGGCGCCTGCGGCGGCCTTCACCTTCACGGCACGATCGGCCGGCGTGATGGTGAAGATGCGAATCAGCCCGTCGGTGCGACCGGGGCCCGCGGTGCCGCCTTCGACCTCGATCGTCGCCGCCTTCGCGTCGGCGGGCTGGCCCTGATCGTTCACGAGGCGCACCGCGACGTCGAACCCGTCGGGAGACACCGTCGTCTCGGGGCCGAGCAGCTCGAGCCTCGCGGCCTGCGCCGCGACCGGCACCAGCGCTGCGACGACGAGTGCGAAGCTCGGTCGGCTCACGGCGCGCGGGAAGTTACAACACCAGCGCGAACTGGGAACCGGCGTTTACTTCCGCCGGGCGCGCACCGGCGACGGTGCACGGCGCATCAGCCACATCAACAGCAAAAGGCCGAACACCATCGGAGCCAGACCGCCCGACGCCGAGCAACCGAGCGGCGTGGCGGCAGGCTCCGACTTCAGGTGGTGGTGGCCGTGGCCGTGGTCATCGTCGTCGTCGTCGCAGTCATCGTCGTCGTCGTCGTGCCCGCCGTTGCCGTGGCCGTGATCATCGTCGTCGTCGTCGTGCCCGCCGCCGTGGTGGCCGTCGTCATCGTCGTCATCGTCGTCGTCGTCGTCGTCGTGATGACCGCCGTTGCCCCCGCCGTTGCGGCACGGGCCCAAATAGTCGCGGTGGTGGTGGTGGAGATGGAGCCACGCGGCGATGAACGACAGCTTCAGCGTCTGCGCGTTGTTCGGGCCCGCCGGGTCATGGCAGATCTTGATCTTCGGCTTGTGGTGACCGTGGTGGCCGCCGCCGCTGCCTCCTCCCTGGCCGGTGCCGCCGCCCGAGCCGGCGGAGCCGCCGCCGGTGGCTGAGCCGCCGCCCGTGGCTGAGCCGCCACCCGTGCCTGAGCCGCCACCGGAGCCGCCACCCGAGCCACCGCTGCCTCCGCCCGCGCCGCCGCCGTTCGGCGGGTCGGGCAGCGTGAACGTGCGGGCGTAGATGTTGTTTTCGTTGAGGGCGCCGTCGTTCGCCGCCCAGACGACGCGCACCTGACCGTCAGTCAGCACGGTGACGTCGTTCAAGGTCTCGTTCACGCCCGGCGTCGCCGTGATCTGAAACAGCGTGTTCGTCGAGATCTTGTAGACGTAGAGATCGGCGAAGCTCGCCAGTGGGGCGGTGCTCTCGAACGCGATCACGCCGCCCGCGATGCTGGGGTTGCGCTGCTCACCCGCGACCTCGAGCTGAGACTCCAGGCCGCTGCTCGCCGGAGTCCAATAGACGTCGGGCCCGCTCACCGACGTCGGCCGATCGGAGCTGTACGTGATGGTCACGCCGTCGGTGTCGGGGTTCTGCTCTTCGAAGCTCGTCGCCGCGACCGGCTGAGCGCTCGTCCAGTCGCCGCCCGCGAGCGACGCCTTCACGATGTCGCAGGCGCCGGCGGTGGTCGCGCAGCGCTCCCACACGACCAGGTTGCCGGCCGGCGAGACCGACGGGTTCGTGTCGATCGACTCGGAGCTGCTCAAGGTGACGGGGGGTGCCGACGGGTTCGCGAGCGTGCCGACCCGAATGTCGCCGTTGCCGGCGTTGCCGACGACGAAGGCGACCGTGTTCGCGCCGAGCGCGGTCGAAAAGACCGTCGCGGTCGGCGAGCCCGCGTTGACCTCGGTGAGCACCGCCGTGGCGATGTCGAAGACCAGGCACGAGCGCGCGCTGCCGAAGATGTGCTGGCGCGAGAACGCGACGCGGCCGTTGTTCACGTCCGAGAGCGTGTCTTGGGCGCCGGTCTCGGGCGGAATGGTGTTCGAGACCCCCGACATGAAGTCGTAGTAGCGAATCGTCGGGTTCTCGAACGCGCTCTGCTGCGTATACGCGGCATAGTTCCCGCTCACGTGGGGGTCGAGCTGCTCCCCGGGTGAGGCGTCGACGGTGGTCGGGGTGCCTCCGACCGCACCGCCGTTGAGGGGGGTCACGGCGAACGCGACCGCGGGGATCATCGCCACTGCGACAACGAGGGCCTTCATCGCCACCTTTCTTCCGGGCTCTTTGAGGCCCCAGAAGCAACAAGTCCCAAGCTCCTGTGCAGAAGGAACCTGGGACGCTGATGGCGAGCGACTTCCGCCTTCCCACGGCAGTCACGGCCGGCCGAACTTCAGGCCCCGCGGCTTTGCGCACCAGAGGTTTCCCTCTGGATTGCCCTTGTACAGGTCGAAAGAAATGATACGGGCGCGTGACGAGAGCCGCAAGTTCCACCCCTTGCGACACTCGCGTACACGTCGTAGATAGCGCGCCCTCGCGTTGTCAGTTGCGAGGGCGAAAGCAGTCGGTCGAGAGAGAATTGGCCAGGTAGCTCATCTGGTTAGAGCGGCGGTCTCATAATCCGCAGGTAGACGGTTCGAGTCCGTCCCTGGCCACACTTCTCTCCCTACTCGCCCACCCTCGCCTACTTCGACGGCTACTCGATCAGGCGATCGAGGTACTGCTTCAGCGCTTCTTCGAGCGGCGATTCGTACTGCGTCGTCTGCGGCACTTCGGGCATCGCGCGCAGCGGGCGCAGCCGCAGATCACGAATCGAGAGCTGCGCCGCGTTCGCGACGATGCGCGTGCCCGTGACGTTTCTCAGCTGACGCCCCTGAGCCTGTCGACCGCTCACCGCTTGGCCTCGAGCACGGCGCGGTACTTCGAGAGCAGATCTTCGACGGCCTCGCGCAGGTACTCGCTCTGCGCCACGCGCGTGCGGCGCGACAGCTCGCGCAGCGCCTCGACCTGATCTTCGCCGACCAGCACGTGCGTGCTGACCACGTCACCCTGTTTGCCCGCGTCTGCTTCAATCGGCGCGCTCGCAGTGTGCGCCGCCGTCATGCCGTTCGTGTCTTGCATCAAAGGCCTCCCATGAAGAGCTACAGGCCGCTACCTGCCTGTCGCTCGCATTGTGAGGCCGATGGATCGGCGGTCAATTTTACGGCGCAGAACTACAGCGCCAGCTGCAGCCGCAGACGACCCAGGCCCACCGGCCCCATCGTCGTGCCGTCGACCTGCCTGAACGCGTCACCCGGCAAGAACAGGCCGCCCTCGAGCGTCGCCGTGATGTTGAGCAGGCGGTGCGGCTGCCACCGCGCCTGCACCCCGAGGTCGAGCTCGGTGCCGAGGTAGCTGCCCGGCGTCGCCCCGAGGTAGTTGTGCGGCGTGCCGCCCTTCACCTTCGTGCTGAACGCGTCGGTCAGCGCCGCCGTCGAGAACGCGAACAGCGGGCCGCCGTAGACATCGAGCCACGACGTGAAGCCGTACCGCACGCGGGGGAAGAGGAACCACGCGTTGTAGACCGAGCCGCCCGTCGGCAAGAGCTGCACGCCCTCGGGCGGCTGCCCCGTCAGCTGGGGGTCGGCTGCACGAAAGCCCGCGCGCGCTGACTGGTAGCCGAGCACCTGGTCGAACAGCACGAGACCGACCTTGTAGTCGCGGTCGAAGCGAAAGCCCTCGATCTTGTCGTCGTACGGGTTCTGATCGCCCGACGCGTAGCCCCAGTCGAGCAGCAGGCCGAGCGACTTGTACCGGTAGTTCACCTTCGCCGCTGCGCCGAACTGCCGCACCTGCGAGACCGGCGCCACGTCGGTGCGCGTCTGCGTCGTCGTGCCGAGAATGCCGACCATCTCGAGCCCGAGGCTCAGCGCACGATCTTCGCGGCGCATGAACGCCCACTTGCCCGCAAAGTCGATCACGAACGCGTCGGTCTGCCGGCCACCGTCGTCGGCGTTGATCGCGCGCTGCCGGCGGTAGACGAACGTGAAGCCCGCGAAGCGCTCGTCGTCGGCCTTCACGCGCACCGCGCCGACGACCTGGAAGGTGCGATCGCCCAGGTTGAAGTCGGCGTTGTTGTCGCGCCACACCAGGTCGGCCGCCACGACGCCTTCGAGCGCCCGCCAGTTGCCACCCAACGAATAGAACGGCCGGCCCGCGAGCAGCGCGCGGTACACGATCGCGCCGAAGTGCTGCTGGCCGAAGTCACCCGCCGCGGCGTCGGCCGAGCCCGAGTTCGACAGCATGCCGAGGCCGAAGTTCTGCGTCTGCTGCCCGAGGCGGAAGATGCCGCTCTGCCACTTGTACTCGAGGTACAGCTGCCGCAGCTCGATCGGCTGAAAGTTCGGCACCGGCACGCGGTCGGCGAGAATCGTCTGGTCGGGGTTGCCGTAGATCGCGCCGGTCGCGGCGTCGAACTCGGCCAGCGCACCGAAGCCCTTGAAGTGCACCTCGGGCGCGACGCGCAGACGCGTCTGAAACGCCTTCGGCGCGACCTTGTAGCCGAGATCGTCGATCGCGATGCCGCTGACCACGGTCTCTGACAGGCGGAGCGCCGCGCTGATCTTCCCCTCGATGTCGTCGGTGATCGACGCCGTCGTGACCGGCACACCCGCGTCGGTGATCTCGCCCGGGCTTGCGCCCGAGACGGCTTCGACGGCTTCGGCACCGGGCGTCGGCTTCGTCGTGCCTGCGTCTTCGAGCCCGCTCGTGCGTGCCACGTCGGGCTGCGTGTTGTCGGGCTCGGCCGGCACCGGCGCGACCGGCATGCCCGCGTCGATGCCCGCTTGGGAAAGAGCCACTGCTGCGAACAGCGACATCAACACGGCCGGCATTCACGGCCCCTTTCTTCAGGAGGGCTGCTGAGGGACGCGGGCTGATACCACCCTTGACTTGGCCTTGGCCACCCTCTTAAGAGGCCCGGCTTCACAGCAGCACACTCCCCGCTCGTGGCTCTTTCGAAGCACGGGCATCAACCCAAGGGGCAACACACATGGCAGCAGCAACAGGCGCGGCGAAGCTGCGCGAGTATGAAACCGTCTTTCTGGTCTCGCCCGACCTGACGGACGACAACGTCGACAAGGTGAAAGAGAAGGTCCGTGGGATCGTGAGCCGCGAAGGCGGCAAGCTCCTGCGGTTCACCATCTGGGGCAAGAAGAAGACGATGTACCCGATCGCGAAGCAGCCTCGGGCCATCTACATTCACGCGTCGTATCTCGGTCAGACCACCCTGGTCGCCGAGGTCGAGCGCAACCTGCGCAACTTCGACGAGGTGCATCGGTTTCTTTCGGTGAAGGTCGCCGAAGACATCGACCCCGAGTCGCGGCCCGTGCAGGAAGATCTGAAGCTGGCCGGCGACGTCGACGACAAGGTCACGTTCGGTGGCGCTGAGCGCGACGCGTACCGCGGCTACGGCGACGATGACGAGGGCATGGGCTTCGAAGAAGGCGGTGATGACCGATGAGAACGAATGAAGGTCGCGGCGATCGCGACGACAAGGGTGGCCGCGGCGACAAGGGCGGCGAGGGCATGGAAGACGACAAGCGCGGAGGCCGTGCGTTCGGCCGCCGCAAGGTCTGCCGCTACTGCGCCGACAAGAACGTGCACGTCGACTACAAAGATCAGTCGGCGCTCAAGTACTTCGTCACGGAGCGCGGCAAGATCATTCCCCGCCGCATCTCGGGCAACTGCGCGAAGCACCAGCGTGAGGTGGCGAAGGCCATCAAGCGCAGCCGCGGTCTCGCCCTCATCCCCTATCTCGTTCTGCAGGGCTGACCATGAAGCTCATCTTGCGTGAAGATGTGTACAACCTCGGCAAGTCTGGCGAGGTCGTGAGCGTGAAAGACGGCTACGCGCGCAACTACCTGTTGCCGCGCAACCTCGCGATGCTCGCGAGCGCTGCCAACGTGCGTCAGCTCGAGCACGAGAAGCAGGTCATCGAGCTGCGCCAGCAGAAGCTGAAGGGCGCCGCGGAAGAGCAGTCGAAGAAGCTGGGCGCCGTCGCGGTGAAGATCAGCCGCAAGGTCGGCGATCAAGACAAGCTCTTCGGCTCGGTCACCGCGCTCGACATCGCAGAGGGTCTCGCAAAGGCCGGCCACAAGGTCGACCGCCGCCTGATTCACCTGCCTGAGCCGATCAAGACGGTCGGTCAGTTCGAGGTCGAGCTCCGCCTGCACCGTGACGTCGTGACCAAGATCAAGGTCGAGGTCGCGGGCGAGCAGCAGAGCGCGTAGAACGCCGGGTTCGAATGACCCCGGTGGTTCACGAAGATCTGTCCGCTGAGCGGGCAGTGCTCGGGGCGATCCTCGCCGACAACGCGGTGATCGCCAACGTGGCCGAGGTCGTCACCCCCGACGACTTCTCGAGCGCTGCCCACTCGCAGATCTTCGAAGCCGTCATCGCACTCGACGGCAAGCAGCAGAAGATCGATCACCTGACGCTGGCCGAGGAGCTCAAGATCCGCGGCCAGCTCGCCCAGGTCGGCGGCCCGCCGTACCTGATGGGCCTCGACCTGCAGGTGCCGTTCGCGCAGAACGCCGTTCAGTACGCGCAGATCGTCAAAGATCGCTCGACGCGCCGCGGGCTGCAGTCGGTCGGCCGCGAGATCGTCGAGCTCGCGACGCAAGAGACCGGCGACCTGCGCGAGCTCGTCGACGAGGCCGAGCGCCGCATCTTCAACATCGCCCAGAAGAAGCGCACCGGTGAGCTCAAGGGCATGACCGAGCTCATGGAGGGCGCGCTCGAGCTGCTCGAGAAGATGAGCGCGTCGGCCACGGGCATCACCGGGCTGTCGACGGGCTTCGTCGACCTCGACAACCAGCTGACGGGCCTCCACCCCGGCGAGCTCATCATTCTCGCCGCGCGCCCCGGCATCGGTAAGACGTCGCTCGCGATGAACATCGCGCTGCACGCCGCGAAGGTCGAGAACAAGAGCGTCGGCATCTTTTCGCTCGAGATGCCCGCGACCCAGCTCATCTTGCGCCTGCTCGCCACCAACGCGCGCGTCGACATGAAGAAGCTGCGCGGCGGGCGGCTGACGCAGCACGACCAAGAGAAGCTGCAAGAGGCGGCGAACGAGCTCTACAACCTGAAGCTGTTCATCGACGAGTCGGGTGCGCTCTCGTCGTTCGACCTGCGCGCGAAGGCGCGGCGCCTGAAGCAGCGCCAGCCCGACCTGAGCCTGTTGGTGATCGACTACCTCCAGCTGATGCACCAGTCGGGGCGCGTCGAGAGCCGGCAGCTCGAGGTCTCTGAGATCAGCCGCGCGCTCAAGCAGCTCTCGAAAGAGCTGGGGCTGCCGATCATCGCCCTGTCGCAGCTCAACCGAAAGGTCGAAGAGCGCAAGGGCGGCAAGCCGATGTTGTCAGACCTGCGCGAGTCGGGCGCGATCGAGCAAGACGCCGACGTGGTGATGTTCATTCACCGCGACGACTCGAACGACGAAGACGGCGCGCCGCAGCCGATGCGGTCGGTGATGCCGGTCGAGCTCATCATCGCCAAGCAGCGCAACGGTCCGGTAGGCTCCATCGACCTCATGTTCCTCGCCGAGTACACCCGGTTCGAGAGCCGCGCCCGCGACTGGCAGGGCGGTACGCCCGCGTGAAGGCGGGCGCGAGCGAAAGCCTCGGCAACAAGTCGGTGCTCGTGGTCGACGACGACGAGCACACCCGCAACCTGCTCAAAGATCTGTGCGAGACCGCGGGCTACGACGTGCGCTGCGCGGGCGACGGCATCGAGGGCCTCGCGCTCATTCACGAGGCGACGCCCGACCTGGTGCTGCTCGATCTGATGATGCCGCGCAAAGACGGCTTTCAGGTCTTGAAGAGCCTGCGCGAAGACGCCCGCTACAAAGAGCTCGCGGTCATCATTCTCACCGCGATGGGCGACATGGACGGGAAGATTCGCGGCATGGAGCTCGGCGCCGACGACTACGTCACGAAGCCGTTCAAGCTGATCGAGCTGCAGACGCGCATTCACTCGGCCCTGCTCGTGCGCGAGTACCGCGCGCGGCTCGAGGCCGCCGAAGAAGAGCTGCAGCAGCTGCGCGCGCTCGACCCGGTGACGGGCGCCGGCACGTACTCGCAGCTCAAGGCGTCGCTCGACAGCGAGCTCGCGCGGTCGCGCCGGTACGGGCGCCCGGCGGCGGCGCTGGTGTTCGGGTTCGACGACTACCAGGGCCTGCGGCAGTCGCTGGGCCGTGAGGCGTGCGACGGGTACCTCGGGCGCCTGGTGCAAGAGATCAAGGGCGCGCTGCGCGGCGCCGACCGGCTGTTTCGCATGTCAGCCGACGAGTTCGTGATGCTGCTGCCCGAGACCGACGCGAAGGGCGCGAAGGTGGTGGCCGACCGGCTGTGGCAGGTCTGTATGGGGGTGACCGCCGAGAGCGCGACGGGCCCGACGACGCCGAAGGTGCGCATCGGGGGTGCGATCTTTCCCCACGATCGGGTGCGCACGAGCGAAGACCTGCTGCGCGAGGCGAACAAGAGCTTTCGGGCGCTGCAAGAGACCGGCGGTCGATTCGTCTTCGAGCCCTGAGGTTCGAGCATGGTAGCCTCCCCGCCCCGTGCGCAGGGCTCTCACCGTCGCAGTGACCGTCGTCGTTTTCTGGGGTGTGGGTGGGTGCCGGGTGTCTTTCCCCGACGGCAAGTACGCGTGCAAAGACGACGCTGACTGCGCGGGCGGCGGCTACGTGTGTGTGGGCGTGCCGCAGTACTGCTGCCTGCCCGACGGCGAAGAGGTCTGCGGCGACGGCATCGACAACGACTGTAACGGCGCGATCGACGTCGAGAGCACGACCGAGATCTGCAACGGCCGCGACGACAACTGCGACAACCGCATCGACGAAGGCTTCGTGCTCGTGAACAACCCGCTGCACTGCGGCACCTGCAACAACGTCTGCAAGTCAGACGAGGCGTGCATGGGCACGACGTGTGTGGTGCGCCGCGAGGTGAACTGCGCCGACAGCGTCGACGACGACGGCAACGGCAAGATCGACTGCCTCGACCCACAGTGTGAAGGCCGGTTCTGTGGGGCCGGCTGTGCGTGCGAGGCGCTCGCGAAGTCTGAGGCCGCGTGCGCCGACGGGGCCGACAACGACGGCGACGCCCAGATCGACTGCTTCGACCCCGACTGCAGCGCCGAGCCCTGCGGCATGGGCTGCGCGTGCGGCATGGGCGGCATCAAGCGCGAGTCGCTCTGCAACGATCAGCTCGACAACGACGGCGACCTGATGGCCGACTGCGCCGACCCCGACTGCCTCGACCAGGTCTGCACCCCGCTGCCGCTCTTCTACACCTGCACGTCGGGCGGTCAGTGCCGCTGCAACGGCGGCCAGCAGGTCGCCGAGAGCGGCAGCTTCTGCCGCGACGGCCTCGACAACGACTGCAACGGCAAGCGCGACTGTCAAGAGACGAGCTGCAACGGGCAGATGTGCGCCATGGGCGATGGCGGCGTCATGGGTACGTGCTCGACCCTCGTGTGTATGCCCTAGAGGTCGTTTCGGGTGGTTGCGGCAGCGCGGCGATCACTCTTCTTCGTGAGGCCTCGCCGAGGTTCGTGACTGCCAGGGACGGGGCCGGGGCCGGGGACGTTTTCCGGGCACGCGATCGCGTGAGCGCCTGAGCGGTGAATGTCTCAGCTCGGTACGTGGCCAGGCAATGCGAGCCCGTGCTCCGAGCCCGGCGTGCGTCCCCGGCCCCGGCCCCGTCCCCGGCAGTTCAAGAACCCGGCACGGCGCGAACCCCAACGCCGCGCCCCGCTCTCGGCGTCCCTCTACATCAAGCCGCCGCACACGTTCGC
>JAEUJP010000522.1 GCA_016793725.1 Myxococcaceae bacterium | reverse complement strand
CAGCGCACCGCGGCGCGAATCTCTTTCAAGAACGACACGGGCTGAATGATGGCGTCGCCGATCGACGGGTGCTGCCGCATCACCTTCATCTCGTCGTCGGTGAGCGCGCTCTTCTTCAAGAGAATCGCCTCGACGATGCCGATCTTGCCGAGGTCGTGAAGAATGCCGCCGTACCGCAGCTGCTTCAGCTCGCGCGGCGTGAGCTTCAGCTCTTTGCCGATCTCGACCGCCATCTCGGCGACCCGCTGCGAGTGGCCGCGCGTGTAGCTGTCTTTCGAGTCGATCGAGTTCGCCAGCGCGACCATCGTCTCGAGGTAGCCCGCCTCGACGTCTTCGTAGAGGCGCTGCGTCTCGTGGTCGTACGCCTCGATCTGCGCCGACATGTAGTTGAACGTCTTCGCGAGCTCGCCGAGCTCGGTCTCGCCGCCGACCTCGACCTGAACGCCGAACTTGCCGCGCGCGATGCTCATGGCGGCCGCGTCGAACTGCCGCAGCGGCCGCGCGACGCGGCGCGCGATGTAGACCGAGAGACCCGTCGACAGCGCGAGGCCCACGACCCCGGCGATGACGAGCGGGCCGTTGTCATTCGAGCTGAGCGCCATCGCGACGACGAGCGCCGTGGGGAACACGGCGGCGACGGCGACCCCAGCGACGATGAGCCAGTGGATCTTCACGGCGGCGAGCCGATGTTAACAGCGAAGTTGCCAGGCCGGAATTCAGCGCCCCCCCGCCAGGCCAAGAGCGAACGAGGTCTTTCGCGGCGACCGTGCCTCGCCGGCCCATGCCGTCAGAGGCGGCGGTGCTGCAGCGACGGCAGGCCCTTGCGCACGCGGGCGGTGAGCTCGGCGTCGATGGGGCCGAGCGCGAAGCCCTCACCCTCGGAGGCGCGGGCGATGACGAGGCCCCAGGGGTCGATGATCATGGCGTGACCGTACGTGCGGCGGTCTTTGGGGTGCACGCCCCACTGGGCGGGGGCGATGACGTGGCAGAGGTTCTCGATGGCGCGGGCGCGCAGCAGCACCTCCCAGTGATCTTTGCCGGTCATCAGCGTGAAGGCGGCTGGCACGGTGAGCACGGTGGCGCCGGCCTTCGAGCACGCGCGGTACAGCTCGGGGAAGCGCAGGTCGTAGCAGACGCTGAGGCCCACCTTGCCGAGCGTGGTGTCGGCGACCACGGGCCCTTCGCCAGGGGCGACGGCGGCCGACTCGCGGTAGGTCTGGCCGTCGCCGATCTCGACGTCGAAGAGGTGCATCTTGCGGTACGCAGCGAGGCGGTCGCCGTTCGGGCCGAACAGAACCGAGGTGTTGTAGAGGCGGCCGCCGGGGGCGCCGGTCTCGAGCACGCTGCCGGCGAGCAGGGTCACCCTGGCGTCGCGGGCCAGCTCGCTCATCGCCTTCAGCGTCGGGCCGTCGAGGGCTTCAGCGGCGGTGTCGCGCTCGGGCTCGGGCCCCATCCACGCGAAGTTTTCGGGCACCCCGACGAACGAGGCGCCCGCTTGGGCTGCCCTCCGCACCAGGGCCGACGCCACCTCGAGGTTCTTCGCCTTGTCGGCGCCCGACGTCATCTGTACGGCTGCGGCCAGCAGGGTCATGCGCCGTCGCTTAACACCATTGGCCGTCGTCTTGCGGACCCCGTCGAGGCTGTGTTACCTGCCCTCACACATTTTTCGAAGTGTTCGAAAAGTGGGCCGCCAGGGCCCATTTTTTTTGCCCCGGTTTCGACGACCCAGGTTCCTTCACGACGCGTCCGATGAGCATCGACAAACCCAAAATCGAGCAGCGCACCTGGGAGCTCGCGGGGCCGATCATCGCGGCCGAGGGCCTCGAGCTGATCGAGGTCGAGTACGTGCGGGAGCAAGAGGGGTGGACGCTGCGGCTCTACATCGACAAGCCGGGCGGGGGCGTGGGGCTCGAAGACTGCGGCAAGGCGTCACACGCGGTCGAGACGGCGCTCGACGTCGAAGACTTCATCCCCCAGGAATACCACCTCGAGGTGTCGAGCCCGGGCTTGAGCCGCCCGCTGCGCAAGCCGCAGCACTTCGAGCGGGTGATGGGTCAGCTCGTCAAGGTCAAGACGTATGGGCCTCTGTTCGAGCCGCCCCGAAAGAACTTCACCGGCAAGCTGTCGGCCGTCACGGCAGAGAGCGTCACCGTAGAGGTGGAGGGCGCCGGGCCCTTCACGATCGCCTTCAAGGACATCGCGAAGGCCAACCTGGAGTACCCACATACAGGCGCCAAAGGGCGCTGAGGACGAACGACCATGACCCCCGCACAAGCGCAGCTCCGCCTCGACGACGTCATCACGCAGGTCGCCAAAGACAAAGGCATCGAAAAAGAGGTGCTCATCGCGACGTTGGAAGACGCGATGAAGACGGCCGCGAAGAAGCACTTCGGGCAGGAGCGCAACCTCGAGGCGAAGTTCAACTCCGACAAGGGCGTGGTCGAGATCAGCCAGGTCATCACGGTGGTCGACCAGCACACCGACCCGCTGAACGCGGTGAACGAGCTGACGGTCGAAGAGGCCAAGAAGCGGGGTATGGACGTGGCGGCCGGTGACGAGCTCGCGTTCGAGATCTTCTACCGCGACGAAGACGCGGCCGAGGCGAAGGCGCAAGACGAGCAGTACGGCGACATCTTGGGGCTCAAGACCTTTCGCCGTGGGTTCGGCCGCATCGCGGCGCAGACGGCGAAGCAGGTGCTCTTGCAGCGCACGCGCGATGTCGAGCGCGAGAACGTCTACAACGAGTACAAAGATCGCAAGAACGAGATCGTGACGGGCATCGCGCGTCGGGCCGAGCGCGGCAACATCATCGTCGACCTCGGCCGGGCCGAGGCGGTGCTGCCGGTGCGCGAGCAGGTGCCGCGCGAGACGTACCGCCCGGGCGACCGCGTGCAGGCGTACGTCATCGACGTGCTGCGCGAGGCGAAGGGGCCGCAGATCATTCTGTCGCGCGCGTCGGTGAACCTGCTGACGAAGCTGTTCGAGATGGAGGTGCCCGAGATCGCCGAAGGCATCGTCGTCATCGAAGCGGCGGCGCGTGAGCCGGGCCGCCGCGCCAAGATCGCGGTGTCGAGCCGCGACGGCGACGTCGACCCGGTCGGCGCGTGCGTCGGCATGAAGGGCAGCCGCGTGCAGGCGGTGGTGCAGGAGCTGCGCGGCGAGAAGATCGACATCGTGCCGTGGGACGAAGACCCGGCCCGCTTCGTGTGCAGCGCGCTGGCGCCGGCCGAGGTGGCGCGCGTCATCATCGACGAGGCGAACCACGCGATGGAGATCATCGTGCCCGACGACCAGCTGTCGCTGGCGATCGGCCGTCACGGCCAGAACGTGCGCCTCGCGGCGCAGCTGACGGGCTGGAAGCTCGACATCAACAGCGAGACGCGGGTGCGCGAGATGCGCGAGTTCGCGAACAAGTCGCTCGGGTCATTGCCCGGGACGAACGAGATGCTCATCGAGACGCTGTACGCGCACGGCTTTCGCCAGGCGCGCGACATCGCCGATGCGAACGCCGAGGTGCTCGCGCAGATCCCCGGCCTCGACGCCGCCAAGATCCCCGCGATGCAAGAAGCGGCGAACAAGCAGAAAGACTCCGACGCTGAAGAGCTCTACAAGATGGAGCAGGATCGTGAGGCCAAGCGGCTCGCCGAAGAGCGCCGCCACCCCGACGAGCTG
>JAEUJP010000520.1 GCA_016793725.1 Myxococcaceae bacterium | reverse complement strand
TTTTTTGCGCAGTGCTGCTCGGCTCCTGCTCGCTCACCACGGCGACGGGCTTCGAAGAGTGCAAGGTCGACGTCGACTGCGCGGCGAGCTCGGCGTGCATCGACAACTACTGCATTCGGCTGCCCGAGGGCTGCGCGCGCGGGCCAGGCGAGTTCAAGCAGGCCGACCGCATCGCGTTCGCGGGCGTGCTGCCCCTCACCGATTCGTCGGGCGTGCGCGACGAGAGCGAGTTCGCCGGGCTCGACGCGTTCACTCAGGCCATCGAAGAGATGAACCAGAAAGACGGGGCCAACGGCCGCCGCTTCGGGCTCTACGTCTGCGACACCCAGCGCGACGGTGAGCGCGCCGAGACTCAGGCCGGCTGGCTCGCGACGGAGCTCGGCATACCCGCCATCATCACGTCGGGCAGCCAGCAGAGCCTCGACGTGTCGGGAGCCACCCGAGCGTCGCAGACGTTCATCATGTCGGCGACGGCGACCAGCCCCGAGCTCGTCGACCAGTTCTCGTCGAACACCGACAGCCTGCTCTGGCGCACGGCGCCACCCGACACGCTGCAGGGCCGGGTGCTGGCCAACATTCTGGTGAACGACCCGACATACGCGGGCGCGACCAAGATCGGCATCATCTACGTCAACGACGCCTACGGTCAGGGCCTGAGCGCCGAGCTGGTGAAGCGCCTCGCCGGCCTGCGCACCACCGAGACGGCGCCGTTCACGAGCGGTGACGACATGAGCATCGGCATGGCGGTGACGGGTCTCGTCAACCAGATGGTGAACGCGACCGTCGTCATCGGCGTCACGTCAGACACGCGCAAGATTCTCGAGCGGGCGTTTCTGCAGTCGGCGCTCAGGCGCACGTCGGGGCACCGTTGGGCGTTCGCCGACGCGTCGAAAGACCCGACGATTCTCGGCGTGCCCAACGCCGTCACCGAGCTCGCCGGCTCGCTCGGCACCGCGCCGGCGCAGGGCGCGGGCAGCGCGTACCCGACGTTTCGAAACGCGTACCGCACGCGTTTCGGCACCGACCCGAGCAGCTTCTCGTTCACGTCGCACAGCTACGACGCGATGTACCTGGTCGGGCTCTCGGCGAGCTACGCGACGGGGGGCGGCCGAACGCTGAACGGCCGAACCATGGCCGACGCCATGGGAAAGGTCGTGTCGACCGGGCCGGCGGTGACGATCGAGCCGAGCCAGTTTTCGGCGCTGCGCAACACGTTCACGGCGGGGCAGACGGTGAACGTCGAGGGCAACTCGGGCAAGCTCGACTTCATCCCCGATGCGGGGGCTCCGGTGTCGCCGATCGAGCAGTGGCGCATCGAGGGCGACGGTGGGTTCACGACGGTGCAGCTGGTCGACCCGCCGAACTGAGGTTCTGGTCGCTGCTCCCGTTTCCGCGCCGGAGGCGCGCGTCAGATACCGATGAGTCGGTATGTGGCGCTGAAAGGCCGCGTTGATTGGTGCGGCTCCTTCCTGCTATCGCGAGCCGTCGCCCTCGACTCGAAGGAGCCCCTCAATGAAGCGCGCCGCCCTCGTTCTCGCACTCGCTGCAGCTGCAGCCTGTCAGCCCGCCGCAGCACCCGAAGGGTTGATGCTCACGCCGTTCGGCACGGGGGCCGAGGTGAAGTTCGACGTGTACCACCGGCCGCTGCCTGAAATTCCGCTGCCGAACGACTTCGCGACGCGGTTCGACCCGGGCTCGCCGACGAAGCTGCGCGTGAACGCGAGCCTGATCGCGGCGACCGAGTGGGAAATGGGCGCGCGCAAGATCATCGACCAGCTCGACGGCTGGGGCACGTTCGCGCCGGTGTCGGTCGGCTTCACCGAGCCGCTCGACGTGATGAACATCGTCGACCGCCACCACAACGACGACTACGACTTTCGCGACGACGCGGTCTTCATCGTCAACGTCTCGCCCGACTCACCCGACTTCTGCCAGCCGGTGCCGCTCGACATGGGTGAGGGCAACTTCCCGCTGGTGCTCGAGCGGCAAGACTTCGGGCTCGTCACCGACACGCGCTTTCGCAACCAGCAGCTGGTGTTCGACGAGACGAACGAAGACCTGAACCGAAACGGCAAGCTCGACCTCGGCGAAGACACCGACATGGACGGGGTGCTCGACCGCGGCAACTACGTGCGCGACACCGACGGCGAGTTCCAGATCATGTCGTTCTACGAGCGCGAGACGAACACGCTCATCATGAAGCCGGTGCTGCCGCTGCGCGAGAACAGCGTCTACGCCGCGATCATCACCCGCCGGCTCGTCGACGATCAGGGCAAGCCGGTGAAGAGCCCGTTCGAGTACATCAACCACACGCAGCAGACGAAGGCGCTCGAGCCGATGAAGCAGTGTCTGCCGGGGCTGGGCCTCGCGATGGAAGATGTCGCCTTCACGTGGAGCTTCACCACCCAGAGCACGACGCGCGACTACGTGGCGATTCGCGACGGCCTGTACGGCGTGGGGCCGATGTCGCGCCTGAAAGACACGTACCCCGCCGATGTGTCGAGCCTGTTCACGCTGCGGCGGTGCAAGGTGCCGACCGACTCCGAGGGGCGCTGCCCGGCAGGGCAGCAGCTCGAGGCGGGGCAGAGCCCGTTCGTGCTGAAGGGCGACGACCTCTTGCGGCTGAGCTCCGAGGTGATCCCCATCTTCTTCGGGGGCAACGTCGACTCGTCGGCGCGGGCGATCATCGATTCGTACAAGTGGGTCGACTACACCGCGATCGGTCAGATCGACGTGCCGCAGTTCTTTCGGCGTACGGCGGCGGCCGACGGGCAGTACGCGGTCGACAAGTTCGGCAAGCAGCTGAAGAACCCCGACGGCTCGCTGGTGGCGCCGCCGCTGCCGCTGTACGAGCAGATCTTCGAGCTCGACCCGGTGACGGGCGCGGCGTTCGAGCGGCCCGAGAAGGTGACGTTCTGGCTGGTGGTGCCGAAGGGGCGGCAGGGCAAGCCGGCTCCGGTGGTGATTCTGGGGCACGGGTACACGAGCGCGAAGCTCGAGGCGATCGCGTATGCGGGCTACTTCGCGCAGCTCGGGCTCGCGACGCTGGCGATCGACTGTGTGAGCCACGGCGTCGACGTGAGCGAGGGTGACCTGGCGCTGGCGAAGGGCATCTTCCAGACGAAGGGGCTGTCAGACTTCTTCGACGCGCTGGCGACCGACCGCGCAGTCGACCTGAACGGCGACGACCGCAAAGACTCGGGAGCCGACTTCTGGACGAGCTACGTGCTGCACACGCGCGACGTCGTGAAGCAGTCGACCATCGACTACATGCAGCTGATTCGCGTGTTCAAGCAGTTCGACGGGCAGACGACGTGGGCGCACGACGCGAACCGCAACGGCGAGCGAGACGATCTCGCGGGCGACTTCGACGGCGACGGCGTGGTCGACGTGGGCGGCGCGGCGTCGGTGCACATCACGGGCGGCTCGCTGGGCGGCATCATGGCGGCGATGTTGGGCGGCCTCGAGCCGTACCTCGAGACGACGCTGCCGGTGGCGGGCGGCGCGGGCCTGTCGGACATCGGCGTGCGCAGCATTCAGGGCGGCGTGAAAGAGGCGGTGAACTGGCGAATGATGGGGCCGTTTCTGTCGAGCGTGCGCAACAACCAGACGCAGAAGCTCGAGCTGATCGAGCAGATCCCGAATCTGAACGGCAAGTACAACCTGAAGATCGCCGAGTTCGAGACCGAGCCGAACGAAGGCGACACGGCGGTGATTCACAACCTGAAGAGCGGCGAGTACCGCTGCACGCGGGTGCACTCGGACGTTCAGTTCGGGAAGGGGCTCATCGGCGCGGCGGTCTCATCTGACGTCGGCGACGGGCTCGTGCTCGAGATCTACGACGGGCCGCTGCCGCCCAAGACGCCCGAGGGCTGCGACATCGCGGGCGCGACGCCGAAGATGAAGTTCGACACGCTGCAGTACGACGTGAGGGTCGACGGCAAGGTGACGCCGAAGGGCTCGCCGCTGATCGCGTTCGGCGATGGGTTCGGCCTGCGGCGCAACTCGCCCGAGTCGCGGCGGTTCATGTCGATCGCGCAGATCGCGCTCGAGAGCGGCGACCCGGTGAACGCGGCTCCGTTCTTCGAGAAGTGGCTCTTGAAGTACGGCACGGG
>JAEUJP010000778.1 GCA_016793725.1 Myxococcaceae bacterium | reverse complement strand
GAGGGTGGCCGCCGCACCGCGTTCGGCACAGGCTACGCCCCGCAGTTCTTCTTCGGTACCGCCCAGGTGACCGCCACCGTCGAGGTGATGGGCGCCCAGGTGGCGAACCCGGGTGAGAAGGCCCGCATCGGCTTCCGCCTCGGTAAGGCGGTCGCCGTCGAGCCCGGCATGCGGTTCGCCGTGCGTGAGGGCGGCCGCACCGTCGGTGCCGGTGTCGTGACCACGGTCGTGTGACTTCAGAAGGGGCCCGCTCGGAAGCGCGTCGAGCGGGTCTTCCTTTTGTGACCGCCGGGGCGCCTGCGCGTCGCGACCGTCATCGCTGCTCCCGCCGCCCCGAAGCCGGCGCCCCAGTCGAACACAGCTCAGGAAGACGTGAGGGCCGTCATGGCCAGCGTGGAGGCGATCAACTCGACGCCCAGAGCCCGCTGAGCACCCGGTTCGCCACCCGGTGCGGCATCAGGTCGACGCCGCGCTCGATCGCCGCGGCCAGGCCACCGAGCTCGGGGTGCTCAATCGCCAGCTGCGTCTTTCGCCCCTCGGCCTCGAGCACCGCCTCGGCCGCGAGCCACCCCGAGCGCGCGGCGCTCTCCATCGAGGCCGGTAGCCCCGTGTCGACCCAGTCACCCGCGATGACGAGCCCGTCGTCGCCCGTCGGCTTCGGCCGCGCGCTCTGCGTGCCAGGGTACGGGCAGTGCACCGCCATCGGTATGCGGTGCACCACGCTGTGCACGAGCTTCGCCCCCGCGGCCTCGGGCAAGAACTCGGCGAGCTCGCGCACCGTCTCGCGCACCACCTGTGCGTCGTCGAGCGCGTGCGCGCGGTGGCTGTAGATGATGTTGCTCGCGATGAGCGACGGCCGGCCGCTCCACCGCGGGTTGATGTTCGCCAGGTCGTAGAAGTCGAGGTTCAGGTCGTTCGGGTCGAACGAGCGCGCCCAGAACTGCAGGTCGGTGAGCTTGCGATCGAACCAGAGGTACACGCTCACGTACGGGCACGGCTGCAGGCGAACCAGCTTTCGATACCTGGGCTGCCCGAGCCGCTCGCGCGGCAGCAGCGCCCGCAGCGCGTGCGGCGGCACCGCCGCGATGACGTGCTTCGCCGTGAGCCGCTCGCCGGTGTCGAGCACCACGTCGCGCCCGTCGAGCGCACGCACGCGCGCGCCGAGGCGCACGTCGCCAATGAGGTTCGCCGCCTGCTCGGTGTAGAGCGTGCCGAGCCCCTCGCGCGCGAAGCCGACCGCGAAGTCGTTGTTGCCCATGAGGCGGCGGTGCAGCCGCATCAGCGCGCCCGCCGAGCACAGCTCGAGCGGCACGTTCATGATCGACATCGCCGCGAGCGCCCAGTACCGCTCGATGTGGTGGGCGCGCACGCCCATGCGCCTCAAGAACGGCAGCGCGCCCTCGTCGTCGAGCCGGTCGAGCTCGTCTTTCGTCGCCTTCAGCGCCCACGCCGTCACCGGCGCCGCCGACAGCGTGTCGAGCCACGAGATGTGCCGGTCGCCGAACAGGCTCGGCATGAAGTGCAGCGGCGTCGGCAGTGACGGCGTCACGCGGTACGGGTACGCCGTCGCGCCGTCGACGAGGTTCAAGAAGAGGCCGCGCTCCTGCCAGACGATGTCGCCGCGCGTGCCGAGCACGTCGAGCAGCGCGAAGAAGTTCGGGTATTCGGTGAGAAAGATGTGTGGCCCGATGTCGATGACGTCGCCGGTCTTCGCGTCGGTGACGCTCGAGGCGCGGCCTCCGAGCTGACGCGCGGCTTCGAGCACCGTGCACGTGAGGCCTGCGCGCGTGAGCGCCACGCCGGTGGTGAGCCCTGCGATGCCGCCGCCGATGATGATGACGTCGCTGTTCATACAGGGCACTGTAGCGATGCAGCGCGCGCGTGACGGTCTCGGCTTCGGCGCGTTGACACCTCGAGGCGACTCTTCGACGTTGCCGTCATGCCGCTCTCAGATGCACTTCGCCGCACCTTGCCGGTCGCCGACGCCTCGAGCTTTCGCCTCGCCGGCGAAGAGCTGTGGCTCGTCACCGGAGCCGACCTGCGCCGCGCCGCCGACGAGTGGTCGCTCGCGCTCGAGCGCGTGCCGCCCGCGCTGCGCCCGCGCCTCGAAGACGAGCACCTGGGCCTCGCCCGCGCCGCGCACCACTGGCTGTCGACGTTCAACGGCAACCTCGAAGCGCGCCTGCGGGGCTACGCGGCCATCGGCCGCACCTTCGCCTGGGAGCTGCCCTGGCCCGCCGTCGCCATTCTCGGCGTGCTGCGCGTGAAGGGCGGGGTGCGGCAGAGCGAGGCGATTCGGCTCGCCGGCCTGGCCGCTGCCGAGGTCGGTGAGATCGGCGACTGGATTCAAGATGTGCTGCGCCGCACCAACCGCGGCATCTTCGCCGACTCGGTGCCGTGCGCGCTCTGGGCGCTGCGGGCCGCGTCGCTGCGCGCGTCGGGCGACGCCGACCTCGCCCGGGCGTTGCTCGAAGGGCCGTTGCCCCCGGCGATGGACGAAGAGAGCCGCCGCATCGCGCGCGGCATCGACGCCGCGCTGCAGCTCGAAGACGGCGCGCAGAGGTTCGATGCGCTCGCCGCCGTGACGCTGCAGCAGTTCGACCGCGAGCAGGCCGTGTTCACCGCGCAGATGGGCGCGCACCGCGAGGGTGACGGCCCGGAGTGGAACGGGCTGCGCCGCTTTCTCACGCGCCTGAGTCGCGTCGACGCGCCGGTGGTCGAGAACGGGCGGCTGCGCTCGCGCTCCTACCGCTTCCCCTCGAGCTTCGACGTTCGCGACCACCGCGCCCGCAGCGAGCACTTCGCGCGCGCGTTCGTCACCAGCGTGACCGGGTCGGCCGCCGACTTTCGGGTCGCCGTCGGCGAGGTGATTCGGCGGCTGCCGCCGGGGTCGCCGCCAGCATACGCCGATGGCCGCCCTGCCCTGCCGCCCTGGGCCGCGGTCGCGACCGCGTCACTCTGACGCGAGGAACCAGAAGTTGGCCGCGTGGCTCGGCAGGTACGCGAAGCCCTTCAGCCGCGGCAGGTCCAGCCACCGCGTGTAGACGCCGTTCACCGCGCTCGGAGGCTCGGCGCCGCTCGTCGCCTGGAGCGTCGATTCGAACGTGTCGGGGTTGATGCGCACGACCTCGCCGGCGGTGGGAGTCTTCGAGAGAAAGACGTCTTCGCCGGGCAGGTACTGCATGCCGTTCTGACCGCGGTTCGCCTGCGCTGCGGCCGGGCCGCCGAGCTGCGCGTCGGTGAGCGAGCCGGCGAACGTGAGCAAGAGGCCCTGCCGCTGCGTGGTGCGGTACGCGTTGCGCGTGAACAGCACGCGCTGCCGGGTCGGGTCGACGGCCGAAGGCGACTCGCCGACGATGTCGTCGTTGGCGTAGCTGGGTCGGGCGGCGACGTTGCTCCAGGCGGCGGTCGACGCCGTCCACTTTCTGAACTGGCCGGCGGCGAACGTGTACGCGTCGTCGGTGTTCGGGTCGTAGGCGTACGGTCGCGAGATGGCGCCGCCCATGCCGGGCACGTCGGCGTAGGTGCCCATCGGGTCGTAGTCGTTGTTCGCGAGGCTGAAGGCGTCGACCTTGTTGTTGTTGCCGTTGCCGTCGCCCCAGACCGAGCCCGACGACATCTTGAAGATGCGCCCGCGGGCACGCACGAAGTGGAGCGCGTAGTAGAGGTGCGTCGAGCTCGGGCGCCCGTCGGCGTAGTACGCCACGTTGGTCGAGATGAAGTTGCCGGGTGTGGGGCCACGCAGCATGCGCCAGCGCGGCACGTCGAGTGAGAGGTCGATGGCATAGACCTCGTTGCCCATCCAGTCGCCGTGGCCTCCGGCGCAGGCGAGGTAGACCTCGCTGGTGTCGCGGTTGGCCGACAACCCGTTCCACGCGTCGATGCGGCCGGCGGGCCGAACCATCATGGAGCTGTCGTTGGGGTCGACGACGGCGAGGCTCGAGAGCGAGGTGCCGGGCAGCTCGACCCACTGCCACTTCGCGAGGCCCTGTCGCCAGGTGGGCACCCCGCCGTCGAAGACGGTACCGCCGGCCGTGGCGCCGCCTGCGGTCGCGGCACCTCCGGCGGTCGCCGCACCGCCGGCGGTCGCCGCACCGCCGGCCATCGCGCCACCTGAAGATCCGCCACCCGCAAGCCCGCCAGCGCCGGCCGAGCCTCCGCCCGTGTTCCCCGACGCTGGTGGGCTACTGCACGACAGGAGCACGACGACGAACAGCGCCGCGTATCGCATGCTGAGAATCAGACCGCTCGCGGTGCAAATCTGCAAGCCGCCGACGACCCTGGCCGACTGTCTTCAATCCCCGGTGACCGGGTGACCCGGTGACCCGGTCACCACCCCTTCACACCACTCCGCTCCGAGCTGGCGCGCGACCGACTGTCTTCGACCCCCGGGTGAGCGGGTGACCCGGTGACCCGGTCCCACCCCTTCGAGACACACCACTCCAGCTGGCGCGCGACCGACGGTCTTCGACCCCCGGTGACCGGGTGACCCGGTGACCCGGTCACCACCCCTTCAGACCACTCCGCTCCCCGCTGGCGCGCGACCGACTGTCTTCGACCCACGGTGACCGGGTGACCCGCTCACCACCCCTTCGAGACACACCGCTCCGAGCTGGCGCGCGACCGACTGTCTTCGACCCACGGTGACCGGGTGACCCGCTCACCACCCCTTCAGACCACTCCGCTCCACGCTGGCGCGCGACCGACGGTCTTCGACCCACGGTGACCGGGTGACCCGCTCACCACCCCTTCGAGACACACCGCTCCGAGCTGGCGCGCGACCGACTGTCTTCGACCCA
>JAEUJP010000772.1 GCA_016793725.1 Myxococcaceae bacterium | reverse complement strand
CTTCACGGTGTCTGCGCACCAGCGGCGGTGAGGGCGCAGCGCCCGCGAATGTCGATGCCGAACAGCAGTACCGTTCGGCATCGCGATGAGCAGCGGAGCCCGACCAGAAAGACAGGCACGCTTTCGAAACTTCTTCGCGCCCGCCGGGTTCGTGTCTGCATGACTACGAAACACGCGCTGTTGCTGATGGTGGTGGCTGTCGTCGGGTGTGGGCGTTTGAGCACCGACGCCGAAGACGCGGCCGATGCGGTCGAGACGACCGAGTCGACGTCGAACGAGTCGGCCCTGATGGACCTGACGGCCGTCGATTCGTCGGTGTCGATGTGCTCCTTCAGCTCCGACCAGGTCGCCGGCGCCGCGATTCGCCGCCTGCAGTCGAACGTGCGCGCGTCGGGCTGCGTGACCGCGACGCAAGCTGGCAGCGCCGTCGACTACGTGATGAACGCGTGTACGGGGAAGTGGGGCCGCCTCACCGTCACCGGCACGGTGCACGTCGTCTACACGGCGAACCCCGACTGCTCGGTGCAGGCGGTGGCGACGGGCACGGGCATCAAGGTGAACAAGGCGACGGTCGACCTCGACGCGACGGCGACGTTCTCGCGCGATGCGAACGGCGTCGAGAAGATCGTCGTGAGCACGCACAGCAAGGGCGCGGGCCCGAACGCACAGCTCGACCACAGCGGCAACTACACGGTCGTGCGCGACAGCGGCACGGGTGAGCTGTGCCGCAGCCTCGACGGCAGCTGGAGCACCGACTGGAGCGCCGCGCGCGGCTCGGCCACCACCTCGACGAACGCGACCGGCATCAAGAAGTGTGGCGATGCGTGCCCGGCGGCGGGCGGCCAGGTCGTGCACAACGGCTTCGGCGGGCGTGTCGTGACGGTGACGTTCGACGGCAGCCCCGTGGCGCAGTGGTCGAGCAGCAAGGGCAAGAGCGGCACCATCGACCTCGACTGCGCGCCGTAGCGCCCCACACGTCTGCGAAACACCCTGAGACCGCATGTCGCCCACCCGGCGCCATGCGGTTCGCATTTCGTGGGGTCATGCCGGAGTCCACCGTGTCCGAGCGGTTTCGTCGCGTCGCGCACGGCATCTCGTGCGCGCTCGGCACCCACTGGGCGTTCGGCATCGCGGTGCTGATCATCGTCGCGTGGGCCGCGAGCGGCCCGCTGTTCGGCTTCAGCGAGAAGTGGCAGCTCCTCATCAACAGCTTCACGACCATCGTGACCTTCTTGATGGTGTTCCTGATTCAGGCGACCCAGAACCGCGACGCGCGCGCGATTCAGCTCAAGCTCGACGAGCTGATTCGCTGCCACAACGCCGCGAGCAACTCGTTCGCAGACCTCGAAGACGCGACCGAAGAAGAGCTCGACGCGCTGCAGAAGCGGTTCGAGGGCATTCGGGAGCGAGCGCGGCCAGAGAAGACCCGTGCGCGGCATCATTATCGCGGCAGCGCCGCAGGCCCCAAGAGCCCGCGTCGAGTCGCGACCGGTCAGGGCGGGCTGCAGCACATCAGGCCGGAGGCCACGCCACCGCTGGCGACTCGGCCGCAGGCGCCGGAGCCGGCGCGGCCGGCGTCTCGCTCGCAGGCAGACGCCACTGCGGAGCCGTCGGGCCCGGGTTCGGCACGTCGAGCTCGAGCGCGACGCGGCGGTTCGCGGCCTCGAGGGCGCGCAGCTCGCTGCACGCGCGCGACTCGAGAAACTCGGCGCGCTGTGCCTCGTTCAGCGATCTCGCGCGAACGGCGCCGCACGTCACCTGCACCTCGTAGCCGAACGTCGTGCCGCGCCGCCCGACGACGACGAGTCGGCCGTCACCGCCGTGGGCCGCAGCGCTCGCGAACAGGCCGGTGAGCAGGCCCTGGCTGTGGAGCACCGCCTGATCGCCGATCAGCCCGCGCACGCTGACGGTGCCGAAGTCTGCGCCGACGCCGAGAAACTCGAGCGGGGTGAGCTCGAGCTGGTGCAGCCCTTCGAGAATGACGAGCGGCTCGCGGCCGACGCAGCCCGAGTCGTCTGCGACGAAGTCGGGGCCACGCGCCTCGGGGCCGAGCGGGTGTGAGAGCCACCGCGTGAACTGCTCGGGCGGCAAGTCCAGCTGTCCGTAGACCCAGGCGTCGAAGACCATGTGTAATTCCCTCCGCTACAAGGCAGTGTCAGCCTGTTTCTGGAACCGGGGAAATTTTTGGCCGCTGACCCATACGCGATCGACGTTCGTTACATCGACGAGCACCTCGAAGAGCTCGAGGTGAAGGTGCTCGGCCGTGAGCTCGAAGCGCTCGGCTTCACCTGGCTCGGCACGACCGAAGAGCGGCTCGCAGGCCACGCGCCCGCGGTCGCGGCGAACTGGGGCTGCGCGGCGCGGCAGACGTTCGCGAGCGTCTTCATGAGCTTTCGCGGCCAACCGAAGCTGTTCCTCTTCACGCCGTTCGAGGGCGGCGGCTCCGTGCTCACCGGCCGCTACGAGCGGCCCGAGGTGCGCACCGACGACGTCACGTTCAGCGGCGTGGGCCGCACGCTGGTCACCGTGCTGAACGAGACGATGGAGTCGGGCGGCGACCTCGACGCCGAGCTCGCGAAGTACGGGCTCGAGTGGCCGGTGCCGGCCGAGGCCTTCGACACGGTGGTCGACGCGCCCTCACTCGAGGGGCTGCTCGAGCGACACGCGCGCGAGGTCGCGGCGAAGGGCAGGGCGCCGTACCGCGACTGGTCGCGCGACGCGCGGCTGCGCTCGATTCACGAGTTCTACGAGCTCGACGAAGCGTGGGGCCCGCTGATCAAGCCCGCGGCCGAGAGCTGAACGTTACAGGTAGAGGCGCGACATGCCCGAGACGATCTTCTCGAGCAGCTCTTCGCCGGCCGGCGTCGCCGGCGCGAGGCCGCCCCACGCCAGCGTCAGCCTCGGCTGCACCTGGCGAAAGAACATCTGGCCCACCATCGCGACGGGCTCGAAGTTCTTGCGGCCGGCACTGAACGACGGTTCGGCCGTGCCGTAGAGCGGCGTCGAGAGGCCGGCGTGCAGCACCGAGGGAATCGTGGCGAGCACCTCGGCGGTCGCCCACGGCCCCGACTGGCCCGGGGTCATCGACTCGACGTGAAAGCACAGCTGCTCGGCGGGGCAGCCGAGCGCGCCCGCCTTCAAGAAGTTGAAGTCGAGCGCGACGATCTCGAACATCTCTTCGAAGTCGGGCTTGCCGTCGGCGCCGAAGCCCCACGCCGCGCCGCCGGGCTTGTGCGAGCGCAGGCCCCACGCGCCGTAGCTGACGTTGTACCAGGGCGAGCGCGGGTCGAGCGCCGCGCTGCAGGCGCCCTCGAAGTCGCCGATGCGGTACACCATCAGCAGGTCGACGAGCCGCTTCAGCTCGTGTGCGGGGTAGAGGCGGCGGCCGACGGCGGGTATGACGCCGGGCACGTCGGGCACCGGCGTCTCGACGCCGGCGCCCTTCAAGAAGTCGTCGGCGATCGACGCGTGCATCGCGTGCAGCGCCGCCCCCCGCGGGTCGCTCACAGGCGAACCTCGGTCTGCAAGATGGGGGGTATGTGCACGAACGAGATCGAAGCGCTGCGCCCCATGAAGCCGCGCGCCTCTTCGATGGCCTCGCTCAGCGTGTCCGTTCTGTCCCAACCCAGCAGCGACGGCACGTGGTTGTTCTCGGCGCCGGCGCAGATGATCTTCCCGCACCACTGGCGGCCGTTTTCGCCCCAGTACCACATGTAGAAGGGGTGAGCGCCGTGGTAGCTGTTCCCCTTGCGGTAGAGGTGCACGTACGACGGGTTCTTCGCGAACTCTTCTTCGTACTTGTGACCGAGCACCATGCCGTCGCGCGTCTCGGGCAGCAGCCGGTTGAAGAACTCGATGTACGGCGCGTGATGTTCGGGGTCGAACTCGTCGTAGAGCGGGTGCGTCACGATGATGACCCCGCCCTTCTTCACGAGCGGCACGCCGCGGTTCAGGTTGAACAGGTAGCCGCACGCCATCACCTGAACCAGCAGCGGGTTCAGAATGCTGTTCACGTTGTACGGCGACACGTACGGCATGCCGAAGATGACGATGTCTGACGGGCCGTCGACCGGCACCGAGTACTGCTTCCAGCACGCTTCGAGAATCTTCGCGTGGCACGGCTCGGTCGCGCCGGCGTGCACCGCGGTCACCTCGTACGGCGCGAAGATGTTGAAGAACATCTTTCGCTTCAGCGCGCGCGGCATCTTCGACAGCGAATATTTGATGCCCGCGAGCTTCAGCCGATCGACCTCGGTGAAGTCTTCTTCCTTCTTCATCAGGAAGCCGACGGGCTCTTCGAACATGCGGTTGTTGATCGAGGTCTCGATGTGAAAGACCTTGAGGTTCTTGTCGATGACGCGGCCGATGCGCTCGGTGCTCTTGTGCAGCGCCGAGCGTGAAGGCTCCATGTACGACTCGCTGTCACGAATCGTCTGCGCGTTGTGGTGCGCGCGCAGCGACGCGTAGTTCGCGAGGCCGGTGCCGACCGACTTGTGGCCGCCGTCCATCGGCACGAGGTTGATGTTCACGTAGATGAGCAGGTCGCTCTCGGCGGCGCGGCGGTTCATCGCCACGACCTCGTGATGCGACGTCTTTTCCATCTCGACGATGCCGTCGGGGTCTTCGGCGTCGTGGTTGTAGTAGCGGTCGGGGTAGTAGGCGTCGAAGATCTTCGAGCCGACCATGCGCTTCATCTCGGCCTCGGTCATGCGCCGGTGCAGCGCGTTCGCGATGATGAGGTGCACGTCGTCGACGCCGCTGTCGGCGAGCAGCTCGAGCACGATCTCGAGAATCGTCTGCCGCACGTCGGGCGTCTTCATCGGAGGCAGCGGCAGCGAGATGTCGTCGAGCGCGACCGTCACCTTCATGCCCGGCGAGAGCAGCGCGTGCAGCGGGTCCATACCCTCGGGGTGGTTGATCGCGTACCGAATCGCGGCCTTCAGGTTCGGCACACCTTCGAGCGGCGGGCGCGGGCAGATGACCCGCGTACCGACCGGCAGGTCTTCGACCCAGAAGTCTTCACCGTAGAACATGACCCGCGGCGGCGAGCCCTTCTCGGTGATGATGATGTGGCTCTCTTCGTCGTACAGCTTCTTCAGCGTCTTCAGCGGCCTCACAGTGGGCCGCTCTTACCCAAAACCAGGGCTAGAAGCCCACCTTTACGGGCACGTCGGAGTCGGCCCCCGCCCCCTGCCGCCCGTCGCCCAGCTGGCCGACGTCGTTCTTGCCCCAGCAGAAGACCTGGCCGCCGTCGGTGCGGGCGCAGGTGTACCGGTCGCCTGCCGCGAGCTGCACCGCGTTCGGCACCTCGACCGTGCCCGCGTCGAGGCAGCTGACCGTCGAGCCCGCACGCGCGCACACCGTCGCGCCGCCCGCCGCGACCTCGACCCAGCCGCCGTCTGAAGAGAACCGCTCGACCGGCGTCGCCGCGCCGCCGCCCCAGCACGACACGCCACGCTCGTCACGCAAGAGGCACGACAGCGCGCCCGCCGTGACCCGGCTGCCCGAGACGCCCGGCAACATCACCGGCGTGGGCGTGTTTCGGCTCATCATCGTGCCGTCGCCGACCTGCCCTTGCGCGTTGTCGCCCCAGCACACCGGCTGGCCGCTCGCCCGCTGCGCGCAGCTGTGCGTCTTGCCCAGGTCGAGCTGTGAGGCGCCGAACGGGCCTCCGAGGCTCGCGGGCTCGAGCTGCTGCGCGACCACCGTGCCGTCGCCGAGCTGGCGCTCGCGGTTGTCGCCCCAGCACCAGACCGTGCCGTCGTTCTTGCGCGCGCACACGTGCCGGTCGCCCGCCGCGATCTCGAGCACGCCCGTGAGGTTCGCGACGTCGACGGCGGTGTCGCTGTCGTCGGTGGCGCCGTTGCCGAGCTGGCCCGCGCCGCCGCGGCCCCAGCACTTCACCGTGTCGTTCTGCATCAGCGCGCAGGTGAGGTCGAGCCCCAGCGCGAGCTGCTTCGTGTCGCGCACGCCGGCGATGGTGACCGGCAGCGAGTCGGGCGTGAGCGTCTGCAACAGCCCGCCCGAGCAGTAGCAGCCCCAGCACCGCACCGTGCCATCGACCATGCGGGCGCACGCGTGGGTGGCTCCGGTGGCGACGTCGATGGCCGGGGGCCCGGGCGGCCGGCCGGCGTCGAAGCCCGCATCAGAGCCCGCGTCTTCGATGCCAGGCAGCGTCGGGCAGGCGGTGAGCAGCAGGAGCGCGACCACTCTCTTCATTGGCATAGGACCCTCTTGTCGGCGGGCACTTCGGTCACGGCGCACGTACCCGCGTCGTCGGCGAAGGTGGTGCCCTTCGCGCACGCGACGATGCCGTAGCAGCAGCCGGCCGACCACGCGCGGCACCCGCCGGC
>JAEUJP010000659.1 GCA_016793725.1 Myxococcaceae bacterium | reverse complement strand
CCGGCTTCAGCTCGGTGCCGAACGTCGGCACCACGAACGAAGTGATGAACGGGCCGTCGCGCACGAACGAGCGCAGGTCGGCCGACACCGACTGGGCCGGCGTGTTGGTCGTCGCGGTCAGCGAGAACTGCAGGGGGAAGTTGTCGGGCGTCGGCCGCGGGCCGGTGAGGCCCCCGTCGGGCAGCAGCTGGCCGCCGTCGGTGTTCAGCTCGGCCGGCACGATGAAGTCGAACGTGCCGTCTTCGACGGCGGCGGGGCTGGTGATGGTGATGAGCTCACCGAGCGTCGCCTCGCGCAGCGAGACCGCGTCAGCGCCGCCCGTCTGCCAGTGCAGCTCGATTTTCTGGCCCTGCTTCGCCGCGGGCGGGTTCGCCTCGAACACCCTGATGACCGGGCGCACCGTGACGCTCGCCGACGCCGTGAGCACCCCCGACAGGCCGGTCGCGCGCAGCTCGTACGTCGTGGTGCGGTTGACCGTCAGCGTGCGCGAGCCCGACGTCTCGCTCGAGAGCGTGTTGCCGTTCGCGTCGCGCACCGTGACGCCGGTGCCGCCGAGCGCCGACCACGCGAGCGTCACCGTGCCGCCGGCCTCGACCTCGGCGGGCACCGCGACGAGAAACACCTCGCGCAGGCCGCCGTTCACCGCGACCTGCACGAACGCGCTGTCGCGGCCACCCTTGCCGGTCGCGCGCAGCACATAGAAAGACGTCTCGGTCGGCGTGACCGTCGCCTCGCCGCCGTTCGCGTCGCCCATGAAGGTGATGGCGGTGCCGGCCTGGTCGAGCAGCTCGACCTCGGTGGCGCGTTCGGTCGTGAAGCTGAGCTTCACCGTCGCGCCCGCGGTCACGACCGTCTGGTCGGCCGAAAACTTCGTGATGAGCGGCGGCGGCTCGGGCGGCGTCGGAGGAGGCGGAGTCGAGCAGCTCGAGAGGGCGAGGGCGAGCGTGGCGACGAGCGCCAGACCGGGGACAAACACATTGCGCATGGCCGCTCGACATAGGCGGTCGCCACAAAGCTGGCAACCCGGGGCCTGCAAGAATGTCACCGCGAAGGTAGGTGTTCGCGCACAGGCACGTTCTGGAGTGCCGGGGCCGGGACCGCGCCTCCGGCGCGGAAACGGGAGCGCAGCGACCAGAAGCACCGGGGCCGGGGTGGGCTTGCGATGGGTTTGGGTCTACAGCGTAATCGCCGTGTGCGGGTTGGCCCCGAACAGCGGCTCGGGCGAGCGCGTCAGCGCCGCCAGGTACGCCCAGAACTGCTGAATGCCCGGCGTGCCCGCGGCGAGCCCGACGTTCGACGACGTCTTGCCCGTCGTGCCCACGCGCACGTTCTTGCCGATGACCGTCGCCGTCAGGTTGCCCTGGTGGTCCGAGCCCGGGAGGCTTCGCGCGAAGTCGCCGTAGATGGCGACGTTCACGTTGCGCCACGTCGTCTCGAGCAGCCGCGACATGAACGTGTTGAGCGGCGGCAGAATGCGGGTGCTCATCATGTCGCGCACCGTGTTGCCGTTCGTGTCGCCGTGCGTGTCCCACCCCACGTCGTCGGCGAACACCACGTTCGCGCCCGCCTGCACCATCAGGTCGGCCGCCATCATCTGCGTGCGGAAGTTGCTCACGCCCGTCGTGCCTACCGGCACGCCGTACGCCATGCACAGCGCCGGGTAGTCGAGCGCGAGGCCCTGGCGGCGCAGCGTCTCGACGCCGGTCGCGAGGCCGTCTTTCACGCTGAGCAGCGAATTCGGGCTGCGCACCAGGCGCTTCTTCGACATCGTCGTGCTGGCCACGAGCGCGTTCGTCGCAATCTCACGGTTCGGCACCGAGGGGTCGATGTCGCCGCCGAGCGCCGCGATGGTCGCGCGCATGTCGGTGATGGTCTGCATGCTCACGTCGCCCTCGGCCGGCTTGGGGCCATCGGGGCCGTTACCCCCGACCACCGCGGCCTTGATGGCGGCGTCACCGCCGAGCACGCGCGCGAGCTGCAGCAGGTAGCTGCGCCCGCCGGCGCTCGCGAGCGACGGCTGCGCGGCCTCGTGCGCGGTGAGCCCGTGGCGAATGCCGACCGACGCCATGTGGCTCTGCGCGAACGCCGGCATCGAGCGAAACGTCGCGTCGACGACGAGGCCGTTGCCGAGGTCGAGCGCGTTGCCCGCCGAGCAGCCGAACGCGCCGGCGCCCTGAAACGAGTCGTGGCTGGGGAACAGCGAGTTGTAGCCGCCGTTCAAGAAGACGACGAGCAGCGCAGGCTTGTCGGTCACGGCGCTCTGGCCGAACGACGTGTTCGCGCCGCCGAGCACGCCCGCGCCCGCGACGGCGGCGGCACCCTGGAGCAGCGAACGACGAGAGAATGAGGAGGACATGATGTTTGTCTTTCTTTCGTTCGTTCAGAAGGTGAGGAAGGGCGCGCTCGAGAGCACCGACGCGCAGCCGTAGGCCCACTTGCGGCGCGCGACCGTCTCGCGGCCGGTGCCGTTCGTCAGCACGTCGACGCAGGCCTGAACTTCTTCGGTGTCGGGCGAGCGGCTCCAGAAGCGCTTGGCGAAGTCGGTGCACTTCTGCGGCGCGTTGGTCGCGTCGGGCGCGGCGTCGAAGTCGGTGGTGTTGGTGAGCTCGAGGCAGCCGACGAACGCGACGCGCATCGAGCTGTAGAGCGAGACGGCGGTGGCGGCGGGCTCGACGTACCAGCGCGGCGGCACCTGGCCGAACGTGCTCGAGAGCTGGCCGAGCAGCGCGGGGGCGGCCTTGCCGAGCACGCGCGCGTATTCGCCCGAGAGCGCGCTGTACGGCTTCACGCGATCGCGGTCGAAGCCGACCTCTTCGTCTTCGCGGCCGGCCTCGAGGCGGGTGCCGCCGAAGCCTTCGTAGCTGTACCCGAAGTCGCAGGCGGTGAGCGCGGGCAGGTTGTCGGGGTTCGAGCCCGGGTCGATGATGTCGGGCGCGTCGGGCATCATCAGCTTGTAGTCGAGCGTGGCGCCGCCGTGGCAGGCGGTGAGCGACACGAGAACGGCGAGAGCGAGAGCTTGGGTTCTCATGGTGGGCCTCACTGGCAGAACGCCGGGTCTTTCACGATGGAGGCGACGGCGGCCTGCAGGGTCTGCTCCGAGCGGAACTCTTTCATGCAGCGGTCGAACGCGGGCGCTTCGCAGCGGTTCTCGTTGCGCCCGAAGAGGAAGTTGAAGGCGAGGCGGCAGGTGCGAAAGCGAAAGCTCTCGCTCTCGACGAGGGTGGTGACGAGCTCGCGCATGCTGCCGACGGTGTGGCCGCCCATCATGGTGACGGGGGCGCTGGTCGGCGGCTCGAACGTGATGGCGCCGCCGGTGCCGTCGATGCGCTTGGGCAGCACCGAGGCGGCGAGGTCGAGCGCGAACATGCCGTCGTAGTGGCAGCCGCGGCAGCCGACGGCCGAGCGGCCGGCGGCGGTGATGTCGGCGTCGGGCGCGTTGGTGCTGGGCACGAGCTTGAGGCCGATGGTGTTGTTGAAGATGCGGTAGGCGGCCGAGAGCAGCACGCCGTTGGGCTCGTTGCCGGCGTAGCGCTTGAGCCACGCTCGGCTCGAGAAGTACCCGAGGCCTTCGGGGTCGGGCACGACGACGACGGTGTCGGCTGCGTTCTTCTCGACGCGGTAGGCGCCGATGAAGAGCTCCTTCCACGGCTTGCGCTTCTGCAGCACCTCCCACGCGAGGTAGTACGGAGCGTCTTCTTCGGCCGACGCGCCCGGCGCGCGGTTGAACTGGGTGTTGATGAAGCGCGCGTAGCGCTCGATGAAGTCGGTGGTGTCGATGAGGGTGTCGGCGCGCGACTGGGGGTCGACGCTCGAGAGCATGTCGGGGGTGGGGGCCTTGCCGGTGAGGGCGATGCTGACGCGCACGGCGCACCGCTCGCGCTTCTCGAGCTCGTCGGTGGTCTGGGCGAGCACGGCGCTCGAGGCGAACAGCGCGATGACCATGCTGAGGCGGTTCATGAGGAGGTCGCCTGAGCATGCGCAGTGCCAAGGGCCCAAGTGGCTGCAACAGTTGTGCAGTGGGCACGGCTGTGGGCGGTAGAGCGGTTTTGAGGTGGTGCAGGTGCGCTTCCTGCGCAGGGCGGGCGTGCTCCAGGATCACCCGAGGCCCGCGAATCTCTTCTTACAGATTGAGAGAAAACCCGCGAAGAACACCGCTCAGCCCTGAGCGGAGCGGCGCGAAGTCGAAGGGGGCGCAGTCTGCCCTGGGCGTGTCGAAGGCTTCCGTGCGAGTGGCTTCTGGCTACGGCACGCGCACGGTGCAGTCGGGGAAGTACTTCTGCAGAATCTGTTTCCGGCTCAGGCCCTTGTTCGCCATCGCCTTCGCGCCGAGCTGACAGAAGCCGACGCCGTGACCGTGGCCCGCGCCGGTGAAGCGCACCAGGTTCTCGACCTCTTCGGCCGTCACCTTCATCGAGCGAATCGTGCGCCAGCCGAACGCGCGCCCCATCGCGCTCATGAACTCGTTGCCACGAAAGCGCCGCCCGAACGCCTTCAGCTCGAGCACGCGGCCCGCGGCGTCGCGGCGCAGCGGCTCGAACGCGTGGCCCTCGGGCGCGAGCCCCAGCCCCTTCGCCATGTCGCCGCGCTCAATCTCGAAGCTCCACTTGAACTCGGGCGCCTCTCTGCACGCCGGCCCGTCTTTGCCCGTGTCGCTCACGCCGGGGCCCACGCCCTCGGCGCCTTCACCGAACACGTCGGCGGCCTTGCTGGTGTGCCCACCACACGCGGCGTGAAAGAAGGCGGGCTTCAGGCCGATGCCGCCCCACAAGAGCACCTCGCCGCGCGTCCGCTTGCTCGCGTCGTCGGCGGGGGCGCTGATGCCGTCGCTGCCGTTGTAGAGCTGGCAGTGCGTCAAGTCGCAGAGGTCGTAGCCCTCGGCCTCGTGGCGGCCGCGCGACGCGAGCGCGAAGGTGCGGCTGACGACGGCCTGCGCCTCGAGCGCAGCGGCGGGGAAGCCGTCGGCCTCTTCGGTGACGACGCTCGGCAGATAGTCTTCGACCTGCACCTCGTCGATGAAGCGAATGAACGAGCCCTCGGGCAGCGCGGTGAGCTTGCCGGGGTAGCCGTGGGGCTTGTCGTCGAGCGTCACCTTGATGCCCCCCTCGGCGGTGATGACGTCGCACAGCTTGTCGCCCGCGGTGAGGCGGCGGTCTTTGAGCTTGAGCTCGATGCGCGAGGCCTTGATGGGAGCGCCGTCGCAGGTGAGGGTGTCGGCGGCGAGCCAGCCCTCGTACGGCTTCTCGCGCTGGAGCACGCGCACCTTGAGTGGTGCGGGCAGCGCGGTGGTGGCGATGAGGACGAGGAGCAGCACCAAGCGGGCTCAGAGGCTAGCAGGCTCACGCTCGACCGGCATCGACTCGTGGTAGTGCGCGGCGCGTGCCGCGTTCCAAGCCGTCAGCTCGTGCAGCGCGTGAGCACGCCCTCGTCGCGGCCGTCATCGCCGGCGAGCTCGAGGCCGTTCGTGCGGCGCTCGACGCCGGCGTGTCGCCCGACGCGTGCGACGCCGACCGGGGCACGCCCGCGGTCGTCTATGCGGTGGCGCGGCGCAAGAAGCCCATCGTCGAGCTGCTCATGAAGCGCGGCGCGAACCTGAACGCGAGCGGCAAGAGCGGTCACACCGCGCTGTACTGGGCGGTCATGCACGGCGATGCGGGGCTGTTCGCGAAGCTGCGCGAGAAGGGCGCGAAGGGCCGGGGGCTGTTGCTCGCGGCCACGCGTGAGGGTCGCACCGCGATGGTGACGACACTGCTCGAGAAGGCGACCAAGGCCGAGCTGGCGCAGGCGCTGGTGGGCGCGGCGCACCGCGAACGCACGCGCGAGGCCGAGCTCTTGCTCGCGGCCGGTGCGGGCACCTCGGCGACCGACCGCGACGGCGACCCCGTGCTGGTGACGGCGGCGTTTCGCGGAGCGGCCGGCGTCGTCGCCGCGATTCTCGATGCGCGCCCGAAGGTGGCTGACAAAGAACGCGCGCTGCTCGAGGCGGCGGGCGAGGGCCACCTCGACATCGTGAAGCGGCTGGCGCGTGCGGGCGCGAACCCCGCATGGGTGTCGCCGCAGGGCAACACGGCGCTGGCGGTGGCGCGGCGTAAGAAGCGCGCGGCGGTCGTGGAGTGGCTGAGCCGGGCGAAGTGAGACGGGTCGTTGCGCCGATATGCCAGAATTGGCATAGTAATCGTCTGTGAGGTGGTCGAGGACGAGCCTGAGCTGCGGCCCGTGCTGTGGGTCGGGACGACGTTGAAGGACCTCGAGTCGTTTCCAGACGAGGTGAAGCGGGTGATGGGCTACGCGCTGCATCTGACGCAAAACGGCGAGAAGCACCCCGATGCCAAGCCGCTCAAGGGCTTCGGAGGTGCTGGAGTCCTGGAGGTCGTCGACGACTTCGATGGCGACACGTACCGAGCCGTGTACACGGTGCGGCTGGCGTCAGCCGTCTACGCGCTGCACGCGTTCCAGAAGAAGTCGCGAAAGGGCGCGCAGACGCCGAAGGCGGACATCGAGAAGGTCAGAGCTCGTTTGCGGCTGGCGGAAGAGATTCACGAGCAACGGGTTGTTTTGGCGAAGAAAGAGAAGGGCGGAGCCAGGTGAAGAAGTCGAAGAGCCGGTATGGGGTAGGCAGCAGTAACGTGTTTGCAGATCTCGGGGTTGACGCTCCAGACGAGGCTCTCGCGAAAGCTGAACTGACCGCCCGCATCGCTCGAATCATTTCGTCGCGAAATCTCACCCAGGCCGAGACGGCGAAAATTCTCGGGGTGGATCAGCCGAAGATCTCAGCGCTGCTGCGTGGAAAGCTGAGTGGCTTCTCGACTGATCGCCTCATCAGATTTCTCACTGCTCTGGGGCGCGACGTCGAGATCGTCGTTCGTGAGCGACCACGTGCCCGAGGCCCGGGTCACCTTCATGTCCTTTCTGCGTGAGAGGCGCCTGCTGCAAGTTGGCCGGGAACGTGCGCGGCCCGCGACTGGAGTAGATGCCCACCCCATGCCCTGGACCCGTGAGACCCTCGCGCAGCACCTCGACGGCGGCGCCAACGTCGACTGGCTCTTCTTCTGGGGCCACACGCCGAAAGACCCCGCCGTCGTCGACAAGTCGTGCCTGAGCCAGTGGTTTCCCCGCGGGTTCACCGTCGACGGCGTCGACTACCCGAGCGCCGAACACTTCATGATGGCGTCGAAGGCGCGCGTGTTCGGCGACGCGGTGACGGAGCAGAGAATCATCGCAGCGAAGAGCCCCGAAGACGCGAAGGCGCTGGGGCGGCAGGTGAGCCCGTTCGACGCCGAGACGTGGGCGCGCGAGGGCTTCGCGCACGTGGTGATGGGCAACGTCGCGAAGTTCACGCAGCACCCCGACCTGAAGGCGTTCTTGCTCGCCACCGGCGACAAGGTGCTCGTCGAGGCCGCACCGCGCGACCTCATCTGGGGCATCGGTCTCGCCGCCGACAACCCGCTCGCGAAACAGCCGCGCAAGTGGCGCGGCAAGAACCAGCTTGGCTTCGCGCTGATGGAGGCGCGCGCGCAGCTGAAGTGAGCCCGCCGAGACCCAGGGCGCAGAGCGATGAGCACGAGCGACGACGGCTGAGCCCGCACGCTGAACGCGCATGACGAGGTGCTCGTCCCCGCAGCGCGGCGCCGATACTCTGGCGCGCCATGGTGCGTCGTGAACGAGGAGCCGAGGGGCGAG
>JAEUJP010000619.1 GCA_016793725.1 Myxococcaceae bacterium | reverse complement strand
AGATGAACGGCACGATGTGGTGCTGGGGGCGAAACACGACGGGCCACCTCGGGCTCGGCGCCGGTTCACCTCAGCAGGTGCGCGTGCCGACGCAGGTCGGCACCGACAGCGACTGGTCGTTGGTGCGCGCGTCGCAGAACTCGACCTGCGCGCTGAAGACCAACGGCTCGCTGTGGTGTTGGGGCGACTCGTTCTTCGACCCGATCGGTCAGCGGGCGATTCTGACTCCCGAGCGCGTCGGCACCGACACCGACTGGGTGACGGTCGAGATCGAGACGTTCTCAGTCTGCGGCGTGAAGGCGACCGGTCAGCTCTGGTGCTGGGGTCGCAACGACGAGGGCCAGCTCGGCCTCGGCAACAACCAGAGCATGTACACGCCGCAGCAGGTGGCCCACGCCGACGGCGGCACCTGGCGCGGTGTCGGCGTCGGCCGGTTTTTTCACTGCGCGGTCGACTCGGCGCACGACCTCTTCTGCACCGGCGAGAACCTGGCCGGCCAGCTCGGCCTCGGCGACACCATGCGCCGCAACGTGCTGACGCCCGTCACGTTCTGACCTTCACGGGGCGGGCTCGCGACCCAGGTCGGCCTGCGGCCACTGCGCCTGACGGCGACGCCCGGTCCTCGCGCTCCTACTTGCCGCCCATCAGGGCTTTTCGCTTCTCGACGCAGACGTCGATGATCTGGCTCAGCGTCTTCTGCCCGCCCGCCACGTCGAACGACTGGTCGGCCATCGCCGGGTAGTTGTTCTTCAAGATGATGCCCGTCGCGATGCACTCGTTGTACTGCGCGAGCGCCTCTTTCTCTTTCTTCGCGTCGAGCAGCTTCTTGCCGGCCTCGTACGACTTCTTCGGCCCGTCTTCGAACTTGATGAGCGGCGCCACGTCTTTCATCAGCTGCTCGGCCGCCGTCGCCCGCGTGCCGCACTGGTCCATCACCTCGCGCGGGGTCTGCAGCTTCCCCTCTGCGAGCACCGGCAGCTTCACCAGCGCCGGCAACATCTTCACCAGCTGCGTGCCCTCGCTCTGGCACGACCGGTAGAGCCCCAGCGCCTTCTCGTACTCGCCCTTGCGCTTGCGCAGGTCTTTCATGCCCGCGCCCGCCTCGGTCGCCGCCGTCGCCAGCATCAGCGCCTCGCCCGTCTTCTTGCGCAGCTCGCGCTGCAGCTTCGTCAGCTCGAGCACGTCGACGAGCTTGAAGCCCTCGTTGCGGCCCTTCTCGGCGGCCTTCGCGTACTGCCCGTCTTTCTTCTCGAGGTCGGCCTGCTCGGTCAGCCGCTTGTCGACCGCCTCGACCGCCGCGATCGCCGCCTCGAGGTCGCTGTCTTTGCCCTCGGGCGCCTTCGCCACGTCGAGCTTCGCCTTCGCCGTCGTGATGGCGTCGGCCAGCGCCTGGCCCGCCTCGCGCGCCGCGAGCTGCACCTTCTTCGCCCCGATCTTGTCGTTCAGCTCGGCGATGCGCTTGCGAACCTCACCGTCGTACCAGTTGTAGTTCTTGTCCTGCTCCTTCAGCGCCGTGCCCTCGTCGAGCATCGTGCCGATGAGCTTCACCGCGGCTTCAGCCTGCTTCACCTGGTCGTGACCGAACGTCGGTGGCCCGAGCTGGTTCATCGCGTCGCCCGCAATCTTCCGCGCGTCTTCGACCTTCTTCATCTGCAGCTCGACGTCGACCTCGAGCCTTCGCCGCTCTTGAATCTTCTTCGCCTCGCGCAGCACCCACTCGGCCTCGCCGACCGACTTCGCCATCGACGGCTCTTGTTTGTGCACCGTGGCGAGCGTCTTCTCGAGCACGCTGAGCGCGGTCGCGAGCTCGGCGAACTGCTCGTCGGTCGGAGTCGGCGACTTCTTCTCGATGGTGCGCTGCGCGATGCCCACGTCGAGCTGCGCCGCCGTCAGGCTCTTCTGCTCGAGCAGCGTCTCGACCTCGACCAGCGTGCGCTTCACCTGCTCGACGTACTGCCCGAACGCCTGGCTGCGCTGCGCTTCGGCCGCGAACTTCTCGACCAGCCCGCGCACCACGATGGCGGCCGTCTTCGCCTCGGCCAGCTGCTCGGTCGACGGCTTGCCGCGCAGGGGCTTCGCCGCCGCCTGCAGGTCTTTGAACTGCGGCTCGATCTCACCCTTCAGCCGGGCGAGGCCCGTCGCCGTCCACTGCTCGTCGAGCTTCTTCTTCGTCGCCGCCTGCTCGGCGCGCACCTTGCCCGCCTCGCCCGCGTACGGCTTGCTCTTCACCTCGAGCTCTTTGCCGGCGTCGAGGCGCTTGTTCAGCTCGGCCATGGCCTTGTCGGCCTCTTTGAACTGGTCGTCGGTCGCGTCTTTGCCGATCGCGCCCGCCGCCGTCTTCAGCGCCGCGCGCGCCTCTTCGAGCGACGCCCGCTGCTTGTCGACCGCGAGCCCCGTCTCGCGCTCGTCGGTCTGCAGCAGCGCCTTCGCCACCTGGTCGTCGGCGCCCCCGAGGTACGAGGCGAACTTCGCGTCTTGTTTGCCGAACTGGCGCGAGTCGTCGGCGACCTTCTTCACCCTCGCCGCCACGTCGCGAACCGCGGCGAACTCGGGCGCGCCGGGCACCGGGTCTTTCGCTTTCACCTTCGCGCTGGCCTCGGCGAGCTCTTTCAGCGCCGTGTCGATGGCGCGGCGGGCGTCGAAGATCTTGACGTTCGCGCGGCGCTGGTCGACGTAGTCGCGCTGCGTGCGCAGCTCTTTGCGCGCGGCGAGCGCCGCCTTCGCGTACTCGAGGTCGCTGGCCTCGAGCTCGGCGCCACCGTCGATGATGACCTTGAGCGCCTCGACGGCCTCGTGGGCCGCGTCGAGGTCGGCGTTGCTCGGAGGGTCTTGTCTGATGCGCTCGACCGCGGCGCTCAGCTGCTTGCGCGCGTCTTCGAGCCTCTGGGTGTCTGCAGCCAGCGCGCTGAAAGGGAGCGAGAGCACCACGAACACGATGGCGTGACCCGTCGGTTTCCTCATTGCGGCCCGAATGCTCTCACGGTCGCGTCAATCGGCCGACGCTTTTTCTTGGCCCAGGCAGTGCAACGACAGGTGTCGCCGTGTCATCTCCCGAACTGCTCCTCCAGAAGCTGCTCGCCGGCGCCGCCGGAGCCGGCGCGTCGGACATTCACCTGCGAGCGAATCAGCAGCCTTTCGTGCGCATCGACGGGCACCTGAGCCGCGTCAACGGCGTGTCGCTCACCCAGGCCGACATCGACGGCATTCTCGTGGCGACCGCGCAGGGTCGCACGGCACCCCCCGGCGCGACCGAGTGGGAATACTCGTTCGACGCACCCGACGGCCGCCGCTTTCGGGGCCACGCGTTTCGTGAGAACGGCCGCTGGGCCGTGGCGCTGCGCATGATTCCCGGCACCGTGCCCGGCTTCACCGAGCTGCGGCTGCCGGTCGCCGTGAAGCAGCTCGTCGAGCGCGCGCCCGGCCTCACGCTCATCACGGGCCCCACGGGCAGCGGCAAGACCACCACCGCGTTCTCGATGTTGCAGCACGTCTGTACCGCACAGAGCATTCACCTCATCACCATCGAAGACCCTGTCGAGTTTCACCTGAACGCGCCGGCGTCGTGCATCGCGCAGCGCGAGGTGGGGCGAGATACGCCGAGCTACGAGTCGGGCCTCAAAGGCGCGATGCGCGAAGACCCCGACCTGCTCTTCATCGGCGAGATTCGCGACCGGCCGTCGCTCGAGGTGGCGCTGCACGCCTCAGAGACGGGGCACGGCGTGCTCGCCACGATTCACACGCAGACCGCGCTGCACACGGTGCAGCGGCTCGTCGCCATGATGCCGGCCGAGGAGCAGCCCGCCACGCGCGAGCGGCTCGCCGACAGCCTGCGGGGCATCATCAGCCAGCGGCTGCTGCCGCGAAAGAAGGGCCGCGGCCGCGTGCTCGCGTCGGAGGTCTGCATGGCCAACCACACCGTACGCGAGCTGATTCGCGACCCGGCGCGACAGCGCGGCATGGTGCAGCTGCTCGAGCGCGGCGGCGACCGCCTGATGCACAGCCTCGATCAAGACCTGACGAACCTGGTGCGCGAGGGCGTCGTCGAGGCCGAGGTCGCGATCGGCAACGCGACCAGCCCGACCGACCTGCGCAGAAACCTCACCCTCGCAGGGCTGGTGGCCGCATGACTCCGATATCGAAGTACTTTCACGGCAAGGTTCGTTCGAAGCAGGGGCGCACGCTCACGCTGTTCAAGCCGAAGCGAAAGAAGAAGGTCGCGGTGAAGGCGGAGCTCGAGCTGCCGCAGGCGCGGGCCTGAGGCCTCGCGCCTCTGGCGCGGAAACGGGAGCGCTGCGACCCGAGGCTCAGTCGGTCTTCTTCTCGTCGGCCGGGTCACGCGTGAGTCGAATCACACCCATCGTGTGGTAGCGCTGCTGCGGCGACTTTTCGCGCGGGCCGAGCTGGTTTCTGCGGCGCTCCATCCACTCGGTGTCTTCGGGCTTCGCGGGCGTTTTGTCGTTCTTCGCCGCCTCGGTCACCTCGGCGGGCACCGTCGGCTCGATCGGAGTCAGCTCGCCGCACGACTCGCTCGGTGCTTCGGCGAAGAGCTCGGTGACTGAAAACGCGAGCGCCGCGAGCGACATCGAGACGGCGGCGGCCCCTGCCGCGATGAGCTTCTTGCGCTTCGTACGAACGCCAACCGGGCAGTCGCGCGTGATGAGCGTGCCGTCTGCGCGCGAGAAGAAGCGCACGCAGAGCCGGCCCTCTTTTTCGCGAATGAGCTGGTGCGCCTCGTCGGTGGTGAGCTCCGAGAGGTTGTAGACGTTGAGCTGGCAGTCGGCGCAGAACCGCACGCGCGCGTCGCCGGTCATCTTTTCCCAGTCGCGCTTGCAGGGCGAGGCAACCTTGATGACGCCGAGCTCGCGAACGTTGGCTGCCATACCGCCCGGGAGCCTAGCCGGATCCGCTCGGCGTACGCGAACCGCTCGACCGCCCCAGGGCGAGCGACAGGTCCATTCGGCTGCCCATCGCGCGCACCAGGCTGTCGAGCTCGCCGTCGCTCAGCTTGAGCGCCTCGGCCAGCCGGCGCCGAGTGCCCTCGAGCAGCTTCTGTCGAGCGCGCGTCAGCCAGTAGGCGACCGTCGAGCGCGGCGCGCCGAGCTTCACGCCGATCTCGTCGTGGGGCAGCCCCTTCAAGTGATGCAGCGCGAGCAGGTCGCGCTCTTTGGGGTCGAGCGAGCCGAGCGACGCCTTCAGCGCGGCGACGACCTTGGCCTGGGCCATCTTCCTACCGAGCTGCAGCTCTGGGCTCTGCACGAGCAGCTCGGCGACGGCGCCGCGCACGTCTTGCGGCTCGGCGACGTGCACCTCGTGTGTGCCCGAGCGACCGACGTTCATCGACGTGCGTCGCACCACGAGCGTCAGCCACACCTGCAGCGCGCCCTGACCTGAGTATTCGAGCAGCCGTGGCCGGGGCCCGAGCAACAGCTTCTCGAGCACGAGCTGGCGCACCTCGTCGCGTGACTCGGGGCGCACCGAGAACAGGGCGCGCTTCAAGGGGCCCTTGCCGAAGGCCTCGAGCGCCTGGAGGTTCGCGGTCAGGCACGCGGCGCTGAGATAGAGGTCTCCGGCGTTGAGGCTCTCGAGCGGGTAGGCGAGGCCGGTGCGACGCAGCATGCGGCCGAGCTGGGCGACGAAGAGCCGCGGCTCGAGCACGAAGCCGGGGTGGGCGAAGGCGCCGCGCGCGTGCAGCTGGGCGAGGGCGGTCTCGGTGACGCCCTGGGCGAGGGCGAGCGCCTTGGGGTCGGCGGTGCTCGCAAGCAGGTTCGAGAGTTGCAGTGATGCCAATGGCACTTTCTAGAGTGGTCGCGCGAGTGGGTCGAGCCGATAACCTCTTTCAGACGTGACCGAGGCCGGCTGCCCCAGCGAAGCAGAGCTGTTCGATGCGATCGAGGGCCGCCTCGCCGACGCCGAGGCGGCGCGGCTCAACGGTCACCTCGAGATGTGCGAGGCGTGCCGTGATCTCATCGAGAGCCTGGCCGAGGTCTCGGCCGTCGACGATGACCCGCTGCTCGGCGCGCAGCTCGGCGAGTACATCATCGAAGAGCGCATCGGCCAGGGCGGCACCGGGGTCGTGTACCGGGCGAGGCAGCCGCTGATCGGCAAGCAGGTCGCGGTGAAGCTGCCGCGGGGCTCGCTGTCGCGCGACGAGGTGGCGGTGAAGCGGCTGCTCGTCGAGGCGCAGGCGGTGAACGCGATTCGGCACCGCGGCATCATCGACATCTTTTCGTACGGGCAGCTCCCCGACGGGCGGCAGTACCTGGTGATGGAGTACCTGGTGGGCGCGCCGCTCGACGAGTACCTGCGGGCGACGCGGCGGCTGACGCCGTACCAGACGCTGCTGATTCTCGACGAGGTGCTGAGCGCGCTGGCGGCGGCGCACGCGGCGGGGGTGATTCACCGCGACCTGAAGCCGTCGAACCTGTTCATGGTGTCGCAGCCCGACGGCACGAAGTTCGTGAAGGTGCTCGACTTCGGGTTCTCGCGGCTGACGAAGACGAAGAGCGAGCACACGCGGCACGTGATGCTGGGTACGCCGGCGTACATGGCGCCCGAGCTGATTCGAGGTGGCGAGGTCGGGCCGTGGACGGACCTGTACGCGGTCGGCGTGCTCGCGTGGCAGCTGCTCGTGGGCCGTCGGCCGATCGAGGGCTCGTCGGTGCGCACGACGCTGCGGCAGCAGCTCGAGGCGCCGGTGCCGGCGCCGTCGCAGTTCGAGAAAGACGTGCCGGCGCCGCTCGACGCGTGGGTGATGGCGCTGCTCACGAAAGACTGGCGCAAGCGGCCACAGTCGACGGCGGGTGAGCGCAAGGCGGTGCAGCGCATGCTGCACGCGCTGAGCACCGAAAAGACCGAGCGCGACGACCGACTCACCCTGCGTGAGGGGCCGTCGACCGGCAAGACGACCGAGCCCGCGATGCCGGTGGTGATGCCGGGCGGCTCGACGCCCACGTACATACCGCCGGTGAAGCGCGAGACGTCGGGCCCGACCGACCCCGAGCTGCCGGTGAGCGGCGGCGCCACGTCGGCAGCGAAGACGCTGCAGACCGACCCGGAGCTGCGCCGTGCGGGCGAGAGCCCCGGTCTTGTCGAGGCGGTGACGCGCCTCGTCAGCCGCATTCGGCGCAACTGAAATCGCGCAACTTTCAAGCGACGAGACGTCGAGCACCGTTGCGCCACCGGCGGGCGATGAGTCAGGCGGGGTGCCTTCGAGGGGTGGTGACCGGGTCACCGGGTCACCCGGTCACCGGGGGTTGACGTCGGGCGGGGTGCTTTCGAGGGGTGGTGACCGGGTCACCGGGTCACCCGGTCAC
>JAEUJP010000614.1 GCA_016793725.1 Myxococcaceae bacterium | reverse complement strand
CGGGTCGCGTTCCTCGGTCACGGCGCGCGTAGATCACGCCTCGCTCGTCGCCGTCCAATCCAGGTCGCTGCTCAGCTGATCGAACCGTTCACGGAGGCTGATCGATGCGCTATCCACGTACCTTTCTGGTCGGGCTCCGCTGCTCATCGCGATGCCGAACGGTACTGCTGTTCGGCATCGACATTCGCGGGCGCTGCGCCCTCACCGCCGCTGGTGCGCAGACACCGTGAAGCTCTGCTGAACGTGCTGCGCCTCGCCCTCGTACCGGGGGTAGCGCCAAACCGCGAACACCCGCCGCAGGCACATCGCCAGCTCGGTCTCGTCTTGCGTCTTCTTTCCCATGTGCACCTGGTCGACGCGGCCGTCGTTGCCCACCATCCACTGCACTTCGTACGTCTCGTACGCCGGCGGCACGAGCCGGCCCGCCTCGGCCGCGAGGCACTCCTGGAGACTGATGTTGTAGTGCTCGTTCACCGTACGCACCGTGTCGGCCGCGAGCCCCGCCCCGGCCTTCTGCACCGAGAAGTCTTTGAAGATGTAGTCGCCGAGCAGCTGCTTCTCGAGCTTGCGGCACGCGCCCGGCCCGTCGCGCCCGTCGAGCACCGCACACACCTTGTCGACCTCGGGCGTGCGCGCGTACCGCCGCTTCTCGACCGGCAGCCGCTCGGCCCCGACGCCCATCTCTTCGATCATCAGCTTCGCCGCCTGCGCCGGGTCGCCGTTCTCGAGCGCCAGCCAGCCCGCGAGCTTCAGCGCCCTGCGCCGCACCGCGCCGCACCGCTGCTCTTCACACACGTTCGAGGCGAACACGTACAGCTCGAGCGCCCGATCTTTTTTGTCGCCCGCCGCCGCCGCCTGCGCCTTCAAGAGCGCGATGCGCGCCGACATCAGCCGGTCAGCGTGGTGCTTGTAGTGCCCCGCCGCCGCCTCGAGGCAGCCCGGCAGCGGAGCGTGCGCCCTCAGCGAAACCTCTGCGTCGTGCAAGCAGCGATCGGCGTTCTTCTCGGCCGCGCCGCGCGCCTTCGCCGCCGCTGCCTCGGGCGTCTTCGCCGACGCGACCTTGGCAAGCACGCCCTGCGCCTTCGCCCGGCAGGCGTCGATCTTCTCGGGCCCGCATGACCCGAGCCAGTGCTCGGCGCTCTTGCGAATCGTTCGCCAGTCTTTCTCTTTCTGCTGCAGGCCGAGCTTCACTTGCAGCTCGAAGACCTGGGTCACCTCTGTCGGCCCTACGCGATCGGCGTCTTCGGCGAGCGACCCCAACATCTGCGTCGCGCTCTCGACGTCGTTGCGCGCGACCATGCGCTTCGCCTCGTCGAGCCGTGTCTTGAAGTCGGCGCGCGCCTGCGCATCGAGGTCGGGCTCTTTCGGTCGTTCGGGCTGCACCTGCTTCGGCGCGACGGCCGGCGCCGGCGGAGGCTCGAACGCCTTCGCGAGCTCCTGGCTCTGCGTCGGCATCTTCGACTGATCGACCGTGTTCGGCTCGCTCTCGTCGTTCGTGTCGGCGTGCTCGAGCTCGTTGCCGGGCGGCAGGTGGTGTGACGCGCACCCCCCCATCACCATCGCCAAGAAGAACAGGCCGGCCCGCATCGACACGCGACCTTATCCAGCTAGAGTGCGCCGCGGGAGGCGGGATGATTCGAACGACATTCTTCGCGGTCTTGTGTCTGCTCACGGGTTGTGGATCAGGCGGCCCCACCATGAACGTCGACGCCGGCGTCGATGCGGGCGTCATGCTGCCGACGCGGCTCACGGCGACGGGCTCTCTGAGCGGCATGATCTCGGCACCGAAGCCCCAGGCCGGTCACGACGCCATCACCAACACTTCGAGCTTCAACCTGAAGTCGATGAACATGGGCCTCGGCCAGCTGGTGTTCAAGGTCGACATCAACATCGGCTACGACGGCCTGCCGATGAGCGCGACGTACTCGAGCACGAGCGCCGGCTTCACGTGCAACGCGGTCATCACCTCGGGCACGGCGGCCGACGACACGTGGGTCGCGCTGTTCAACTCACCCGCAGGCGCCAACAAAGGCACGTGCTCGCTCACGCTGACCCGCGCGATGAGCACGACGTCGGGCTACGACGTCAGCGGCACCGTCACCATCACCGGCGCTGCAGAGGGCGGCGCCGCGGGCGGCATGGTGACGGTCACGGGGACCTTCTGACATGGCAAAGCCCGGAGAGAAGCGAGAGATCAAGCAGGAGCGCGCAGCCCGCACCCGCATGGAGATTCTGCAGGCGAGCATCGAGCTGTTCGCCCGCCGCGGCATCTTGGCGACGACGATGAACGAGCTCGCCAAGGCCATCAAGATGACGCCCGGCGCGCTCTACTGGCACTTCCCCACGAAAGAAGACCTGCTCCTCGCCGCGATGGAGGAGCTGCACCGCCGCTTCATCGGCGAGTTCACCGAAATTCTGACGGCCGGCCGAAAGTGGCCCGCGAAGAAGCAGCTCACCACCTTCTTCGAGCGAACCCGCAACTTCCTGCGCTACCACCCGGCGCACGGCATCTTCTTCGCGATGCTCGCGGCCGAGGCGCCGAACAACAACGAGCGCATCGCCGAGGCCCTGCGCGAGATGCTGCAGCTCTACGCCGAGGTGCTCGCCGGCATCATGCGGTACGGGCAGAAGAAGCAGGAGTTCCGCGACGACTTCCAGCCCGTCGCCTTCGCGCACGCGATTCTGTCGGCGCACATGGGCCTCATCGTGCACCAGCAGCTGTACCGCAACGAGGTCACGTACGACGCCATGTGCGACGCACTCGACTTCCCCATGCTCGACGGCATCGATCGGGGCCGCTGAAACACCGCTGAGACGCAAAAGTTACGGGGCCCCGAGTGCATCCAGCCGGCAGGGCTGGCATAAGGCGCCCCTCATGTCTCGACTCCAACTGTTCTGCGCGCTCGCTCTTCTCGCCGGCTGTCCCCGCAACGAAAACCCCGATGGTGGCACCGCGGGCGGGGGGCGCGCAGGCGGCAGCGCGCAGGGCGGTGGCAGCGCGCAGGGCGGCGGCAGCGCGCAGGGCGGTGGCAGCGCGCAGGGCGGCGGCAGCACGCAGGG
>JAEUJP010000583.1 GCA_016793725.1 Myxococcaceae bacterium | reverse complement strand
TCGTCGAGCACGCGGCGGTGGCGCTTGAAGCCGAGGTTGAACGGGGTGGGCACCCACATGGGCAGGGCGACGAGGTCGTTCACGCGCTCGTTGATCATGCGCAGCGTCACCTCGAGGGCGTGGGCGACGCGGCTCGCCTCGACGCCCCCCTTGCCGAGGTCGACCGAGAACAGCGCCTCGCCGACGATCTCGAGCGTGAGCCGCATCATCTCGGCGTGAAGGTCGACCTCGGCGCCGGGGCCGAGCGCGCGCCAGCGCTCGAGCGCGCGCTTCGTGTGCCGCACCATCAGCGCGCCGAAGCCCATGATGCGCTGGCGGTGAAACGAGGGCTGCGCGATGCGGCGGTGCCGCTTCCACGTGTCGCCGTTCGACGTGAGCAGGCCGCGGCCGACGAGCGGCTCCATGCGCTCGTAGTCGTAGCCCTTCTTGTAGTTGAGGTGGTTGTCTTGCAGCACGTGCTTCACGCCGTCGGGGTGCGCGAACATCACCATCTCGAGGCCGGCGGCGAGGCGCACGACGTCGCCGTGCTCGCGCTGCAGGTCGGCGATGAGCTCGAGCGGGCGCGTCTTGAAGTCGCGAAACGCGCTGAAGATGGGCAGCCCCGAGGGGCCGGGAGCGCGCTGCGGCGTGGTGGTCGAGGCGGCTTGTGCAGTCATTGCGTCTAGAATACGAGTGATCGCTCGTGTTTCACACTCGCCTGGTGCTCGCGTTTCGATGACGACCCCGACCGCCCGAAAGCTCCCCGTACAGAAGCGCTCGCGGGCGATGGTCGACTCGCTGCTCGAGGCGACGACTCGCATTCTGGTTCGCGACGGGTGGGACGGGCTGTCGACGAACCAGGTGGCGAAGCTGGCGGGCGTGAGCGTCGGCTCGCTGTACCAGTACTTCCCCTCGAAAGAGGCGCTGGTGAAGGCCGTGCTCGAGCAGTGGGGGCAGCGGCTGATGGCCGACATGATGGCGCTGGCGGCGAGCTTCGAGCGCGAAGGGGCGAGCCTCGACGACGCGGTGAAGGCGGTGGTGAAGGCGAGCCTCGACCTGTGCCGCGTCGACCCGGTGCTGCAGCGCGCGCTCGCGCAGAACGTGCCGCGGCTGGGGGTGCGAGACGAGTACGAGAACCTGAACCGGCGGCTGGTCGAGCTGCTCGCGAACTGGCTGTCGGAGCACGAAGAGCTTCTGGGCGTCGACGACCCGGCGATGGCGGCCCACGTGGTGGTGCACGTGCTCGACGGGCTGACCGAAAACGCCCTGCTCTACCGGCCCGAGCTGGTGCACTCGGCGCGATTTCAGCGGCACCTCGAGCGGCTGGTGGGCAACTACCTGCGGCGCGACGTGAAGCCGTCGAAGCGCGGGCGAAAGCGGTAGGGTCACGGCCGTGAAGACGCGGTCGTTCGAGGGCAAGGTCGCGGCGGTGACGGGCGCGGCGTCGGGCATGGGGCGCTCGCTCGTGCTGGCGCTGTCGAAGCGGGGCTGCGAGGTGGCGGCGTCTGACATCGACGAGGCGGGGCTCGCCGAGACGCAGCGGCTGGCGGCCGGGCACGCGCGGGTGACGGCGCGGCGGCTCGACGTGGCGAACGGCGCCGACGTGCGGGCGTGGGCGCGAGAGGTTGTCAGAGACCACGGGCGCGTGAACCTGGTCTTCAACAACGCGGGCATCGCCTTCGGCAGCACCGTGCAAGACGCCGACGAGGCCGACTTTCGGCGCCTGATGGAGATCAACTTCTGGGGTGTGGTGCACGGCACGCAGGCGTTTTTGCCGCTGCTCGAGGCGAGCGGTGATGGGCACGTGGTGAACGTCTCGAGCGTGTTCGGGCTCATCGCCTTCCCGGGGCACAGCGCGTACAACGCGGCGAAGTTCGCGGTGCGCGGGTACACCGAGTCGCTGCGCATCGAGCTCGACATGTTGGGGTCGCCGGTGACGGCGACGTGTGTGCACCCGGGCGGGGTGAAGACGAACATCGCGAGGTCGAGCAAGGTGCACCCGTCGCTCACGAAGCTCGGGGTGAAGCTCGAGACGGCGAGCGCGAAGATGGAAGAGATGTTCAAGCTGTCGGCGGAAGAAGCGGCCGAGCAGATTCTGCGCGGGGTGGCGAAGAACGCGCGGCGGGTGCTGGTGGGCGGCGACGCGTGGTTCATCGATCGCATGCAGCGGTGGCTGCCCGAGGGGTACCAGCGGCTGGTGGCGGGCGCGGCGAGGCGGCGGCTGTCGTCGTAGGGCTGCGCTCGGGGCGCTCTGGGCGCACTCAAAATCGGGAGTGGGAATGGGAATGGACGCTGGGAATGGCCTGGGGAACCGACGGCGAGCAGGGGCTGGGCTTCGCGATGAAC
>JAEUJP010000578.1 GCA_016793725.1 Myxococcaceae bacterium | reverse complement strand
CCTGCCGGCTGCTCGGCGACGTTCACCGCGACGTTCGCCCCGTACGGTACTGGCTGGCCGAACGTGAACCCGGTCGCGCCCGCGTCGACGGCGAGCTGCTGGGCCGTGGTGGCCTCGGCGAGCACGAGCCCCCCGGCGTCGAGGCCGGTGATGGTGCCCTGGAGCGGGAAGGTCTGCTGGGCGCAGGCGACGAAGATGCCGACGTCGCCTTCGACGGTGCCGGTGCCCGCATCGACCGAACACTCGGTGCCCGCCGGGGGCTGCGCCGTGACGGCGTACGTGCTGCCGTAGGGAAGCCCGCGAGGAAACCGGAACGCGCCCGGCCCTGCGTCGAGGGTCTGCGCCGAGGTGGCCTCGATGAGCGTCACATGCGGGGCGCCGCTGACGACGCCGCCGAGGGTGTACTCGGCGAGCCTGCAGTCGACGGCCACGTCGGTGACGTCGCGGCCGGCCGTGATGGTGCCGGAGCCCGCGTCGACGGTGCAGCGCTGGTGCACCGGCTGGCCGTCGATGCGCACGAGGTACGTCGAGCCCGCGGCGAGCTTCGACGAGAAGGTGAACGGCCCGTTCTGGGTGAGCGTCAGCGGCTCGAGGCCGAGGCTGAGACGTACGGTGCCGAGCGCGGGGTCGAGGCCCGTGAGGGCGCCTCCGACGGCCTGCGTCGCCACGGCACCGCCACCCGCGCCGCCGTCTCGCTCGGCGGGAGCCGACGAACAACCGACGACGAAGAGCACCAGCGGTGCGCGCCAGGTCATCAGCATGCGCGCGCACGTTATCACCGGGCCCCATCTTGCCTACTGGCGCGGCCCGAAGAGCCAGACCGCGGCGCCGGGGAAGCGCTGGGCCCAATAAAATTCGCTGTGCGACGCGCCCTGCTGCAGCACCTTCTTGATGTCGACGCCCTCGACGTAGCCGACGCTCAGGTACTGGGCGTAGAGCGTGTTGGTGTTGCTCTCGCCGTCGTTGCTGGTACCGCAGTCGATGTAGACCTTCGACCGCGTGGTGATGGCTGCGACGGCAGCGACGGTGCTCGACCACATGTACGCGCTGGTCGAGAAGTCGCCGGTCATGCCGAAGACGTCGGGGCGCGTCGCAGTGACGTACGCCGAGATCTGCCCGCCCATCGACGAGCCCGCGATGCCGGTGGTGGCGCGACCCGGCAGCGTGCGCAACATCGAGTCGATGCGCGGCTTCAGCTCTTCGATGAGCATCGCGCGGTACGCGTCGCCGCCGGCCATGGGCCCCGCGCCGCCGGCGTATTCCCACAGGCGGTCGGGCGTGTTCTCGATGCCGACCACGATGAGCTCACGAATGCTGCCGTCGCGGGCGCCGGCGTTGAGCGCCTCGTCGACACGCCACTCGTTGCCGCCGAAGGCCATCGCCGGGTCGAAGAGGTTCTGGCCGTCGTGCATGTACAGCACGGGGAAACGGGCGGTCGGGTTCTCGTCGTAGCTCGGCGGCAGGTACACCCAGATGCCGCGGTCGCGCGCGAGCTTCGTGGAATGGAACGTGTCGATGAGCTTCGTGACGCGGCCGTTCTGCTGACCGAAGCGCGGGTAGATGTCGAGGGTCGAGCCGCGCGCGGCGACGTAGTTGGGGCCGACCGACCAGTCGGCGTCGAGCATGGGCTTGAGCTCGAACGTCGGGGTCGAGACCTCGAGGGTCTCCGACCACGTGTCGTCGGCGCCCTTCGTGAGCGTGGCGTTGTCGAACCAGGTGAGCGGGGCTTCGCTGCCGCGGAGCCAGAGCGTCTTCGTGCCCGCCGGGTAGTGCACCCGAATGGTGGTGGCGGTGCTCGAGGTCGAGCCGCCGCCGGCGGTGGCGATGCCTCCGGCGGTCGCCTCGCCGCCCGCGGTTGCGCTGCCACCGGCCGTGGCCTGCCCGCCTGCGGGCATCGTCTGGGGCGGCGGTGTGCCGCAGGCGATCAGCGCGACGAAGAGCACGGCACGAGACATGGTGCGCCCACTAGCACCAACGTCTGGTGAAAGTCGTGCTACCTCGCGACGCGGTTCTTGCCGCGCGCCTTCGCGCGATACAGCGCACGGTCTGCGGCATCGAACAGCGCCTTCGCCGAATCGGCGCGGTCGGGGTACACCGAGATGCCCGCGCTGATGGTCGGCGTCACCACCTTGCCGTCGCGCTCGAACCGGTGCGCCGCGACCCGCTCGCGCAGCTCGTCGGCGAGCGCGGTCGCCGTCTCTTCGGTGAACCCGGGCAGAAACACCACGAACTCGTCACCGCCGAACCGCGTCGCGGTGCCGCGCACGCCGACCACCTCGGCGATCAGCTGCCCCACCTGCGCGATGGTGTGCGCGCCCATCGCGTGCCCGTGCGCTTCGTTGATCTGCTTCAGGTCGTCGAGGTCGAGCACCACGAGCGCGAGCCGCGAGCTCTTGTTGCGCGCGGCGCGCACCGCCTCGCCGAGCGCAGCGTCGAACTTGCGCGGAGCCAGGAGCCCGGTGAGCGCGTCGGTCGACAACATCGTCTCGACCTGCGCCTGAAAGGCGACCTCCATCTCGTCGGCGATCGTGAACCGCAGCACCGTGCCGGCCACCGTGATCTTGTCGCCGTCTCGCAGCTTGCGGCTCGTCTTCACGGGCTTGCCGTTCACGAGCGTGCCGTTCGTCGAGCCGAGATCTTTCACCTCGTAGCGGCTGCCCACCAGACCGTCGACGAGCTCGACCGCCGCGTGCTGCTTCGAGGCGCGCGCATCAGACAGCGACAGCTCGACCAGCGGGTCGCGGCCGATCACCACGCGCCGCTCGACGCGCGCGTGCGCCCCGAGGTCGGTCTCGGAGCCCGACACCACCACCAGCATCGCGAGCTTCCGCCCGCGCCCCCCCGGCTGTGGCACGACCTGGTTCTCGACGGTGTCTGGCAGCGTCACTGGGGTTCAGCCATACGGGTGAAAAGCCTCGCGTGATGATACTGCCGTTTCGTGAAGCTCGACGTCGAAGGCGCGACCCTGCACTGGCAGTCGACCGGCTCGGGGCCCGTGCTGCTCGTGCTCCAGGGGGGCGACGGCGACGCCGATGCTTCGACCCGGCTCGCCGAGCTGCTCACCGACTTCACCGTCGTCACCTACGACCGACGCGGCCTGTCTCGCAGCGTCATTCACGGCGCGCGGCGGTGCGAGCTCGCCACGCACACCGCCGACGCGCTCGCCGTGCTGAGCGCGGCGACGAACGAGCCCGCGTACCTCTTCGGCACCAGCATCGGCGCCTCGATCGGGCTCGACCTCGTCTCGCGGCACCCCACCCGCGTGAAGCGGCTCGTCGCGCACGAGGCGCCGCAGACCGAGCTGCTCGACGCCGCCGCGCGAGAAGGCGTCGACCGCGCCCGCGACGAGATCGACGCGCTGTACGCCAACAAGGGTGTGCTGCCCGCGATGCGAAAGTTCTTCGCAGGCACCGGCATCGACTTCATGGACCGTGAGCCCGACGTCGGCTT
>JAEUJP010000574.1 GCA_016793725.1 Myxococcaceae bacterium | reverse complement strand
CCGCAGCGACGCGACGAAGGCCTCGTCTCGACAGAGCCGCCCCACCGCGTGGCGGAGCGCCGCGTCTCGAGCCACGTTGCGCCACGTGAGCCCGATGACGACGACGTCGGGCCGGTGCCCCTGCTCCAGCAACCACACCGCGCGCACCAACATCTCGGTGGGCAAGAGATTCGGGTCGGCGAGCCGGTAGAAAGACGCCGCGCTGCGCCGCGGGTCACGGCGCTCGAGCTCGGTCGCGAGCTGATCGATCAACGTCACGCCGGGATCATTGCGGAGCGTCTCACCGCGCTTCAGGCCGGGTAGCGCGTACGTGTGCGAATTGCCGATCAGCCACAGCGCGCGACCGGCCCGCTGCGGGGGCAGCTGCATCGGGTCTTTCGACAATGCGACGACGTTGGCGGCACGCTTCACTTGGGTACCGTCGTCGAGCGCACCCGCAGGGGCGAGCCGCGCCGCGCCGAGGCTCATGAGCGCCACGACCGCCACCATCGCGCAGAGGCTGAAGAGAAGTAGGCGTGCCGACCGGCTCACGGCGGGTGCGTGTAACACAGCGCCCCGTGGTAGACGCGGCGCGGGCACATGCCGAACCGCCGCAACTGGGCCGTCGTCGCTTCTGTCGCGCTCCACCACGCGGTGCTCGTCTGGCTGTGGGCGCGCGACTTTCCCCGCTACGGCACCGACGGCGCCAACTTCAAGCAGATCGCCATCGAGCTCGCCGAGCGCGGCAGGTTTCTCGCACCGACGTTCTTCGAGGCGATACCGCGCTCGAACGAGTTTCTCGCCGTCTACCCGCCGTTCTACCCGTACCTCAACGCCGCCGTGTTCGCGGTCTTCGGTAGGTCGTTCGGTGTCGGTCTGGCGTTCGACCTCACGCTCCACGCGGCCCTGGTCACCGTGCTCGTGGTCGTCGTTCACCGCTGTGGGGCCCCGCACTGGGCGACGGCACTCTTGCCGCTCGGCCTGTTTCACCTGCTCGACCCGTTCGGCCGGCTCGAGACGCTCGCGACGCTCCTCACGGTGGTCGCGTTGATCCTGCTCTTGGGCGGCCCCAGAGCCCGTTGGGCGGCGTTCGGCGTGCTCGGCCTCGCAGCTGCGACCAACCCCTTCGTCGCCTTCGCCGGCGCCGTCATTGGGGCCGGCTTTCTCTTCGCGCGCAACGAACGGTTCACCGCCCTGCTCGCGGCGCAGGGCCTCACCGCGCCCACGGTGATGGTCGCGCTCTGGTGGCCGCTCTTGCCCGGCAGCCTGCCGCCGCTCCTCGACCAGCTCAAGGCACATCGAGCGCTGACTGGCGACGCGAGCGTGGCTGCGATCTTCCGCCAGGCGCCGATGTTGTTCGTCTCGCTCGCGCTGCTCACCGTCGCGGTCGCGGCCCTTCGGCCTGCCAACCCGCGCGACGGCAAACTCGCGCCAGAGACCTCGAAGCTCGTGCGCTCGCTCGTCGTGACGGTGCCGCTCAGCATCGTCGTCTTTCAGCTCGGGTATCGGTTCTCGTACCACTACCGCGCGCTCGTCTTCGTCGTCGCGGCCGCGGCCGTCATTCACGTCGCCGGGGTGCAACCGCGATGGAAGCAGGCCGTGCTGCTCGGCGCCCTCGGCGTCGGCGCCCTGGGAAACGGAGCGATCGCTTTTCGCAACGTACTCGCGGCCGCCGCGCGTGAACCCGCGCTCCCGCGCTACGGCGAGATCTTGCGCCGGGTCGACGCCGCCGTGCCCACGACCGCTTCGGTCGCTTCGCTGGGTGACCTCTGGGGCATCAACCTCACCCACCCCCACTTCGTAGACGTTCACCACTCGAGCACCTTCCCCGACTACGTCGTCAGCTCCACCTGGTCGGACCCTGTCGGCGTGCTTCAGTCACCCTCGTACGCCCGAGAGATCTCGGCGCATTACGAGGAGTTGCACGGCGTCGCCGAAGCCTATGAGCCCGGCTGCAAGCTCCACCTGGGGCCGCTGAAGGTCCCCGTCGCACGAGGCACATGCGGGTGGAACGTTCGAATCTGGCGGCGTCGACCGGGTACATCGACACTCCCACCCTGACGCTGCTACGGGGCACACTCGCTGAAGATGAAGCTCTTCGACGCCTCCCGTACCGTCTACCACCGCAGCCGCGAGCGGCTGCGGTCACCACGGGTGCTGTTCGAAGACTGGGCCTTCGTCAGTGCTCGTGAACGCGCACTGCTCACGAGCCTCAAGAGCGACGGCTTCGCGATGCTTCCATCGTTCTACACCGCTGCCGAGTGCGAGCAGGTCATTGCCGAAGTGCGTCACGTCTTCGAGACGCGCGCGCCCCGTCTTTGGCGCTCGAAAGACGGCGCCGACACCCGCGCGTTCGCCGCCGAGACGGTGAGCGCCCGCATCAGGCGCTTCAACCGCGACCCGCTGCTGCTGCGCCTCGGCGAGAAGTACCTCCACGAGACGCTCGAGCCGTTCTTCACCATGGCGGGGCACCTTCGCCCGACCGACGGCAACCTCGGGTCGGGCGGCGGGTGGCACCGCGACACCGCCGCAGAGCACCAGTTCAAGGCGCTGGTCTACCTGACCGACACAACTGAGCAGACCGGCGCGTTTCAGTATGTGCCGGGCTCCCATCGGCTGCGCTCGCTCGTGCGCGGCATCGTCACCGCGGGAGCGCACTTCGGCCAGCACCGCTTCGAAGACGCCGAGGTCGCACGCATCTGCGCGGCGGCCGGCACCGAGCCTCGCACGTTCGCGGGGGCTGCGGGCACGCTGCTGCTGGTCGACTCGAGCGGAATTCACCGCGGCATGCCGATCGCGACGGGCGAACGCTACGCGCTGACGACCTATTACTTCTCACCCGAACAAGTCGCGTCGTGCTGGCGCAACGACAAGTTCGTGAGCTACTTCGTCGGCGAGAAGGAGAAGCAGTGACGACCCCGCCTGCAGTCGAAAAACGTACCGGCGATCTCTACTCCGACCTGTGGGGCCCGTACGGCCAGCAGCTGTTCGAGCAGTCGGTCGCGCTCTTCGAGAAGCGGCTCAACCTCGCCGGTGTGCCCACCACCTTCTTCGCGGGCAAGCAGTGCCTCGACGCCGGCTGCGGCGGTGGCCGCAACTCGATCGCGATGGCGAGGCTGAAGGCAGCGAAGGTCATCGGCGTCGACGTCGGTGAAGGTGGCCTCGACGACGCTCGCCGCCGCGCCGGCAGCCTCACGAACGTCGAGTTCCGCCATGCTTCGGTGCTCGAGCTGCCCTTTGCCGACGCGCAGTTCGACGTCGTCTGGTGTGCCGGTGTCATCATGCACACCGCGAACCCCGAGCGGGCGCTCGACGAGCTGACGCGCGTGTTGAAGCCGGGCGGCGCGCTGTACCTGCTCGTGTACGCGAGTGAAGGTCTGCGCTGGCCGCTGATTCAGCTGTTGCGACCGCTCGCGCAGCAACTCGGCCAGCCGGCGCTCGACCGTGCCGTCGCCGCGGCAGAGCTCCCCGCGAACAAGCGCCGTACGTTTCTCGATGATCTGTTCGTGCCCTGCATCGACTTCTTCCGGTGGGACAGGCTGAAGGCGGGGCTCGAGCGGCGTGGGCTCACGAACATCGACCGCTGGGGGCACGCCCCACGGCTCGATCAAGAACAGAGCCTCGAGGCGTACCGCACCGATCTTGCGTCGCTGCTCGAGCTCTTCCGCGCCGGCGAGCGCACCGAGAGCGGCGTCGATCACGCACTGTTCGTTCAGGGGCGCACGATGGTCGAGGCCACCCTTCGAACCATCGAGTGGTTCGAGCAGCAGGTGCACGAGAAGGCGCTTTCAAACGAAGAGGCCATGGCGCGGGTGATCGGCCAGGGCCATCACCGCGTGTGGTGCACGCGCGGCGGTCGATGACGCGATGTGCGGCATCTCGGGCATCGTCGGGCCTGGAGCGTCGACCGCAGCGGTCGATGCCATGGTCGAGGTTCAGCACCACCGCGGCCCCGACGAGAACGGCGTCTGGGCAGACCCCGACTCGCCGGTCGTACTCGGGCACAACCGGCTGCGCATCATCGACCTCTCGGCGACGGGTCGGCAGCCGATGGCGAGCCCAGACGAGCAGCTGTGGCTGGTCTTCAACGGCGAGATCTACAACTACCGTGAGTTGAAAGCCGAGCTGAGCGGGTACCGCTGGGCGTCGACGAGCGACTCCGAGGTGATCATCGCGGCGTACGAGAAGTGGGGCGACGCGTGCGTCGACCGCTTCGTCGGCATGTTCGCCTTCGCGATCTGGGACAGGCGCCGCCAACGCCTCTTCTGCGCGCGCGACCGCATGGGCGTGAAGCCGTTCGTCTATGCGTGGCATCAGGGCCGCTTCCACTTCGCCTCCGAGGTGAAGGGGCTGTTGGCCGCTGGCGTGCCGGCCGAGCCTGATCTGGGCACCTGGGCCTGCTACCTCGTTCATTCGTACACCGATCACGACGACCGCACGTTCTTTCGCGAGGTGCGGTCTCTGCCCGCCGCACACACCCTCGTCGTCGAGGGCGGCAAGGCCACCCAGCGCTGCTATTGGAACCTGCCCGCGCTCGCCGAAGACGTCGAGCTCATCGAGAACCCGGCAGCGATCGAGCGGTTTCAGGCGCTGTTTGACGAGAGCTTGAGGCTGCGGCTCCGAAGCGATGTGCCGCTCGGCGTGAACCTGACTGGCGGGCTCGACTCGTCGGCGCTCATGGTGGCCGCCGACCGGCAGCTCGCCGATCGCGGCCACATCGAGACGTTCACCGCGCTCTACGGCGACCCGCGCTACGACGAGGCCGACTACGCCGCCGACGTACCGCACCGCACCGAGTGGCGCCGAAATCTCAAGGTGCTCGACGCCGAGACCGCGTGGGAGCTGATCCCCACGGCGGTGTGGCACCAGGAGGCCCCGTTCGGAGCCGTCGCCACGCTCGGCTATCACCAGCTGCTCCAGCACGCGAAAGAGCGCGGCATCACGGTGCTGCTCGAGGGCCAGGGGGTCGACGAGCTGCTCGCCGGGTACGGCTACTTTCGCTACCCGTTCTATCTCGACCTGCTCGAGCGCGGCGCGTGGGCCACGTTCCGTGAAGAGGCCGCTGCGGCGGGCGACAGCGAGGCCGAGGCACTCGCGAAGGCCCGCCAGGTGCAGCGACGAGAAGCGATCAACGTCTACCAAGACGGCACGTCACATCTGCGCCCTGAGTGTGCGTCGCCCGACGTTCGCGCGTTGGCGGGCCCGGTGCCTCAGTTTGTGGCGCCGTTTCGAGATCACCTTCGCAACTGGCTGTGGCGCGACTTCAGTCGCACGAAGCTCCCGCGGGTGCTGCGCATGAACGATCACCTCTCGATGGCGGCGAGCCGCGAGCTGCGCGTGCCCTACCTCGATCACCGGCTGGTCGAGTTCGCCTTCCGCCTGCCCGCTACTGCGCGCATCGCGAAGGGCGAGCGCAAACACCTGCTGCGGGCCGCGACGCGCGACACCCTGCCCGATTCGATTCGGGTGACGCCCAAGCGCGCGGTCGTGACGCCGCAGCGCGAGTGGTTTCAGGGGCCGCTTCGTTCGCGCATCGAAGATCTCATCGCCTCGCGCTCGTTTCGCGAACGGGGGCTGTTCGACGCCGCAGAGGTGGCGCGCGGGTTCGACGAGTTCTGCGCCGGCAAGGTGAACAACGCCTTCTGGGTCTGGCAGTGGATCAACACGGAGCTCTGGTTTCAGAAGTTCCAGAACGAGGTGAAACCCGCATGAGCTGGATCGACAGAGCCCTCTCGCCCGAGCGCGGCATTCGCTTCGACGAGTATTCGGCATTTCTGGGCCACGGAGGCGAAGCCTCGACGGGGCCGGGCCGCATTCGCAACCTGGGGCGAGCAGTGGGCCTGCTGCGCAACTACCGGGTCAGCTGGCCGGGCCGCGTGCGCTGGGCCGTCGACGTCGTCAAGAACCGCGGCAGGCTGCAGCGCACCACCGAAGCGGCGCTCTACCTCGAGCGCGGCGAAGAGCTGCGCGCCCGCTTCCCCCAGATTCACGCGCTCGTGCTCGAGTCGTGGCGGGTCGGGGGCCTCCGGTACCACGGCCAGTTCGCGCAGCTGCTCGAGACCGCCGAGCTCATCGCGCGCAGCGCCCCTCACACCGTGCTCGAGCTCGGCAGCGGCGTCTCGTCGGCGATGCTCGCCCAGCTGATCGGCGACG
>JAEUJP010000568.1 GCA_016793725.1 Myxococcaceae bacterium | reverse complement strand
GGGCTGGGCGCCGAGCAGGCGGTGGTCGACGCCGAGGCCGAGGCGAACGCGACCGAGGCCGAGGCGCGGGCGCTGAACGAGCAGCTCGCGGCGCTCGGCGCGCACGGCGCGGCAGAGGGCGGCTTCCTGGTGCCGCTGCGCGCTCCGCTCTCGGGCGTCGTGGTCTCGCGCGACGCCGTCGTCGGTCAGCCGATCGGCGCCGAGCACGTGCTCGCGACCGTGGTCGACACGAGCGAGGTCTGGTTCCTCGGGCGCGTGTTCGAGAAAGACCTCGGGCGGCTCAAGCCCGGTGCGCGCGCCGAGGTGAAGCTGAACGCGTTTCGCTCCGAGAGCTTCGAGGGCACGGTCGCGTACATCGGCCAGCAGACCGACCCGGTGGCGCGCACGCTGACGGCGCGCATCGAGCTGAAGAACACCGAGGGGCGCATTCGGCTGGGGCTGTTCGGCACCGCGTACGTCGAGGTCGGTGAGCCGGGGCAGGCCGCGACGAGAGCCGTGGTGGTGCCGCGCAGCGCGGTGACCGACGTGGCGGGCAAGCGCGTCGTGTTCGTGAAGGCGAAAGACGGCGACTTCGTGGTGCACGAGGTGGCGCTCGGCGATGGGGCGCTCGGGCTCGTGCAGGTGCTGAGCGGGCTCGACGAGGGCGAAGAGGTCGCGGTGAACGGCGTCTTCACGCTGAAGAGCCTCGTGCTCAAGAGCACGCTGGTGGAGCACGAAGACTGATGCTCGCGCTGCTCTCGGCCATCGTCCGCTGGTCGCTGCACAACCGGGGCCTCGTCATCATCGCGACGCTGCTCTTCGTCGGCGTCGGGGTGCGGGCGTCACTTCTGCTCCCGGTCGACGTGGTGCCCGACGTCACGGGCGTGCAGGTGCAGGTGCTGACCTCTGCCCCGGCGCTCAGCGCGGTCGAGATGGAGCAGTACGTCACCGTGCCCGTCGAGCGCGCGATGGCCGGCATACCCCGCACCAGCGAGGTGCGCTCGGTCTCGAAGTACGGCATCTCGGCCGTCACGGTCGTCTTTCACGACGGCACCGACGTCTACTGGGCGCGGCAGCAGGTGAACGAGCGGCTCGCCGACGCGACGCGCTCGATACCCGCGCACTACGGCGAGCCCGAGCTCGGCCCCATCACGACGGGGCTGGGTGAAATTCTGCAGTTCGTGGTGAAGAACGACGCGCTCGACCTCATGAAGCGCGAGGAGCTGCTCGACTGGTACATCGGCCCCCAGCTGCGCCAGGTGCCGGGCGTCGTCGAGGTGAACAGCTTCGGCGGCGAAGACCGGCAGTACCAGGTGGTGCTCGACCCGGCGCGGCTGCAGGCGACGGGCGTCAGCATCGCGCAGGTCGCCGACGCGCTGCTCAAGTCGAACGCGAACGCGGGCGGCGGCTACATCGAGCACGGGCGCGAGCACTTCGTCATCGGCACCGACGGCCTGGTGACGAGCCTCGACGACCTGCAGCGCGTCGTCATCGGGGCGACGCCGCAGGGCGTGCCCATCACGGTCGCCACCGTCGGCGAGGTGCGCTTCGGCGCGAGGCTGCGGCGCGGAGCGGCCACGATGGACGGCAAGGGCGAGACCGTCGTCGGCGTCGCGCTGATGCTGCAGGGCGAAAACTCGCGCCAGGTGACCGAGGCGGTGAAGCAGAAGCTGAAGGCCATCGAGCCCTCGCTGCCGAAGGGCACGACGCTCGAGCCGTTCTACGACCGCTCGACGCTCGTCGACCGCACCATCGCGACGGTCGGCAAGAACCTGCTCGAGGGCGCGGCGCTCGTGGTGCTCGTGCTGCTCTTGTTGCTCGGCGACCTGCGCGCGGGGCTCGTGGTGGCCGTCGTCATTCCACTGTCACTGCTGTTCGCGGTGACGGTGATGAACGCGCTCGGGCTGTCGGGCAACCTGATGAGCCTCGGCGCGATCGACTTCGGGCTGCTCGTCGACGGCGCGGTCATCATCGTCGAGAACGTGGTGCGCAGGCTGTCACAGCGGCAGGCGACGCTTCAGCGCCCGCTCACCCCAGACGAGCGGGTCGGCGAGGTCGAGGGCGCGGTGAACGAGGTGCGCACGGCGAGCGCGTTCGGCGAGGCCATCATCGCGATCGTGTACCTGCCGGTGCTCGCGCTCACCGGCACCGAAGGCAAGCTGTTCAGGCCCATGGCGACGACGGTGCTGCTCGCGCTGCTCGGCGCGTTCGTGCTGTCGGTGACACTGGTGCCGGTGCTCGCGAGCTTCTTCGTGCGGCCGAAGGCGGCGGGGCACGAAGAGACGTGGCTGATTCGCAAGGCGCACGCGCTGTTCGTGAAGGTGTTCGCGCGCTCGCAGGCGCGGCGGGGGCTGACGCTCGGCATCGGCATCGCGGCGCTGGCGGGGGCGGTCGCGCTCTTCACGCGGCTGGGCGCCGAGTTCGTGCCGCAGCTCGACGAGGGCGACCTGCTCATCGAGGCGCGGCGGCTGACGGGGGCGTCGCTCACCGAGTCGATTCGCACCGACGACGTGCTGGCGCGGCAGCTGATGAAGATTCCCGAGGTCGCGCACGTGGTGTCGCGCGTCGGCTCGCCCGAGCTCGCGGTCGACTTCATGAGCATCGAGCAGTCTGACGTGTACGTGATGCTGAAGCCGCCGGGCGAGTGGCGCGACGGCGTGACGAAGGCGACGCTCGCCGAAGAGCTCGAGCGCGCGCTCGAGCGGTCACCCGAGATCGGCGGGGCCATCTCGCAGCCGATTCAGATGCGCACGAACGAGCTGGTCGCGGGCATTCGGTCGGACATCGGCATTCTCGTCTACGGCACCGACCTCGACGAGCTGGCGCGGCTCGGCGACCGGGTGGCGGCGGCGGTGCGCGACGTGCCCGGCGCAGAAGACGTGCGCGTCGAGCAGACACAAGGGCTCGAGTACCTGCGCGTGCGGCCCGACCGCAGCCGGCTCGCGCGCTACGGCCTCACCATCGCCGACATCAACCAGCTGACCGAGACGCTCGCGGTGGGGCACCCGGTGGGCCACGTGCTCGAGAACGAGCGGCGCTTCGCGATCATGGTGCGCGTGCAGCACGGGTTCGAGAACGACCTCGAGCCGCTGCGGGCGTTGCCGCTGCGCTCGCTGAGCGGGCAGGTGGTGCCGCTCGGCGACGTGGCCGACCTCGAGCTGGTGAAGGGGCCGGCGCAGATTTCGCGCGAAGCGCAGTCGCGGCGCGTGACGGTCGAGCTCAACGTGCGCGGGCGAGACCTGCTCTCGGTGGTGAACGACGCGCGCGCGGCGGTGGCCGGCGTCGAGCTGCCGGTCGGCTACCACATCGACTGGGGAGGGCAGTTCGAGCACTACCTCGAGGCGCGGGCGCGGCTGCTCGTCGTGGTGCCGATCGCGCTTGCGCTGATTCTGTTTCTGCTGTGGCTGTCGTTTCGCTCGCTGCGCGTGGGCCTGCTCATCGGCGTCAACGTGCCGTTCGCGGTGGTGGGCGGCGTGGTGGCGCTGTGGCTGCGCGACATACCGTTCTCGGTCTCGGCGGGCATCGGCTTCATCGCGCTGTTCGGCGTGGCGGTGCTGAATGGCCTCGTGCTGGTGGCGTTCGCGCGGGCAGAAGAAGACGGGCGCGGGGCGACTCCGACCGAGGCCATCGCGAAGGCGGCCGAGCTGCGCCTGCGGCCCGTGCTGATGACGGCGCTGGTGGCGTCGCTCGGGTTCGTGCCGATGGCGCTGTCGACGGCGCCGGGCTCCGAGGTGCAGCGGCCGCTCGCCACGGTCGTCATCGGTGGGCTGGTGTCGGCGACGCTGCTGACGCTGTTCGTGCTGCCGGCGCTGTACGGCTTGTTCGCGCGACGGCGTAGAATCGATGCCCCATGAGACGACGGGTGCTCATCGTGGCCGCGGCGCTGACCCTCACCGGGTGCCACAACTTTCGTGACGACCTCATCATCATCTGTGACGCGCCCGACAAGATCGACGTGCCCGCAGATGCCAAGCCCGCTGCGAGGCTGCAGGCCATCGGCGCGTACCTCGACGCGAACGTGAAGACGAAAGAGGGGCGCGAGCTGATGTACGCGGTGGGCGGCGCGAACCGCTCTCAGCGCAGCAAGGTGCTGCGCGGCCTCGCGACGAAGTACGGCATCATGACGTGCCACCTCGCCGACACGAACTGAAGGCGGCTACGAGCGCGCCGCGCTCGACGCTGCGCAGCAGGCCTCACCCTGGTTCGCGCGGTCGTGAGCGTCTGCTGCACGAGCTCGCCCCCCCTGGTCGACCTCGAAGCAGTTCGAGCCGGGCCCTGGCCCATCGGCTCGGCCACCTCGAGCAGCTTCTGCGGCGACGGGTGCGAGCCTCGGCGTCGCGCTTCACGGTGCAGTCGGCCGCGAGCCGAATGCGCTCCAGGCGGCCCGACGACTCACCCACGCGCGCCTGTCGGGTCGAGCAATCGCCGCGCCGATTCGAGCGAGCGCTTGAGCTCCCAGCCGATGGCGCCGACGTAATAGACGAGCATCGCGAACGGAAACGCCGCCGGGTAGTCGCGCGGGTACTGCGCGCGCGGCAAGGTGAGCTCGACGACCACGGCGCCGAGCGTCATGAACAGCACGAACAGCGCGAGCGCATCGGGCCGCGCGGTCACCTTCCGCTCGCTGTCGACTTCGACGACGACGCGGGGGAAGAAGAGCCGAAACGTGCGCAGCGGAATCATGCGGCGCCGCCGCGCTCGCACTCGGTTGCCGTGGAGCTCGACGTCGAACTCGGCCGATAGCTCGCTCAGGTGCAAGTCGCGTTTTCCTCACCCCGACCCTGTTCCCCTACGGGGGTGAGAGGGGCTTCTTGTTCGTTCGTTGTTGCTACTCGTCGTCGAGCGCGCGGCTGAGCACCTGGGCCGTGAAGTCGACGAGCGGAATCACGCGCTGGTAGTCGAGCCGCGTCGGCCCGATGACGCCGACCGCGCCGAGCACCGCGTCTTTGCTGCCGTACGGGCTCGCGATGACCGTCACCTCGCCCTGCGACGAGAACTCGCTCTCGGCGCCGATGAAGATGCGCATCTCGCGCCCGCGCTGCACGCGGTCGAGCAGCGAGAGCAGCTTGTGCTTGTCGTCGAGCGCCTTGAACAGCGCGCGCATGCGCTTCACGTCTTCGGCGAACTCTCTCGACTCGAGGAAGCTGCCCTGCCCTTCGATGAGCACGCGCTCGTTCGTCGGCTCGGTCGCCTGCGCGCCCAGCTTCAGCGCCTTCTGCACCAGCGCGTCGTACTGCGCCCGCTCGCCGTCGAGCTGCTGCAGAATTTTCGCGCGCACGTCGTCGATGGTCACGCCCGTCGCGAACAGCTCGTTCAAGAAGTTCGACGCGGCCACCAGCTCGTCGCTCGTCAGCGCGAAGTCGACCGCGAGCAGCTTGTTCTGCACCTGGCCCGACGGCCCCACCAGAATCGCGAGCACGCGACCCTCGCGCAGCCGCACGAGCTCGATGCGGGTGACGACGAGCGTGCTCGGGCGCGGCGTGATGACGACGCTCGCGTGCTGGGTGAGCTGGTGCAGCACCTTGCTCGCCTCGGTCAGGCGCTCTTCGACGCCCGCGTTCGCGGTGAGGCCCTGCTGAATGAGCAGCTGCTCGCGCTGACCCGGCTCTTTGAGCTGCAAGAGCGAGTCGACGAAGAAGCGATAGCCGCGGTCGGTGGGAATGCGGCCGGCCGAGGTGTGGGGCTTCTCGAGAAAGCCGAGCTCCTCGAGCTCGGCGAGCACGTTGCGCATGGTGGCCGGAGACACCTCGAACTCGCCGCGGCGCGTGAGCTGGCTCGAGCCGATGGGCTCACCTTTGGTGATGAACTCCTTCACCACGGCCTTCAGTACGTCTTTGGCTCTTTCGTCGAGCTCGTCAGCCATCGCAGGTAATGTTAGCGCCGATGCCACGCCGAGGTCAGCGCTGGTTCACCTACTTCGTGCGCTGCGCCGACGGCTCGCTCTACTGCGGGGCGACGAACGACCTCGAGCGGCGCGTCGAGGCGCACAACCTGGGGCGCGGCGCGCGGTACACGAGGTCTCGCACGCCCGTGAAGCTGGTGTGGTCTCGCAGGCTCGCGAACCGCTCGAAGGCGATGTCGCTCGAGGCGCGGCTGAAACAGCTGACGCGGGCAGAGAAGCTCCAGTGGGTGCGGCAGTCGCGCCATGGAGTGATCGATCTCGTGAATGCCAAGCCCCTCAAGCTGTTGAAGGGGCCGGCGGCACGTTGATTGATCAGCTGCCCGACATGGAACACGAGATGTCCGAACGCACCCGACACCTGCTCGAGTCACCCTGGGCCCTGCTGGCCTTCGCTGCTGCCAGCGCCGCCGCAGTGACCGCATTGATGCTTCAGCTCATGTGAGACGCCTTCTGCTCGCTGCGCTCCCGTTTCCGCGCCAGAGGCGCGGGCCTGTGTCCTGAGAAGACACAGGTTGCCCCACCCGCTACCCGCCTGTCGGCCGACGGCGCACAACCGCCTCCATCTCGTGTGGAACATCCACACCAGATGCGAATCCACTCCTCGTCTCTCTCGGTCACCTCGCGCAGCACGCAGCCCTCGGAACCCCAGCGGTACAGCCCGCCGATTCAGCCCGACGGCTTCGAGACGCGCGGCGCCGAGCCGCTGTCGCTCGGCGGAGGCGCGCCCCAGAAGACGAGCGGCGAGCAGGTCATCGAGCTCGCGCGCTCGGTGATGGGCACGAACGCCCACGACCTGAAGCTCGCGAACGACACGGCGCTCGGCGCGGCCATGCAGGACTGGGTGCCCGACAACGTGAACTGCGCGAACTTCGTGTCGGGCCTGCTCATCTCGACCGGGCAGATTTCGTCGGCCGAGGGCAGCGCGAGCGTGACGGGCCTGGTGAGCCGCCTGCGCCAGAACCCGAGCTTCAGCGAGACGACGCTCGAGAACGCGCAGCCCGGCGACGTGGTGGCGTTCGAGTACACGAAGAGAGACGGCAGCATCGGCCGGCACGTCGTCGTGTTCTCGGGGCGCGACGAGAACGGCAAGCCGCAGTTCATCGGCTCGAACAACGTGAACCCCGACGGCACGCAGCGCGTGAGCGAGAAGAGCGGCTACCCGTCGCACTGGCGCGTGATGTCGGTGATGCACCACAACGGCGGCGCGAACCCGAACGTGACGCCGCCGAGCGTGCCGACGTCGGTCGAGAGCATCACGACGAACCGCATGAGCTGGCTGCGCATGGGCAGCCGCGGCCCGGCCGTCGAAGACCTGCAGAAGCGGCTGGCGGCGGCGGGCTTCGACCCCGGCCCCATCAACGGCAGCTTCACGCAGAAGACGTTCGACGCGGTGAAGGCGTACCAGCGCGCGAACGGGCTGATGGTCGACGGCATCGTCGGGCCGCAGACGCGTGGCTCGCTGCTGGGTGGCGCGACGGCGCCGGCGGTGACGACGCCCCCGAACACGAACGTGGGCGCGCCGGCGGCTCCCGCGTCTGTCGGTTCGCTCGAGGCGCTGCCGGCGCGGTCGCCCGAAGCGCTGACGGGCTCGCAGTTTCTCGAGGCGACGAAGAACCTGTCGCGGGCCGAGCGTGAGGCGGCGATTCTTCGCGAGGTGCTGGCGGGCAACGTGCCTTCGGCGTCGCGCGAGCTGAAAGAAGTGACGTACACGGCGAAGGCGAAAGACGGCACCGAGCACACGGTGAAGCTGAAGGTGATTCCCGACTACGTGCAGATCGGCTCCGACGCCGACAGCGTTCGCATGCCCATGAGCCCCGAGACGGCGCAGCGCATCGCCGATGCGACGGGCACGTCGCTGCCGACGCGCAAGATGGTCGACACCATCTACCAGCACGCCGACGTGAAGCTGGCGCCGGCGCCGATGACGCCGGGCGCGCAGATGATGTCGAACGCGTACTACGCCGAGCACGACCGCAAGGTCGACGCGCAGCTCGCGGGTGCCCCGGCCGGGGCGCTGGTGGCGGGCAACAAGAAAGACGTCATCTTGAGCAACGCGATCGACAGCCACCCCGACCGCGTCATCATCTACGGCTGGCACCAGCAGAACGGTAAGGCGATTCAGCCGCTCTCGTGGATTCACGAGGCCTCGTACGCCGACTACAGCCACGGCACGCGGCTGGTGAGCGGCACGGTCAACATCGACGGGCGCGACATGCCGCTCGCCGAGGCGCTCAAAGACCCGAACCTGGCGCCGCTCTTGAGCGACGAAGGTGCGCTGAAGTCGACGCGGTACCCGGTCTGATTCGCGTCGCGCTGCTCGCCTTCGTGCTGGTCGGCTGCGTGAAGCGGCCGAGCCTGGGTCTGCCGAGCTCGGTGTTCGTCGCCGACACGAACACCGGCGGCAACTGCGCGACGATGTTCGGCGTCGATGCGGAAGGTGTCGTGACCGGCAGCAGTGGCTGTGAGTCGGGCGCACGCATGCACGCGCCGCGCACGCTGAGCACTGAGGAACGCGCGCGGCTCGTCGAAGCGCTCGACCGGCTGCGCGGCTCGAAAGAAGTGAACGGCGGGCGATGCGGTGACGGGCTCACGTTGCGGCTCACCGAGCGGTCGGGTGAGACGCGCACGTGGAGCTTCTGCGCGCGCGTGGAAGACGGCAAGCGCGAGGTGCCGGGCGAAGTGCTCGAGGTGGTGCGTGCGCTCGAGGCCCAGCCCTGAAGTTCCAGCCCATGCCCCTTACCCTTCCCATTCCCGGCTTTTCGGGATGGGGAATGGGAAGGGGCGGGTTGATGGGGCCTCGCCCGCAGGCGGGGTCGTCTCGGGGTGCTGGGCTGATTCAGCGCCTGAGGGGGCCTGGGTCGCGGTGTGGTGGCTTCGAGCGGCCGCGCGCTGGCCAGCAGAGGTGCGGCGGGCTTTTCCGAGGCAGCCGCCCTCTTGGGGCGACAGGTGGAAGGCCGACTTTTCATCTGGCGCCAAGGGGTAAAGGTTTACCCCTTCGAAGCATTTCAAAAGTCGCCCTCCCACCCCGCGCGCCTGAGGCCCGGTCGTCGAGGCTCGAGCGGCGAATGAGCCGGTCG
>JAEUJP010000542.1 GCA_016793725.1 Myxococcaceae bacterium | reverse complement strand
CGAAGCCAGCCGCTTCGAGCGGCGCTCCCGAGCCCGCGCCCGCCGCTGCGGTGACCATCGACAAGGCCGCGCCATCGCGGCGTTCACCCGTCATCGCGTTCAGCCTCGGCGGCGTGGGGCTCGGCGCGCTCATCGCCGGCGGCGTGGTGATGGGGCTCGCGTTCAGCGGCAAGTCGTCGATCGAGGGCTCGTACACCACCGACGGCGAAGGCAACGTCGTGAGCACGCTGCGCCGGTCAGACCTCGACGCGCGCGCCTCGACGGTGAACACGCAGTTCGTGCTCTCGACGGTGGTCGGCTCGGTCGGGGCCGTGCTGCTCGCGACCGCGATCGCGCTGCTGATTGCGTCGTAGCTCATGAATGCTGCCAACGCTGGCATCGGCAGCGGCACGGGCCATCGCGACAACAGCGGTAACCTCTATGGCTCGGGGCTGCGCATCTGGGTGTGGGCAGAGAACAGCACCGCCCTCACCAACCGGAATGGCGCCATCGTCAACGTCAGCAGTGTCGATGCAGACTGGGACGCGACGCAGGCGCTGCTCGGGGCCGTCGGCACCGACCTGTCGGCCCTGCCCCTCTGGGCGCGGTGAGCCCGCTCAGATGCCGTGACGCTTGATGAGCCGGTGCAGGTACGCGCGATCGATGCCCGCGTGCCGCGCCGCCTCGCTCACGTTGCCGTTGTGCAGCCGCAGCACGCCGAGCACGTAGCCCTCTTCGAACCGCTCGAGCGCGCCGCGCCGCGCCTCGGCGTACGTCTTGCGCGCGTCGGTCACGCTCACCGACACCCGCTTCTGCGACTGGTTCGGAGCCAGCGCCGACTGCATCACCGCCGACCGCTCGAGGTGGTTGAACAGCTCGCGCACGTTGCCCGGCCACGACGCCGCCTGCAGGCGCTCGATGAACATCGGCTCTTTCAGCGGGGCCGCCTCTTCGTCTTTCAGCGCGCTCGCGCGCAGGTGGTAGTCGACGAGCTGGGGAATGTCTTCGGGCCGCTCGCGCAAGGGAGGCAGCTGCACCCTCAAGACCGCCAGCCGGTAGTACAGCTCGATCTTGAACCGCCCGTCGTTCACGCGCGTGCGCAGGTCGCCGCGCGTCGTGCACAGAATGCGGCACTTCACCGGCACGACCGCGGTCGAGCCCTGCCGCCGCAGCTCGCCCTTCTCGAGCACCGGCAAGAGCCGCAGCTGCAGCGCCGGCGACAGCTCGCCGACCTCTTCGAGCACCAGCGTGCCGCCCTGCGCTTCTTCGAACGCCGAGATGCGGCGCGGCTCGACCTTGCCGAACAGCGACGTCTCGAGGTCGGCCTCCGACAGGGCGCCGCAGTCGAGGCTCACGAACGGCGCGTCGGGCCTGTTCGCCGAAGCGTGAATCGCCTCGGCCGTCACCGTCTTGCCGGTGCCGGTCTCGCCTTCGATGAGCACCGGCTTCGTGCTCGCTGCCATCTTCTCGAGCTGCGCGAAGCAGATGCGCATCGCCACCGAGTCGCCGATGAGCGTGCCGAAAGCGGGCGAGCGCGACAGCTGAAGCTCAGACCGCTCTTCGAGCAGGCGAAAGCGCACCGTCGCCTCGGGCCCGAGCCGAATCATGCTGCCATCTTTCAGGTAGGCCTCGCGCACCTGCAGCCCGTCGACGAACGTGCCGTTCGACGAGTCGAGGTCTTTCACCAGCGCCTGGCCCTTCTCGACCACCACCTCGCAGTGAAACCGCGAGACGCGCGGGTCATCGGCGATGCGCAGGCTGCAGCCGTCGACCGACCCGATCTGGCAGCGCCCATCACCGATGACGACCGGCGCCTCGGCCTTGTCGATGCGCTGCAGCGAGAACTGCCGCGGCGTCTCGGGGACGAAGCGCTCGACTTTTTGGGTGCGGTTCGAGGTCTCAGCCATGCGCGCCGCTTACCACGACCGAAAGGTCAGGTCGTGTACTCGGCGTTCACCTGCACGTACCGGTAGCCCAGGTCAGACGTCATCAGCGACGCCTTGCCCGGCCCGTCTTTCAGCTTCAGCTCGAGCCGCACGTCTTCGACCGCCATCGCCTTCGAGGCCGCCGCCTTGTCGAACGGCGCGGGCTCGCCGGCCTTGAACACCTCGATGCCCTGCAGCACGCAGCTCAAGCTCCGTGCGTCGCGCACCTCGGGGCAGTTGCCGACGGCGCTGGTGAAGCGGCCCCAGTTCGGGTCGTTGCCGTACAGCGCGGTGCGCACGAGGGCCGAGCCGACCACGCGCTGCGCGATGGCGCGCGCGGCGTCGTCGGTCGCGGCGCCGGTCACCTCGACCGTCGTCACCTTCGTCGCGCCTTCGCCGTCGCGCGCGATGAGCCACGCGAGCCGGCGCGCGACGCCTTCGGCGTGCTTCGACCACGACGGGTCGCCCTTCACCGTCTTTCGCGAGAGCAGCAAGAACGTGTCGTTCGTGCTCGTGTGCGTGTCGACGTGCACGGCGTTGAAGCTCGCCTGCGCGATGCCCGGCAGGGCGCGCTTGATCATCTCGGCGCGCAGCTCGACGTTCGTCGCCACGAACGAGAGCATCGTCGCCATGTTCGGCTGAATCATGCCCGCGCCCTTCGCGACGCCGGCGAACAGCGCATCGCCCACCTTCGCGCTCGCCTCTTTCGCGAACGCGTCGGTGGTCATGATCGCCTTCAAGAACCGCCGGCCCGCCTCGGGCTCCGAGCTCAAGCTCGACAGCGCCGCTTCGATGCCCTTCGACACCTTCTCCATCGGGAGCTTCACGCCGATGACGCCCGTCGAGCACACCAGCACCTCGTGCACCGGGCAGCCGAGCGCCTTCGCGACCTGCTCACACATGCTCAGCGCGTCGCGCTCGCCCTGCGCGCCGGTGCACGCGTTCGCGTTGCCGCTGTTGATGACGACCGCGCGCACGTTGCCGTGTGAGCGCAAGAGGTGCGAGCGGCACAGCTTCACGGGCGCGGCGGCGAAGTGGTTGGTGGTGAAGAGGCCGGCCGCGGCCATCGGTATGTCCGAGACGAGCAGGGCGACGTCGGGCGCTCCGCTCGCCTTGATGCCGGCGGCGACGCCCGCGGCCTTCACACCTTCGATGTTCGTCAGCGTGTGCTCGGCGGGGGGGAAGGTCGGCGGCGCGGGGAATTCGACGTTCATTGGCGCGCGGCAACCTATCGCTTCGTGAGCACCTCGGCGATGGCGGCGGCGATGGGCAGGCCGGGCTTTCGTTCGAGCCAGAAGAACTCACCGCCCGCGTTGATCTCGAGAAAGACGTGTCGGCCGTCGGGCGTGACGATGAAGTCGGCGGCGGCGTAGTTCAGCCCGAACGACCGGGTGAGCTTCAGCAGCGCCTTCTCGACGCGCGGCGGCAGCGTGTACGGCTGCCACTGCTCGAGCAGCGCGATGCCGTCGCGGCGCCAGTCGACGCGCGGCGACTCGACGCTCGCGGTGAGCACGCGCTTGCCGACGACGGTGGCGCGCAGTTCGACGCGGCGGGGCACGAGCTCTTGAAACGTCATCGGGCAGTACTCGAGGCCGTCGAGCTCGCCCGGCTCTTCGAGCGCCGTGGTGTAGACGACCTGCTCGAGGCCCTCGCGCCAGATTGAGAACTGGCCCTGCATCTTGGTGATGACCTTGTCGCCGCACGCGCGCGCGAAGGCGCGCACCGCCTTCGGGTCGTTCGAGAACAGCGTGCGGGGCACGTCGAGGCCGAAGGCGGCGGCGCGGCGCAGCTGCAGCTCCTTGTGGTCGGCGAGGCGCACGCTCGCGAGCGGGTCGAGCTGGAAGCATGGCGTCGCCGCGATGGAGCCGTACAGCGTGCGCCGGCTCTCTTGAATGCTCGCGTCGAGCGTGTCGCCGAGCAGCGAGGGCAGACCTTCGCCGGCAGCGAAGCGCCGGTACCAGATGGCGCCGAGGGTCTCGAGGTCGACGCGGGCGCGGCCGGTGTCGAGCACGCGGGGCCCGCCGACGGTGGTCGAGAGCTTCACCTCGAGCGGGTAGGTGTCGGTGTCGAGCCGCACCGCTCTCGCCCCGCGCTTCTTCAGCGCGCGGGTGACGAAGTCGATCGACTCGTTGTCGTCACTCTTCGTGACGAGGAGGACGTTCACGCCTCAGTCGGAGTCGGAGGGGTACCGCTCGGTGGCGATCGAGCCGCCCCCGCCGCCCACGTCTTCGGAGTCAGAGGGGTAGCGCTCGGTCACGCCGCCCGGCCGCGGCCGCGAGCCGCCGGTGTCTTCGACGTCCGACGGGTAACGCTCGGTGCCGACCGAGCCGCCGCCGCTGCCGGGCCGCGGGCGCGTGCCGCCGACGTCTTCGTTGTCCGAGGGGTAGCGCTCGGTCACGCCCACGCCGCCGCCGTTGCCGGGCTTCGGGCGCGGCGCCGCGCCGCCGTCTTCGACGTCAGACGGGTAACGCTCGGTGGCGTTCGCGTAGTCGGCCTTCTTCTGGTTCGTGAGCAGCTTGTCGAACAGCGGCTTGGCCGGCTTGCCGCTGAAGTTGAGCGGGGTGCTGTACTCGGTGAGCCCCGCGAACCCGCCGCTGCGCTCGAGCACGAACACCTTCGCCTTGTTCGGGTCGCCCTTCGCGGGCACGAGCGCGGTGAACGAGTACTGGTCGGTCTTGCCCTTGATCAGCGGCACACGCACGAGCTGCACGCCGGCCGGCTTGGTGCGCGACCAGGTGACGGTCGAGCTCTTCAGCGCTTCGACGGTCGCCTTTTTCAGCTTCGTGACCGTGGCGGCGGTGACCTTCGTGGGGGCTGCTGCAGGCTTCGGCTTCGTGACGCTGCGAGCGGTGACCTTGGGCATGGTGCGCGCGATCTAGCACCGCGCGTCGATTCGTTGCACGTGCCGTTGGCGTTACAGCTTGCCGGCCCCGCGGCGCACCGAGATCAGCTGACCGACGATCGAGACTGCAATCTCTGCCGGCGTCAGCGCCCCGATCGCCACGCCCATGGGGCTGTTCATGCGCGAAATCTCGGCCTCGGTGAACCCCGCGGCGTTCAGCCGCAGCTTGAAGCGCTCGGCCTTGCGCCGGCTGCCGATGACCCCGACGTACGCCGACGGCTTTCGCAGAAGCGCCTCGACGCACGCCTGGTCGAGCGGGTGGTCGTGCGTCGTGATGCAGAGATAGACGTGTGCCCCGCCCACGAGCCGCCGCGCCACGTCGGCCGGGTTCGCGAGCGTCAGCTCGGCGTGGGGGAAGCGCGCCGCCGACGCCCACTCGGGCCGCTCGTCGACCACGTGCACCCGAAACCCGACCGTGTGCGCGAGCGCCGCGAGCTCTTTCGCGACGTGCCCCGCGCCGAACACCCAGAGGTGCGCCGCCGCGCCGTGCTTCTCGAGAAACACGCGCATGCGCCCGCCGCAGCACATGCCCAGGTCGTGCGTCAGGTGCGTCTCGACCAGCTTCGACTGGGCCTCGCCGTCGGCCAGCAGCGCGAGCGCCGCCTCGACGACCTGCTGCTCGATGGCGCCGCCGCCGACGGTGCCGCGCCGCTCGCCCCCCTCGAGCACCACCATCTTCGAGCCCGGCTTCTGCGGCGTCGACCCCGACGAGTCGATGACCGTCGCGAGCACGAAGGGGCGCCCCTCTTCGACCAGCTTCGCGATGTCGTGAAAAAGTTCCATGCGGGGCTCGGGAGCTTGCCTTTCTTCGGTAACAGGAGCAAAAGCCGCTCGCCTTGGACGGAGTCATCACCACCCGCGACGTGCTCAAGAACCTGCCGCTCATCTGGCGCGAGTTCGGTGCCGTCTGCGCGCTCAAGTGCATCAAGGCGGTCGTGAAGCGCGAGCGCACGACCTTCCTCGACGTCGCCTGCGGTCACGAAGCGCCGGTTCGTCAGAGCCGCACGTTTCGAAACTGAGCACGCGTCGCGAGACGTGGGATGTCCGGGCCTGTCTTCCGGAGTGCCGTTTCAAAAGAGGACATCCCATGGGATGTCCGTTTTCGAAATGGCACCTCGGCCCGGGGTGCCAGACGTCCCACGTCTGCTTCGCCGAGCGTAGAAGACCGCCGGTTCCGCGCTGGCCGTCGCGCGGCTGCCGCGAATCGGCGCCGACGACGCAGGCCGTGGGTGCACGCGACGGCCGGCGCGCGGTCGCGAGCTGCAGCACGGCCGCGAGGCCGTAGGCCACGGCACCCCGCTCAGCGGTTCGGAACCAGAAATTCCCGCCACTGTCTGTCCTCGCATGGACGGGCTCTCGTTGCGGTTCAGGTGGGGAAGTCAGCGCCTTCACAGCGAGCTGATTCGCCCCGGTAGCAGGGCGTTCACGGTCGGCGCTGCAGCGGGCGTCGACTTTCCCTGCGCCGAGGTCGCCGGCGCCGAGACCTTCACGCTCGTACCGCAGCACGAGCCGCGCACCGTGCGCTTCGCCCGCGGCATGAGCGGCTCGCTGTGGCGCGGCGACACCGAGCACCCGCTGCAGGCCGCGATCGAGAGCGGCGAGGCAGAGCGCGACGGCGACGGCTGGGCCGTGCAGCTCGGCGTGCGCGACGCGATGGTGCTCGAGCTCGGCGGCATCGCGGTCGAAGCCGTGCCAGTCGCAGTTCCCAAGCCGGTGCCGGCCGCTCCGCTCGACGGCATCGACCTGCGCATGCTCAACGTGCTCGCGGTCGTGGCCGTGCTCTTCGGCGGCCTCGTGGTCTCGGCCGTCACGCACGCAGAAGAAGACGAGTACGCCGACGACTCGACGGGGCAGACGAAGCTGCTCGCCCGCTTCGTCGCGCCGCCGCCTCCGCCCACGGCGAGCGCGAGCGCCCCGGCGGTGCCGACGAAGAAGAAGGAGCCCCCGTCGAAGGCCGGTGAAGCCCCGAAGCAGAAGGTCGCCGAGAAGGGCGCGCCCGCGAGCGGCAGAGACCCGAAGCAGGTCGCGCAGCAGCTCGGCCAGTTCATGAGCGGCCTGTTCAAGGGCGGGCAGGGCGACCCGCTCGGCGTCGCGATCGGTGGCCTGCGCAACGCGGCGGTCGCCGCGAACGGCAACCACGGCCTGGGCCTGAAGGGCGATGGCCTCGGCGGTGGCGGCGGCGAGCTCATCGGGCTCGGCGGCATCGACCGGCCCGGCCGAGGCAGAGGCACGCGCGACGACGGCAGCGGCTACGGCGTGCTGTGCGGCAGCGGCAAGGGCATCGAGGGCTGCAAGGGCCGCGCAGACATCGGCCTCACGAACGTCGGTGAGCCCGTCGTCATCGGCATGGACAAGGAGCTCATTCGCCAGGTCATTCACAGAAACCGCCAGCAGGTTCGCTACTGCTACGAGCTCGAGCTCACGAAGAACCCGAAGCTCGCCGGCAAGACGTCGGTGAAGTTCGTCATCTCGCCGAGCGGCGCGGTCGCGGCCTCGAGCGTCGTCGAGTCGAGCGTGCGCAGCCCCGACCTCGAGCGCTGCGTCGAAGGCCGCGTGCGCACGTGGCAGTTCCCCAAGCCGCCCGGCGGCGGCACGGTCAGCGTCACCTACCCGTTCGTCTTCACGTCGAACGGCAGCTGAACGTTGCGCAATAAAGGGGACAGGCTACTTTTTTGCGCAACCTCGCGCGCGGCGACGCCGAGACCCGCAACGCAGTGGCGTCCCGAGTGTGTTGCGCAAAAAAGTAGCCTGTCCCCTTTATTGCGCAACGAGGCGGCCGATAATCCCGGGCCGTGAAGTCGGGAGTCCCGTTCGCCGGCAGGTTCCGCATCGAGAAGGCAGCAGGCGCCGGCGGCATGGCCGAGGTCTTCAAGGCGCGCGACGAGCGCACCGGCCGCTTCGTCGCGCTGAAGCTCGCCACCGGCGCCCCCGACAACCACAAGCGCCTCGAGGTCGAGGCCGCGACGCTGCGCACGCTCGACCACCCCGCCATTCCCGGCTTCGTCGACGCCGGCAGCGAGGGCGGCCAGTCGTGGCTCGCGATGCAGTGGGTCGAGGGCGAGTCGCTCGCCGACCGCGTCGAGCGCGCACCGCTGAACGTCGCCGAGACGCTGACGGTCGCGACACGCCTCGCCGCCGCGCTCGGTCACGCGCACGCGCGCGGCTTCGTTCACCGCGACATCAAGCCGGCCAACGTCGTGCTGCCCGGCGGGCGCGCAGACCAGGCGGTGCTCATCGACTTCGGCATCGCGCGCGGCGCGCAGAACACCACGCTCACGCAGGCCGACATGATCGTCGGCACGTTCGGCTACATGTCGCCCGAGCAGGTGCGCGGCGAGCGGCCCCTCGACGCCCGCACCGACGTCTTCGCGCTCGGCTGCCTCGTCTACCGCTGCCTCACCGGCCGCATGCCGTTCGACGGCGATGATCTGCGCGCCGTGCTCGCCCGCATCCTGCTCGATGAGCTCACCCCGCTGCGCGACCTCGCGCCCCTCGCGCCCGTCGAGCTCGAAGACCTCGTCGCCCGCATGCTCTCGAAAGACGCCGCCGCCCGCCCCGCGAACGGCCACGCCGTCGAAGAGGCCCTGCGCCTCATTCCTCCCGACGCACCGGCCAACGCCGCCCAGCGCATCACCGGCGCCGAGCAGCACCTCGTCACCCTCGTGCTGTGCGCCGTCGACGGCCATCTCGACGCCCGCGCGCTCGTCGCCGACGACGACGTCGCCCCCACCGCACCCCTCGCCCCGCGCGCGAAAGAAGCCTCCGACCTCCACTTCGGCGGCGCCGTCGACCGCTTCGCCGACGGCTCTCGCCTCGTCGTCTTCTCGGGCGCCCAGGCCGAGCACGCGCTCGCCTGCGCCAACGCGCTTCACGCGCGCTTCCCCCGCTCGCGCACCGTCGTCGTCTCGGGCCGCGCCCAGACCCACGGCGCCCGCCCCATCGGCGACGCCATTCGCAGAGCCCTGCGCATGCTCGACGCGCTGCCCGCCGGCGCCGCCCCCGTCACGCTCGACGCTGCGACCTCGGCCGCGCTCGCGCCCGCCGCCGGCAATCGCCCCTTCGTCGGTCGAGACGCCGAGCTCGACCTCTTGCGCGCCACCGCCCGCCGCGTCTTCGCCGAGCGGTCGCCGCGCCCCGTGCTCGTCTCGGGGGAAGCCGCCATCGGCAAGTCGCGCCTCGCCCGCGAGCTCGTCAGCGCGCTCGAGGCCGAGCACCCGCGGCTCGACGTCTTCGAGGCCAAGGGCGACCCGATGACGTCGGGCGCCTCGCTCGATGCGCTGCGGCAGCTGCTCGAAGGCGTCGACCCACCGACCGATCTGGGTCCTGGCTCGGTCGGTTCGGATGCCCGCGCACCGCGCTCTCGAATCGACGGCGGTGCGAGTCTCGTGGGCGCGTCGCGCCGCATCCAACCGACCGATCCGTATTTACGCGAGCTGCTCCGCCTGCCGCAGCGCGAGCCGCTCGTCGCGACCGCGAAGCAGCTGGCCGAGGGCGTGCGCAGCGCGTGGGCGGCGTGGGTCGTGGCGCGCTGCAAGGCCGGCCCCGTCGTGCTGCTGCTCGATGACCTGCAGTGGCTCGACGAGGCCACCGTCGCCGCCGTCGACGCCGCGCTGCGCAGCGCGCGCGGGCTGCCGCTGCTCGTCGTCGCCACCGCGCGGCCCGAGGTGCGCACCCGCTTCCCCCAGCTGTGGGCGCGCCACGGCCTCGTCGAGGTCGGGCTCACCGCGCTGTCGCCCGAGGCGAGCGCCGCGCTCGTTCGCGCCGAAGCCGAAGGCCGCGTCGGCGACGACGTCGTCGCCCGCCTCGTCGAGCGCGGCGGCGGCAGCCCCTTCTTGCTGCAGGAGCTCGTGCGCGCCGCCCGCGACGGTCACGACGCCGCTCCGGCCTCGGCGCTCGCCGTGCTCGAGCTGCGGCTGTCGTCGCTCGCTCCACACGCGCGGCGGCTCTTGCGCGCGGGCAGCGTGTTCGGCGAGACGTTCGACGCCGCGGGAGTCGAAGCGCTGCTCGGCGCAGCCGAGCACGCCACCACGCTCGCGCTGCTGCCCGAGCTCGTCGACGCCGACTGGCTCGTCGAGCAGTCGAACGGCCGCTACACGTTTCGCCACAGCCTGGTGCGTGAGGCGTCGTACGCGATGCTCGTGCCCGAAGACCTCGCGCTCGCGCACCGGCTCGCGCTCGACTGGCTCGAGGCGCAGGGCACGCCCGACGCCGCGGTGCTCGCGGCCCACGCCGAGCGCGCCGGCCAGCCCGAGCGCGCCGCACGCCACTGGGTCACCGCGGCCGGCCAGGCGCTGCACGCCGGCAACCTGCGCGCCGTGGCCGAGAGCTGCTCGGCCGGCCTCACCCGCACGACCGCGCCGGCCGTTCGGGCCGAGCTGCAGTCGCTCGACGCCGAGGCCCGCATCTATGCGGGCGACGTGCTCGGCGCCTTCGCGCTCGCCCGCGATGCCGTCGCGCACCTCGACCCGTCGACCCCGCGCTGGCTCGCGTCGATGGGCGTGCTCGCCATGTGCTCACACCAGCTGTGGCACGGCGACACGGCCCGCTCGGTCGCGCGCGCGCTGCTCGACCGAAAGCTCTTCGACCAGCCGCCGTCGGCGCCGGCCGCGATGGCCGCCTCGGAGCTTCTGTTGCCGCTCGACTTCGCCCGCGAGCACGCGCTGCTCGAGACGATCGCGCGTGGCCTCGAGGGCTGGGCGCGCACGACCTCCGACCCTTCGACGCTCGGCCACGTTCACCGTGGCCTCGCCACCGAGGCGGTGCGCCGAGGCGACCTGAGCGCCTGGCGCGACGAGCTGGAGCGCGCCGCGCGCGCCTTCGACGAGGCCCACGACGTCGCGCACGCGTGCCTGATGTGGAGCTTCGTCGGCTACACGCTGGTCGAGCTCGGCGCGTACGAAGAGGCCATCGAAGACCTGCGCTACGTCATCGAGCTCGCCGCGCAGGGCGGCCACACCGAGTCGGTGCTGCTCGCGAAGCTCAAGCTCGGCTGGGCGCTCGCGCAGCGCGGCGCGGTCGACGAGGCCGCCGCGCTCGAAGACGAGTGCATCGAGGCGTATGCGGCCGCCGGCAACCCCGGCCTCGAAGCGCAGGCCCGCCTCTACCGCGCCGAGCTGCATCGCCGCCGCGGCGAGCTCGACTCAGCGCGCGTGCAGGGTGAAGCAGCGCTCGGGCTCGCTCCGACGCCGGTGCTCGAGCCGCCGGTGCTCGCGCTGCTCGCGCGCGTGTACATCGATCGCGGCGATCTCGCCGGTGCGCTCGCGCTCACCGACCGTGCGCTCGCGAAGGTCTCGTCACCCGTCGCCGCGTGGGAGCACGAGGTGCTCCTCGTGAAGGGCCTCGCGCTGCGCGGCGACGAAGCGACCGCGGTGTTCCGCCGGGCACGCGCCGGCCTCGAGGCCCGCGCCGCGCTCATCTCGAACCCGGCTGACCGCGCGCGCTGGCGCACGCAAGTGCCTGAAAACGCCCGCATTCTCGCGCTCACCGCGACGTGACGGCCGCGGCCTCGTCGAGGGGGCATGAAGGTCGCGCCCTCGAAGCCCGCGCTCGTCTACCGCCAGACCCGCGACGAGATGTCGACGGGGCAGGGCATGTCGCTGCGGCGGCGCTCGGTGAGCGAGCTCGGCGCGCAGTCGGCCCCGGTTCCCCAGTGGCGCACGGCGCTCGGCGTTCACCGGCTCGAGGGGCAGGTCGCTGCGGCCCCGAAGGCGGCCGAGGGCGTGCTGCGAATCGTCGAGGCCGCGAAGACGCCCGCGCAGAAGGTGTTGGCGCTGACGACCGAGCTCTTGAAGCGCGCGCGTGAGCTGCCCGCGCGCGACGCGGCGTTCACGGCGTGCCGGCCGGCGCTGCTGCAGGCGTTGAGCACGGGCGCGGCGCTCGGCGCGCGCGAGCGCACGCAGCTGTTGCTCGCGGTCGACCGGCTCGTGCTCGCGGCGCCGCGCTCGCAGGCCGCGTGGCTCGGCCAGAGTGTGTTGGAGCGCCTGAAGCCGACGCGCGCCGAGCTCGAGCCGCTCGTGCGCCTGCGGCCCACGCCGTTCATGCAGGGCCTCGCGGGCGTGAAGCCGACGCCGCGCCCGTGGCAGCCCCGCTAGAAAAAGGGGACAGGCTACTTTTCTGCGCAACGCGGCACGGCTCTTGCGCCGTTGCGCAAAAAAGTAGCCTGTCCCCATTTTTCTGTACGCTCGCTCCCGCTTGGGCGGCCGGCGCGACTTCGATGACGACACCACGCCGTCGGGGCGGCCCCTCGCGCGCCCAGACCCGTTGATCGGCACCATGCTCGGCGAGTACCGCGTCGTGGCCGAGCTCGGCCGCGGCGGCATGGGCGTCGTCTACCGCGGCGAGCAGCCCGTCATCGGCCGCCCCGTCGCCATCAAGGTCATGGCGCCCGAGGCGGCGATTCTCGACCCGAGCTCAGACCAGCGCATGCTCGACGAGGCGCGCGCCGCCAACGCCGTGCGGCACCCCAACATCATCGACATCTTTTCGTTCGGCGAGCTGCCCGACGGCCGCCCGTACATGGTGATGGAGCTGCTGCAGGGCCGCTCTCTCGCGAACCTGCTCTCGGACAACGGCCCGCTCACGTGGAAGCAGCTGCGCCTCGTGCTCGACGAGTCGCTGCTCGCGCTCGAGGCCGCTCACGCGCAGGGCGTCGTGCACCGCGACCTCAAGCCCGACAACATCTTCATCAGCGAAGGTGAGGGCGGCTGGCGCATCAAGCTCATCGACTTCGGCCTCGCCCGCCGCGTGCGCGAGGCCGACCGAAGGCTCACGCGCCCCGGCATGGTGATGGGCACGCCCGGCTACATGGCGCCCGAGCAGGTGCGCGGCGAAGAGCGCATCACGCGCAAGGCCGACATCTACGCCCTCGGCCTCGTCGGGTGGACGGCGCTCATGGGCCGCGAGCCGTTCGAGGGCGGCGCGCTCATCGACGTGCTCAACCGCCACCTCTCGTCGCCGCTGCCGAAGCTCGACGGCTCGAGCCCGCTGCCCGAAGGCGCAGAAGAGCTCTTGCGGCGCATGAGCCAGAAAGAGCCCGACGCGCGGCCCGAAGCGAGCGAGGCCCGGGCTGCGCTCGCGCGCCTCGACGAGGCGGCCGCGCCGCGCTCCCGGGCGGGCCTCTGGCTCGGGCTCGGCGCCGCCGCGCTCGCGCTCGTCGCGACCTTCGCCCTCGTGCGCCCGCCCGATGACCCCGTCGTCGCGCCGCTCGCGAGGCCCCTGCCGGTGCCCGTGAAGCCGGTGGTCGTTCCTGCACCCGAGCCCGCGCCCGTCGTGCCCGAGCCCGAGCCTGCGCCTCCCGCCGTCGAGCCCCCGCCCGAGGTCCCGGGCTACCCGCAGACCGTCGCGTGCAGCGACGTCGTCGAGGTCACGCCCGTGCTCCTCGACTACTTCGCGAAGAAATACGTCTTCGTCTCAATCAGCCTCATGCGCGGCAGCTCTCTCATCGTGTACGCCGACAACACGAAGAAGCCCAAGGTCAAGGCGCTGCGCGACCTGCGCGAGAGCCTCGCCGCGTGCCGGGGCGCCGCCCGCATCGCCGCGCGCAACGTCGACACCCGGCACACGCCGTTTCACACCGACTTCGTCACCGCGTACGGCGGCGACGTCGTCGAGGTCGCAGACGTCATCATCGTGCCGGCACCTTGAGCGCCTGCGAACCGGTGTTAGCTTTGGGCCGCTTTGAGCACCGCTGACGGCGAGTTCACGAAGGCGCTTCTCGCGAAGGCCCCCAAGGTTCCGCGCCGCGACGCCGACGCGTTCTGGGGGGCCGCCCGCGCCGCCCACCCCAAGGTGAACAAGCCCTCGCCCGGGACGTTCGCCGCCATCGTCGCCGAGCAGCTCGAAGGTGCACCCAAGCTCTCGGGGCTTCACGCCGCCGACCTCTACCTCTCACGCGCGGCGCTCGCCTCTGACCCCGCCGGCGTCGCCGCCTTTCGTGTGCTGCTCGAGCGCCGCACCGCCGACGTGCTGGGAACCATGCGCGTGCCCGGGACGCTGAAAGACGAGGTGGTCGATCAGCTCTTCGAGAAGATGTTGGTCACCACGGGCAGCCGCGAAGCCCGCCTGTCGACCTATGCCGGCCGCGGCGAGCTCGCGGCCTGGCTCGGCGCCGCCGCCACGCGCACCGCCATCGAGCTGAAGCGCCTGAAGCGCTACGCCGATGATCACGCCTCGAGCGGCCAGTCGCGCCTGCAGATCGCCGCCGCCGACCCCGAGCTGCAGATGTTGAACGTCACCCACAGCGCCCGCTTCAAGAAGGCGCTGCACGAGGCGTTTCGCGCGCTCGGCGTCGAAGACCGCAATCTGTTGCGCATGCAGCTCGCCGACCAGATGACCGTCGACCAGCTCGCCGACATCTTCCAGATTCACCGCGCCACCGCCGCCCGTCGCGCCGCCCGCGCCCGGCAAGAGCTGGTGAAGCGCGTGCGCGAGGTGCTCCAGGCGAAGTACCGCATGAGCGAGGCGAGCATCGCGTCAGACCTGCGCGCCCTCGGCGGCAACATGGACCTCTCGCTCAGCCGGCTGCTCGCTCCGGAGCTGAAGAAGTGAGCGCCGGCAGTGTGTGCCTCGACGAGCAGACGATGCTCGACTTTCTCGCCGGCTCGCTGGGCCGCGACGCGCGCTCGAAGGCGCTCGGGCACATCGACGGCTGTGAAGACTGCCGCGCCGTGCTGGCCAGCCTCGCCAGCCAGCGGCGCCGCTCTTCGGCGCCGGCCACGACGCCGGTGCCGAGCCTCTTTCAGCCGACGCAGGCGCTGCCGCAGCTCGGGCGCTACCGCCTCGAGCAGAAGCTGCCCGCGGGCGGCATGGGTGAGGTCTATCTCGCGACGCAGCTCGGCCCCGGCGGCTTCGAGCGGCCCTGCGTCGTGAAGATGCCGTACGAGGGCGACCCCGAGCTCGTGAAGCTGTTCTTCGCCGAGGCGAAGGCGCTCGCGTCGGTCGAGCACCCCAACGTCGCGCGGGTGCTCGAGCTCGGCGAAGAAGACGACCGCCCCTTTCTCGCGATGGAGCTCATCGTCGGCAAGAGCCTCAAAGAGGTCATCGCCGAGTACCGCCGCGAGCGCCTCGTCGTGCCGCTGCCGGCGGCGCTCGAGGTGGTGCGGCAGGCGGCGCTCGGCCTCGGCGCGGCCCACGCGGCCGTCGACCGCCGCGGCGAGTCGCTCGAGCTGATTCACCGCGACGTGTCGCCGAACAACCTCATGCTCGCGCGTGACGGCGTCGTGAAGGTGATCGACTTCGGGCTCGCGCGTTCGAAGCACGGCGAGAAGACCGAGGCCGGCGTCGTGAAGGGCACGCCGCGCTACTTCAGCCCCGAGCAGGCGAAGGGCGCGCCGCTCGACGCGCGCACCGACATCTTTTCGCTCGGCCTCGTGCTGTACGAGCTGCTCACGTCGGAGCGCGCCTACGACGACGAGAGCGCCCCCGCCTTGGTGATGCGCGCCGCCCGCGGCGACGTGCCCCGCGACCGGCCCGACCACGTGCCGCCGCGCGTGTGGAAGCTGCTCGCGCGCTGCACCGAGCTCGAGCCGCGCCGCCGCTTCCCCTCGATGGCCGCGCTGCTCGATGCGCTCGACGAGGTCGCCGGGCCGGGCGGGCCCGCAGCCGCGGCAGCGCTCGCCGCGCGCTCGGCGAAGGCGATGGTCGAAGGGCAAGAGACCCAGCCGGTCGCGGCTTTGTCGTCGCGCACGAGGCGCTGAAGGGGCCGCGGCGGGCTCAGGGCGCAGGGCGCAGCGGCGGTGCTGGTGCCTGCAGCGGCACCCCGCCGCCGCCGATGGTCGAGGCCGAGTTGTTCGTCACCACCGCGAGCAGCTCGATGAGGCGGCTCAGGTCGCGCCGCCACGCCGACGCGGGTGACGCTGCGCTCGCCGTCGCGCCGGTCTGCTGCCGCTGCGCGAACGAGAAGCCGTAGTCGGCCTGAAACTGCGAGAGGAACGCGCCGTCGGGCCCGCCCTCGACCGCGAGCAGAAAGGCGTCGTCGTACGCATTGTCGACCACGTAGATGCCGTAGTTCTGCGCCGTCCACGCGAGGTTGCGCCCCGGTGAGGTCTCGAAGCCCTGCGCCGCCAGGTCGACCCCACGCGGAATCGCGAGCAGTGAGCCCATCTTGAAGCTGCCGTCGACGCGAACGCCGTAGACGGCCTGAATCTCGGAGTTGCTGTCGGCCTTGTTCGACGGCCACACATACGCGTCTTGGCGCCACGCCGCGCTGCCCACCGTGCCGCGAGGCCGGTGTGCGTACTTCATGTCGACCGTCGCCTTGAGCGCGTGCCGCGGGCCCGTCGCGTGACCCGGCCGCAGCTCACCGAGCCGCAGCGTGCCGCCCACCGACGACATCGCCGAGCCGCCGTGAGCGCCCCGAATGCCGTCGCCCCAGAGGTCTGCGTCGGCGTACAGCGCATGCGTCACCACCGGCCCGCCGGGCACCGCGCGCGCGATCGGCTGAAACTGGCGGTACGTGCGGCCGTCGGCCAGCAGCACGGCGACCGCGAGGTTCGCGCTCTGGCTCGGCCACACGAACTGGGTCGGTATCGGGGCCGTCGTCACGACCGTGAGCGGCTGCGTCGGCACCGTGCGGTCTGTGCTCCACGGCCCCTGGTACACGTTCGTCATCGGTGCGGTCGGGCGGTGAATCAGCACGTCGACCTCGGCGCCCGGCAGCACCGCCCACACGTTGTTCGGGTAGGTGCCCGGCAGCGAACAATCGGCGTAGGTCGCGCGATCGCCGATCGGCTGGTTCCAGATGCTCGTGCTCGCGAACGGCTGCACCAGCGGGTCACGCGTCGCAGCCGGAGCGCTCGCCGTCTTCACCGGCTGCGTGAGCTCGCTCTCGGCGACCGTGACGCCCGAGCTGCTCTGCGCCGTCACGCGCAGCCGCAGCCCTTGGCCGACGTCGGCGGCCGTCACCGTGTACGTACCCTGGGTCGCGCCCGAAATTTCGACCGGCGCCGCGCCGGCCCTCACCTTCAGCAGCTGGCTCGACAGCGTCGGCGTCGGCTGCCCACTCCACTGGCCGCGGTCGAGCGTCAGGCGCTGGCCCACGGTCGGGCTGGTGTCGTCGATGGCCGGCTCGATGAGCACGGCCGGCGCGCCCGCTCCGCGCACCTCGACGGTGAGCGATGCCTCCTGTTCGGGGCCGTCGGGCAACAGCTCGGCGCGAACGTCGACCCGCGCCTCGCCCGGGCCCACGGCGGTCAACAGGCCCGAAGGCGTCACCTGCACCACGAGCGGCGCGGTCGAGCTGTAGCCCATACGCGCGAGGGTGACGCTCCCGGCTGGCCCCGCCACCGTCGCCGTCAGCTGCAGCGTCTCGTCGGTCGTCATCGTCACCCTCGTGGCGCCGAGGAGCAGCCGCGCGCTCGCCCCCTCGGGCACGGGCTGTGGCGACGGCTCCGGCGCACACGCAACGAAGAGCACCACACCGAAAAACCAGCCGGGTCGAGTTGAGGTCATGCGCCGGCCGACTGCACCCCGAGGGCCAGCCCGCTCGCGGCCGCAACCCCGCAGCGTTTCACCGCGCAGCGACAGCTGCGGCTGACGCGACGTCAGGTCGAGATGACTCCACCTCCGACTCACCCGCTCGTCGCGCAGCCGCAACCGCCCGGCTCCCCGGCAGGTGGGCCCGGGCACCTGGGTTGCACAGCGAACCAGCCATGAAAAAACAACTGCTGGTGATGGTGCTCGCGGGCGCGCTCGCGGCGTGTACCGGTCTCCGAAGCATGGGCGGAGCGTCGGCGGGCGGCGGCGCTGCAGGCGCGGGAGCCGCGGGAGGCGCTGGAGGCGCTGGAGGCGCTGGAGGGGGTGACACCGCCGGAGCGGCAGGCGGTGCAACGGCCGGCGGCGGCGGCACAGTCGACCTGTGCGAGCCGGCGCAGGCGTGTGTCTCCCGCTGTGTCACGAAGGCGACGGCTTGCGGCTACCCCGTCGAAGAGGCGGAGCCCATTTGTGAGGAGTCGATCTGCGCGGGCGGCACCAGCGAGCAGTACCTCGTCGAGTGCGTCGAGCAGCGCTCGTGCGAGACGCTGGAAGACGAGTGCACGGTGCCGTGTGACGCCGGGCCGGCCGGCGGCGGCTCAGGGGGCTCGGGCGGCTCCGCCGGAGGTCAAGCAGGCACAGCAGGAGGAGCCGCAGCGGGAGGAGCAGGCAACACGCCTGCGTGCCCGATACCCATGAGCGCGCTGAAGGTCGGCTCGCCCTACGTGAGCGCGAACCCGCCGACCGTCGTGACCCTGAAGGGCAGCTGCGCAGGGCAGGGGGGCTTCAGCTCTGCCGAGGTGTTTCGCGCGCTCGACAACACCTCTGCCGCGCTCGGCGTCGAGGCGGTCACCGCCAGCTACCACCGGCTCGTCATCGCCATCGTGCAGCGCGACCTCACCTCGACCGAGCTCAACCGGCTCGCCTCCGCCACCGGCGTGAACGCTCAGCTCCTCGCGCAGGGCCAGCAGACGATGGTGACGACGTCGTCGACGCCGCGCCCTGTCGGTTACACATTGCCTGCCGGCGTCACCGCGTCACTCTTCTTGCCGTCTTCGACGGCGCAGCCGGGCTCGATGACCTTCGAGGGCGCGAGCGCAGCCGCGCTCACCCAGGTGCTGAACGACCTCGCCGGCGGCCTCCTCTTCGACACCACCCTGAAGCCCTGGCTCGGCAACGGCCCGAGCTACGACTACCGGCTGAAGTTCAAGAAGAACTTCGACAAGGTCTCGGTCGAGCGCATCACGCCGCTGTGACGACCGTTCTTGCGCGGGCCGCCGAAGCCACGTGAGATGCCAGCACATGTTTCGCTTCGTAGCGGCGTGCCTCAGCGCGGCGGCCCTCACCTCACTGCCCGCGCAGGCGCAGCTGCTCGAGCAGCCGCTCGAGGCGCTGCTCCCCGACGGGGGCCTCACCGGCTGGCGCCTCGAAGGCGACGCTCCCGGCGCGGGCGGCCACATTCGCATCGAGGCTGCCGCGGCCCACCGCGGCAGCTTCGGCCTGCGCTTCACCGACGACGGCAGCGCCGCCCGCCTGGGCCCGGGGCCACGGCTGGGCACCACGTTCAGCTTCTCGAGCCCCCAGCTGTACTCGCGCGTCTGGCTCCGAGCTGCCGTCGTCGGAGGGAGCGGCAACACGCGCGCGTTCTGGTCGCAGTGGGCGACCGCGCAGGGCGGCCCCAACAATGCCCACTCGTTTCAGATTTCGGCCCGCGGTGAAGTGACGGCGGGCGAGCAGGGCGTGCTGCCCGACGGGGGCAGCCGCGGCCGCGACGACCCCACCGGGTTCAAGCTCGACGGAGGCTGGCACCTGCTCGAGGCCGCGACCTTCGGCGCCGGCAGCGACAGCACCGCAGGCGTGACGTTGTACCGGTTCGACGGCCTCGACGCGGGCAGGCACTCGGGCGTCTCGGCCTGGGCCGACCGCTTCGTCGGCTTCTCGCTCGGCAGCGCCTACGCGTTCGGCACGTTCGGCGCGCAGCTCGACTTCGACGACGTACGCGTGAGCACCCAGCCGCTCGCCACGCGGCTCGCGCTGCGGGTCGACGGGCCCCTCGTGGCGCGCGCCTGCAACCCCGTCGTGGTGAGCCTTCAGGCGTCGATGCCAGCGCCCGACGGCGGCGAGGCGGCAGAGGTCACGGCCACGGCGCCGGTGCTGCTCGCCGTCGGCGGCGCACTTCTCTACGCCGACGACGGCTGCACCGAGCCGCTCGACGGCGGAGCGACGCTCGCCACCGGCGCCGCGCGTCTCACCCTCTTCGTCGCGCCGCCCATCGCGGGCGCCTACACCCTCACGGCGCGGCAGCGCGACGGGCTGCCCGACTTCTTCGACGCCGAGCTGCTGACCACCGCCATGGAGCCCGACGCCGACGGCGGCGAGCCCGTGAACCTCTACGCGCTGCGCTGCGGCGCCGGGCCTGGCGGGCTGCTCGTCGCGGCGCTGCTGCTGCTCGTCAACCGGGCCCGGTCGCCCACGGCCACCGCACGCGCACGCCGACGCCGAGCAGCGCGTACTGCGCGCGGTACGGCGCGCCGATGAAC
>JAEUJP010000521.1 GCA_016793725.1 Myxococcaceae bacterium | reverse complement strand
GATGCTCTGGCGTTCGCGGCGCTCTCGCACCCACCTGATGTTCGATCGCGCTCGCGGCTGACGGTGGTACCGTCGCGCGCGTTTGAACCCCCGCATCGCTGCGATGTTCGTCGCGTCGGGCGCCGCCGGCCTCGTCTTCGAGGTCGCTCTGCAGCGCTCGCTCACCCGCGTCTTCGGGGTCTCTGCGTTCGCGACCTCTTCCGTGCTCGCTGCCTACATGGCGGGGCTCGCCCTCGGCGCCCTGCTCTTCGGCGCCCGCGCCGAGCGCACGAAGAGCCCGCTGCGCCTGTACGCCGCCCTCGAGCTCGGCATCGGCGTCTGCGCCGCCGTGCTGCCCGTCGTCACGCCGCGCCTCGTCGGCCTCTTCGCCACCTGGCTGCAGGGCACCCCCGAAGGCGCGCCGAAGCTCCTCGTGGCCCGCTTCGCCATCGCCCTCGTCGTCACGCTCGGCCCTACCCTGCTCATGGGCGGCACCCTGCCCGTGGTCGCCCGCGCGTTGGTGAAGGAGTCGGTCGACACCGCCGTCGTCGGCCGGCTGTACCTCTTGAACCTGCTCGGCGCCGCACTGGGGGCTGCGGTCGCGGCGTACCTGCTCATGCCTTCGCTGGGGCTCTCGGGCACGGCGTGGGTCGGCGCGGCGCTCAACCTCGGCGCCGCGGGCATCGCGCTGAGCCTGCGGTCGACTGAAGGTGGGCCGCGCGCCGCGCCCGTGGCGCCCGAGGGCAGCGCGGGGCTCTTGCTGCCGGCGGCGGCGCTCGCGTCGGGCCTCATCACGTTCGCGATCGAGGTCGGCTGGTTTCAGCTGCTCGCCGTCGTCGTCGGGTGCAGCGCCTACGCGTTCGGCCTGATGCTCGCGATCTTCCTCGTCGGCCTGGTGCTGGGCTCGGCGTGGGTCGCGCGCCAGCCCGACGAGCGGGTCGACTTCGCCCTGCTCGGCCGTGTGCTGCTGCTCGCGGCCGCCGCGTTCACGCTCACGATTCCCCTCTGCGACGCGGTGCCGAAGCTCTTCGTCACCAGCGGCAGCGTCGTCACGTCGTTCGCCGGCCGTGAGCTCGTGCGCGCGCTCGCGTGCGTCGAGGTGATGCTGCTGCCGGCAGCGGCGCTCGGCGCCGTGTACCCGCTCGTGCTGCGGCTTGCGGCCCGGCGCTCAGACGTCGGGCGCGCGGTCGGCCGCATCGCGGCGGCGAACACGCTGGGCTCGGTGATCGGCTCGCTCGGCGCCGGCTTCCTGCTGCTGCCCGCGGTCGGCACGCGGGGCGTGATCGTGATCGTCGCGGTCGCGTGCGCGGTGCTCTCGGCGCTGTGGCTGAAGGGCCGCCAGCGCCTCGCACCGCTCGCGTTCGGCGTCATCGTGCTCGCGATGCCGGGGTGGAACATGGTTCAGCTCGGCTCGGGCGCGAACGTGTACTTCACCGAGACGCCGTACTCGCAGGGCGAGCTGGTCTGGGCGCGCGAGTCGGTCGCGTCGGGGCTCACCACGGTCGTGAAGATCCCCGGTGGGGCCAGCGTGCTGCTCACGAACGGCAAGTTCCAGGGCGCCGACGAGGGCGAGACCGACGCCCAGCTCGCCATCGCGCAGCAGCCGCTGCTGTTTCAACAGACGTTCGGCCGCGCGCTGGTGATCGGCATCGGCACGGGCTGCACGCTCGGCGTCGTCGGCAACGCGGGCTTTCGCGAGGTCGTGGGCGTCGACCTCTCGCGCGACATCGTGGCTGCGGCGCGCACGCACTTCGGCGCAGTGAACGACCACATCTTCGACACCGACAAGGTGCGCGTCGAGTACACCGATGGCCGCAACTTCCTGCTGCTCGACCCCGCCCCGTGGGATCTGATCTCACTCGAGATCTCGTCGATCTGGTTCGCGGGCGCCGCCGACCTCTACAACAGAGAGTTCTACCAGCTCGTGCGCGAGCGGCTGACGCCGAAGGGCGTGCTGCAGCAGTGGGTGCAGCTGCATCACCTGACCCGGCGCGACGCCGCGATCATCCTCCAGTCGATTCGCAGCGAGCTGCCGCACGTGGCGCTCTTCTTTCGCGGCGGTCAGGGCATCATCATCGCCTCGCGCGACCCGCTCGCGGTCGACTACCCGGTCGTGAACGCGACGTCGCGGCGGCTGACCGGCACGTTCGCGACGAGCGGTGTGCCGGCCGGCGACCTGCTGACGGTTGCGGGCACGCTCGTGCTCGACGAGGCCGGCGTGGTCGCGTTGATCGAAGACGAGGCGAAGAAGGCGGGTCGGTCACCGGAGCAGCTCGTCTCGACCGACGACAACCTGTGGCTCGAGTACTCGACGCCGCGCGGCAACGCCGACCAGAGCCTGATGCCCGACACGTTCATCGCGTCGCTGAAGGGGCTGGGCTCGGGTGCGCTGCCGCTCGTGGGCGCACAGAGCGATGCCCAGCGCGCGCACGCTCGGGCCGCCGATCTCATCGGCCGCGGCAACTTCAAGGTGGCGAAAGAGCTGCTCGAGGGCCCGGCGGCTGACGCGCCGAACGCGGCGCCGCTGCGTGAATGGCTCCTCGCCCAGCTCGCGGCCGAAAAAAGATGAAGAGCGCGTCGACACGTCCTCTCTCCACTCGCAGGGAAGAGGGTCGAGGTGAGGGCTTGTACTTCGACCTCTGCGCATGAAGCGTCTCTTGCCACTCGAGTGGGGGCTGCTCGCCTTCATCGTCTACGTGGTCTTGCGCTCGGGCCCGACGGCGCTCGCGCGCTGGGAAGAGCTGTCGCTCTTGCGCTCGGTCAACGTCTTCGCCGCGCTGCTCGTGGTCGGTGCGCTGCACCTCTTGCGCCGCGACCTGCGCACCCCGTTCAAAGAGCCGCCCGAGCCCCGGCAGAAGGCCCTGCTCGACGGCACGCTGCTCATCGCGTCACTCCCCTTCGTGATGGCCGCGTACCTTCGCTTCATTCGCTGGGACGTCATCGGCGCCTTTCGCCGCAGCGAGGCCTCCGACGCGGTCGCGGGCCTCGGCCTCGTCATCCTCCAGGTGCTCTCGTTCGGCGCGCCGACCCTCATCGTCTGGGCCGCCGTCGCCACCCACTTCAAGCAGCACGGCCGAATCGTCTGGCCGAAGCTCCTGCGCGAGTCGCTCGCCGGCGCCGCCCGCATGGCCCGCGAGTGGAGCCCCGTGCTGCTCCTGCTCGCCGCCTACCCGTGGATGGCCGCCGTCATCGGCGACCCGCCTCGAAGCTTCGACGCCACGATGACCGCCATCGACCGCGCGCTCTTCTTCGGCGTCGACCCGCTCGACGCCCTGCAGGCCATCATCTCGGTGCCGCTCACCGAGGGGCTCGCCCTCTCGTACACCTCGTACATGTTGCTCTACCCGCTCTGCATGGGCGCGGTGTTCATGACCGGCGACGTGCCGGCACTGCGCGAGCTCGCCACCGCGCTCGGCCTCGCCCTCGTCGTCGCCTACGTCGGCTACTCGCTCGTGCCCGTCATGGGCCCCTCGCTCGCCCGCACCTTCGACGTGCCGCTGCAGTACTGGGTCATGGAGTCGGTGAAGACCGCCGCGATGGACGACACCCGCATCACCTACGACTGCTTCCCCAGCTTCCACACCGCCGGCACCGTCATTCTCGCGTGGGGCACGTGGCGGCACGCGCGCCGGCTCGCCGTCGTGCTCGCGCCCATCATCGTCACGATTCCGTTCGCCTGCGTGTACCTGCGCTACCACTACGTCGCCGACGTCATCGCCGGCCTCGCCCTCGCCGCCGTCGCGTGCGTCTTCACCCCGCGGCTGCTCGCCCGCTGGAGCACCGCGCCGTGAAGCGCCCGGCCGCGATCGCGCTGGTCTCGGCCGCCGTCATCTTGCTGCAGATCACCGTCACGCGGCTCTTGAGCGTCATGCTCTGGTACCACTGGGCGTTCTTCGCGATCTCGCTCGCGATGCTCGGCCTCGGCGCCCCGGGCGTCTGGTTCAGCTTCGTGAGAGACCGCGAGCGCTGGCTGAAGCCCTCGCTGCTCGCCGCCGCCGTCACCGTGCCGCTCGGCGTCACCGTCATGCTGAACGGCGCCCACCTGTTCAGGGCTCACGCGATCGTCTTCTGCCTCGCGTGCCTCTTGCCCGCCGCCTTGAGCCTCGGCGCCGCCGTCTGCATCATGCTGCTCGAGGCCGAGGGCCGCGCCATCTCGCGCATGTACGCGTTCGACCTGCTCGGCGGCTGCATCGGCGCGCTCGCGGTCATACCGCTGCTCTGGCTCGTGCCGACGCCCGCGCTCGCCGCAGGGCTCGGGCTCCTGCCGCTCGCGGCGTACGCGCTGCTCGGCGGCAGGCTCGCGCTCGTGGGCCTGACCGCCGCCGCCCTCACCGGCCTCATCGCCGCGGGCGAGCCGCTGCGGCTCAAGCACTCGAAGTCGTATGCCGAGACCACGAAGGCGACGACGCCGGTCTTCGAGCGGTGGACGCCGACGGCCCGCATCACCGTATTCGACAACATCTTCTGGACGAACCCCGGCGAGGCGTTCGGCTGGGGCCTCGCCGTGAAGCCACCCCAAGACAAGCCGCCCGAGCAGTGGTGGGTCGAGCAAGACGGCTCGGCCGGCACACCCATCACCCGCTTCGACGGCGACCTCCAGCCCCTCGAGTACCTCAGGTGGGACGTGACCGGCGCCGGGTACGAGCTGCGGCCCCCGAAGCGCGTCGCGATCATCGGCACCGGCGGCGGGCGCGACGTGCTCACCGCGAAGCTCGCCCGAGCCGACGCCATCGACGCCATCGAGCTCAACCCCGCCCTCGTCGAGGCGATGCGCGGCCCGTTCGCGAAGCTGAGCGGCGGCGTCTACGACCTGCCGGGCGTCACCGCGATCGTCGGCGAGGGCCGCAGCGTGCTCGCGCGCTCGGCGGGCAACTACGACCTGATTCAGATCTCGCTCATCGACTCGTGGGCCGCCACCGCCGCCGGCGCCTACGCGCTGTCCGAAAACGCGCTCTACACGATGGAGTCGTACCACCAGTACCTCTCGAAGCTCTCGCCCACGGGCGTCGTCTCGACCAGCCGCTGGGTGCTCGGCGGCTTCGGTCTCGAGCTGCCCCGCCTCACCGTGCTCGCCCACGCCGCGCTGAAGGCCGAGGGCTACACCGACCCGCTCGCCCACCTCGTCATCGTTCAGGGCGGCTCGGTCGCCACCGTGCTCATGTCGCGCAGCCCGTTCACCCAGGCCGAGCGCGACCGCCTCGCCGCGCTCGCCACCGAGCGCGGCTTCACCGTGCATTGGCCGCTCGGGCCTGCTGCTCCTGCCGACACGTGGGTGCGCCGCCTGCTCGAAGAGGGGCCCGTCGACCCGCGGTTCGAGGGCCTTCGGCTCACGCCGCCCACCGACGACGCGCCGTTCTTCTTTCAGGTGCTGCCGCCGTTCGCCCCCGTCGCCGGCGCCGCGTTCGAGCAGAACGGCGTGAACGGCGAAGGCACGCTCGCGCTGAGGCGGCTCATGGCGGTGATCTCGCTCGTCACCGTCGCGCTGTTCTTCGCGCCCTTTGTCTTTC
>JAEUJP010000467.1 GCA_016793725.1 Myxococcaceae bacterium | reverse complement strand
GTTCTTGAGGTCGACGCGGGGCACGCTCAGGGCGCGCGAGAGGCCGGCGACGAGATCTTCTTCAGAGAGAAAGCCCTGCGAAACGAGGGTGATGCCGAGGCGGGCGCGGGTCTGCTTCTGAATCATCAGCGCTGCCTCGAGCTGATGCCGGCTGATCACGCCGGCCTCGAGCAAAAGCTCGCCGATGCGCTTCCTCGCCATGGGGTGGTTCCTACCTTGACAGTCTTTCTTTTGGGAGCCTACTGTCCGCCGTCTTTTTCGAAGGGGTTGTTCGAAACCTCGGAGGCAACACAACAATGATTCTCGGCAAACTGGCGCTTCTCGCTGCTGAAGGTGGCGGGGGCGAAGAAGGACTTTTCGATTCGATCGCGGCCCGCTGGAATGAAGGCGGCGGCGGCATGTACCCGATCGCGCTCGCCGGCGTGATCGGCATCGCGATCATCGTCGAGCGCAGCATCGTTCTGTACTTCACGGCCTCCATCAACAAAGACGGCTTCCTCCGCGGGCTGAAGAAGCACATCTACGCCGGCGATCTCGACAAGGCGATCAACTACGTGGCGGGCCAGAAGCCGACGCCGCTGACGAACGTGATCAAGTCGGGCCTGATGAACGTGCCGAAGGGCGAAGAAGAGGTTCAGGCGGCGCTCGACGAAGCGGCGCTGCGTGAGACGCCGAAGATCGAGTCGCGCACGGGCTACCTCGCGATGCTCGGCAACGCGGCAATGCTCGCGGGTCTGCTCGGTACGGTGAACGGTCTGATCGGCTCCTTCAAGGCGGTCGCGCACGTCGCGCCGGCCGACAAGGCGACGATTCTCGCCGCGTCGATTTCTGAAGCCATGAACTGCACGTTCTTCGGCCTCATCGTCGCGATTCCGATGCTGGTGTTCTTCTCGATTCTGATGGGCCGTACGCAGGCGCTCATCAACGACATGAACGAGACCTCGGTTGCGGTGCTGAACCTGGTCGTCAGCAACAAAGACAAGTTCAAGAACGTCTCCGTGCCGGCTTCGGCGGGCGAAGAGTGATGGTCTCTGGCGCTGGGGAACCCAATGGGCTCCCCGGTGTCAGGAACCTCTGAAGTAAGGAGAGAGAACCATGGCAGGTGGTGGAGATCCTGGAGTACCGCAGAAGGGCGGCAAGAAGCCGCTCGATACGGTCATCAACCTGGTTCCGTTCATCGATCTGATGGCCGTCACGATCGCGTTCCTCATCATGACCGCGGTGTGGACGCAGGTGGGTCGCCTTCAGGTCGGTCAGGCGGGTGGTCCGTCTGACCCGAACAAGCAGGAAGAGGAGCAGAAGACGTTGCCCCTCACCCTGCTGATCACCGAGAAGGAGCTCAAGCTCACGCTCGGTGGCACCCAGTATGACCCGATTCCGATCGACCCGACGAAGTTGGATCTCGCGAAGCTCGAGGCCAAGTTCAAAGAGATCAAGAGCAACCTGCCTGATCAGCAGGCCATTACCCTGCAGACCGAAGACTCGGTGAAGTACGAGGTGCTGGTTCGCATCATCGACACCTGCATCGGGTCTGAGCTGCCGGCGATCTCGGTGTCGCCTGCTTCGAGCTAGAGGAAAGACGACATGGGCATCAAGGTTCCAGGCAAACGAATGGGCAAGCGGTTCGAGCACTCGAAGGTGTTCGGCCACGCGCACGCCAAGAAGTCGGGCTTCGCAGATCTGCTCGTGACGCCGCTGGTCGACATGTTCGTCATCATCGTGCTCTTCCTCATCGCCAACTTCTCGGCGACGGGCGAAGTGCTGATGATGAGCAAAGACATCTCGCTCCCCGAGGCGAAGAACGTGCAGGACATTCAGTCGGCGCCGGTGGTGACGGTGTCGAAGACCGAGGTGCTGCTCTCAGGAGCGCTCATCGGCCGCGTCGAAGACTTCACCCGCGAGGAGTACCTCAACATTCCCCTGCTCGAAGAGAAGCTGCGCGACGAGCGGAAGAAGTTCGAGGATCTTCACTCGGCTGCGAACGACAGCGGCGCCTTCAAGGGTGACGTGAACATTCAGGCCGACAAGGGCGTCGAGTTTCGCATCATCAAGCGCGTGATGTTCTCGTGCGCTTCGGCGGGGTACGGCAACATCAACTTCGCGACGCTGAACGTGGGCGGTGGTCCCGCCGACGCTCCGAAGAAGGAAGAGTCGGCTTCGCGCTGAGCTGAACGGTTTCGAAGTGAGCGGCCCGCCTCCAGCGATGGAGGCGGGCCGTTTGTGTTTGGCGGGAGGAACGGGCCGCTTCGCGCGCTGTCTGTCAGCGCATGCGTACCGAAAAGCGCCCGCTGGACACCGAGATCAACGTGGTGCCGTTCATCGACCTGATGGCGGTGACCATCGCGTTTCTGCTCATCACGGCGGTGTGGTCGCAGACGGGCACGCTGCCGGTCTCGCAGGCGGGGCCGGGTGAGCGGGCCGACGAGGTCGAGGCGCCGCCGCCGCGGGAGCTGAAGCTCACGCAAGCCGGGTTGACGCTCGACGGCGAGCGGGTGCCGGTGAGCGAGCTGACGGCGCGCATGCAGGGCGTGCAGAGCGCGACCATCGTGACCGACGACGCGGTTCAGTACGAGGCGCTGATTCAGGTCATCGATGCGTGCCGGGCGGCGAAGGTCGAGGGCATCGCGGTGACGCCGGCGTCGTGACTTGCCGTGGGGCGGCACCTACACATAGGGTGCGCCGCCTATGCAGACCCTGATGTCCTTCGTCGACATTTTCCTCCACGTCGACAAACACCTCGAGGCCCTCGTCGCCGGCTACGGCATCTGGGTCTACGCGATTCTCTTTCTCATCATCTTCTGTGAGACGGGCCTGGTGGTGACGGCGATTCTGCCCGGTGACTCGCTCTTGTTCGCGGCGGGCTCGCTGTGCGCGCTCAGTGACAACGAGGCGGGCCGGCTGTCGATCTTCATCGTGATACCGCTGCTGATCGTCGCGGCCATCATCGGCGACGCGGTGAACTACTCGATCGGCAAGGCCCTCGGGCCCGGCTACCTCGAGAAGAAGAACTTCAGGTTCGTGAAAAAAGAGCACCTCGAACGAACGCAGAAGTTCTACGACAAGTACGGCGGCAAGACGATCGTGCTCGCGCGCTTCGTGCCGATCGTTCGTACGTTCGCGCCGTTCGTGGCGGGCATCGGCAAGATGCCGTACTCGCGCTTTCTGACGTTCAACGTGGTGGGCGCGTTCGCGTGGGTCATCATCTGCACGGTGGCCGGGTTCATCTTCGGCGCGATGCCGGTGGTGAAGAAGAACTTCGAGCTCGTGATTCTGGCGATCATCTTCATCTCGATTCTGCCGATTCTGATCGAGGCGATTCGGGCGCGAAACGCGAACAAGGACCCCAAGGTTCCGGCAGCGGGATGACCCCGCTCGAGCGCGTGTTGGCCGCAGCCGGGCGGCTCAAGGTGTTTCCCCTGCCTTCGCTCGTGCTGTTCCCCGGCACTGCGGTGCCGCTGCACATCTTCGAGCCGCGCTACCGCGCGATGGTGAAAGACGCGCTCGAGGCCGACGGGGTGTTCGCGCTGGCGCAGGTGCCTCCGTCGGCGGTGCCCGAGCTCGTGGGCGACCCGCCGCTGCACCCGATCGTCAGCGCCGGCGTGGTGTCGCTGAACGAGCAGCTGCCCGACGGCCGCTACAACCTCATGCTCACGGGCGTGTGCCGCGCCCGCGTCATCGCCGAGCACGCGAAAGACAAGCTGTACCGCGAGGTGCAGGCCGAGATGTTGCCCGACGACGAGAGCATCGGCGGCGACGCCGAGCTGTCGCTGCGCCGCGCCGTGCTCGAGCTCGCGGCCCGCCTGCCCCAGAAGGCCGCCGAAAACTTCGTGAAGGTGGCGTCGCGCGCGAAGGGCGGCGGGCTCGCCGACGTGGTGGCCGCGACGCTCGTGAACAACGTCACACGGCGCGTCGAGCTGCTCGACGAGCTCGACCCGCTGAAGCGCCTCGGCGAGGTGCTGAACGAGGTGACGGCGGTGATCGCGAGAATGAAGGCGCCGCCGAACCCGAGCGGCTACCTGAACTGACGCATGCGCACCCGCCTCGCCGTCTTCTTTGCCCTGTCGCTGTCTGGTCGCGCTGCGGTCGGCGCCGAGCCCGAGTGGGAGACCGTCATCGACGGGCCGCCGTTCACGGTGAAGAACCGGGTGCGCGAAGGGTCGGACGTGAAAGAGGTGTGGGGCGAGGGTGACCTCGAGGCGAGCCCGCTCGACATTCAGACGGCGCTGCTCGACCCGAAGAGCTTCAACACGTTCATGCCGAGCGTGCACCAGGCGAAAGAGGTGGGCACCGCCGAGGCCGACGGCAGCTTCTACGTGTACACGCAGCTGTCGCTGCCGATGTTGAGCAACCGCGACTACGCGGTGCGCATCTGGAACGACGAGCTCGTGAAGCCCGACGGCACGGGCGCCTTCCGCCAGCACTGGAAGGCGGCTCCGAACAAGGTGGAAGACGCCGACGGCTTCATTCGGGTGAAGGTGAACGACGGGAGCTGGGCCATCACGCCGGTCGGCGACGGCTCGAAGAGCCACGTCGTGTACAAGTTCGCGACCGACCCCGGAGGTTCGATTCCCGGGTGGGCGAAGAACATGGGCAACAAGAAGGCGGTCGTCGACGTGCTGAAGGCCGTCGAGGGCGAGGCCCAGCGGCGGGCGGCCGAGCGGTCGAAGAAGACGAAGTGAGCGCGGGTTTTAGCTGTCGGGTCGCTGCTTCGCGTCGAGGCCGGCCTGCTGCAGCGCGGTGGCGGGCAGCGTGTGGCGTGCTTTCAGCGCGCGCGCGTCGCGACGAACCGCGTTCGGGTACGACTGGTACGCCTCGAGCGCGGCCGGCGTCTTCGACAGGCGCTTATACTTCGTGGGGCCCATGTTGTAGGCCATGAGCGCGGCGGTGAGCGTGCCGAACCGGTCGTGCAGCTGGCGCACGTAGCGAACGCCGAGCCGCACGCAGAGCGCGGGGTCGGCGGCGACGTCGGCCTGCGAGATGGGCCAGTGGTTCTTCTCGATGAGGTAGCCGAGCGTGATCGGCTGAATCTGCATCAGCCCGCGGGCGTCGGCGCTCGAGACGACGTCGCGGCGAAAGTCCGACTCGACGTCCATCAGGCCGAGAATGAGAAACGGGTCGTAGCCGGCGCGGGCCGACTCTTCGACGATCGCCCACGACACCGCGGCGCGCTCGGCCTCGGTCAGGTTCGAGCGCGCCGCGAGCACGACGTCGACGCGCTCGCGCTGCTCGTTCATCGCTTCGATGCTGCCGGGCACCTCGAGCTTCGAAGGCCCCGCCGCCGCCACCAACCCCACCACCGCCCAAACCAGCCCCATTCACGCCACCCCGTAGAGGCATGTGTATCGGCGCCCGCGCGGTGTGCAGCGGTGTGGCTACAGAGTGACGGTTCTGGGGGCGTTACGAGAAAAAGACGCGGTGATCAGCGGGTATGCGACGGGCGACCCGTCTGCGAACGGTAACGTGTCTCTTGCTGCGAAGAGGGGAGCCGCTCTTGAACCATCGCGCGGTGTCGTGGCTCGCCGCCGCCGCCGCTGCGACGCAGCCGGCCGGGCAGGCCGGCTTCTTCAGCTCGAGGCGAACGTTCACGCCGAGCGTGAGCGGCGCGTTCTACGTTCGAGCGCAGGCGCGCAGCGGAGGCGGAGCGGGCTGCGACACGGTGCGGGTGCAGTAGCGAAGGCTGCACGTCACGAATTTGGCTGTATGGTCGGAAGCATGCGGCTCGTGAAGGTCGGCCTCGCTTCCGTCAACACCACGGTCGGCGCGTTCGGCGCCAACGTCGATCGCGCGCTGAATCTCGCGAAGGCGATGAGCGACGAGCACGTGACGGTCGCCGTCTTCCCCGAGCAGCTCGTCGGCGGCTACCCGAGCGAAGACCTGATTCAGTGGCACACGTTCGTCGAGCGCCAGTGGGTCGAGCTCGAGCGCTTCGCGAAGACCACCGCGGCCAGCGCCGTGGTGCACGTGCTCGGCGTCGCCGTCAGCCACAAGGGCCTGCGCTACAACTGCGCCGCCGTCGTCGCCGGCGGCCGCATTCTCGGGCTCGTGCCGAAAGAGAAGCTGCCGACGTACGGCATCTTCTACGAGGGCCGCACGTTCTCGCGCGGCTACCCGGGAATGAACGAGCAGCTCGAGCCGCCGAACCGCCACGGGGCCGACACCGTGCCGCTCGGCGATCAGCTGTTCGCGTTCGACTTCGGCACCCTCGGCGTCGAGGTCTGCGAAGACCTCTGGAGCGCCGACGGCCCCATGCGCCGCCGCGCCTACGCCGGCGCCGAGCTCATCGTGAACGTCTCATCGTCGCCGTTTCGCATCGGTGTCGAGGGCACCCGGCGCGAGCTCGTCGCGACGCGCGCGTCAGACCACCAGTGCACGCTCGCGTACGCGAACCAGGTCGGCAGCCAAGACGGGCTCATCTTCGATGGCGGCGGCTTCTTGAACCAGAACGGCCGCCCCGCGCTCGAGGCGGTGCGCTTCAGAGAGGGCTTCTCGTCGGCGGTCGTCGACCTCGAGCGCACCGCGCGGCTGCGCACCGAAAACACGACGTGGAGAATGGATCAGGAGGCCTGGGCGACCTCTCAGCCGCCGGTGCCGGTGCGCGTCATCGGCGACTTCAAGACGAAGCGCGAGACGCTGCACTACCCGGCGCCTCCGAACCGCAGCTTCTTCTTGCCGTCGGGTACGCCGCAGCGCAGCGCCCGCGAGGCCCTGTGCGAAGACCTGCTCGACGCGCTGTCGCTCGGCATCGGCGACTACTTCGAGAAGAACCGCGTCTTCACCAAGATTGGCATCGCGCTCTCGGGCGGCCGCGATTCGACGCTCACGCTGCTCATCGCCCACCGTTACGCGCAGCGCGCGCGGCCCGACGACCCCGGCTCGCTGATTCAGACGTTCTACATGCCGACGCGCTTCTCTTCCGACGCGACGCGGCGCGCTGCCGAGGTGACGGCAAGAGAGCTCGGCGTCGGCTTCGCCGTCGTCAGCATCGACGACGCCTTCGAGCGCGAGATGGAGGCCGCGAAGCAGATGCTCGGGCCCGGCGTCGAGCTCACCGGCATCACGAAGCAGAACATTCAGGCGCGCCTGCGCGCGCAGCGCATGTGGAACTGGGCGAACACGTCGAACGGCCTGTTCCTGCAGACCGGCAACATGAGCGAGAAGGCGGTCGGGTACACCACCATCGGCGGCGACCTGATGGGCGCGCTCGCCGTCATCTCGAACCTGCCGAAGACGCTCGTCGTCTACCTGCTCGAGTACCTGCAAGAGAAACACCGGTACGAGGGCATCGGCCTCGTGACGGCGAAGCCCGCGGGCCCCGAGCTGCAGCCGAACCAGGTCGGCGAAGAAGAGCTGATGCCGTTCGTGGTGCTCGACGCGTGCTTCTACCTGTTCGCCGGCGAGAAGCTGTCGCCGTCGGAGCTGCTCTCGGCGCTCGTGCCGATGTTCCCCGAGCGCGGCGCCGCGGCGCTGAAGGGCGACGTCGAGAAGTTCGTGCGGCTGTTCACGCAGAGCATCTACAAGTGGGTGCAGTCGCCCCTGTCGCTGCACGTCGGCAACCTGGACCTCGACCGCGAGCGCGCGCTGCAGCTGCCCGTGGTGACCAAGATCGAATGGTGACTTGCGGGTTAACGCTGGCCAGGGCTGAGTCGTCTTGCTGTGGTGACGCTGGTCTTGGCTCTTTCCGCACCCTTGGCGCCGTCTGCGACCGACCGGCGGGCGTTTGGCCGGCTCTTCGAGCGCTACGCCAAGATGGTGCACGGCGTGCTGCTCGCGCGGGTGCCGAAGGCCGACGCCGATGACCTCGTGCAAGAGGTCTTCATCACCGCCATGCAGCGCCTCGAGACCCTGAGAGACGAGGCCAGCATGGGCGGCTGGCTGGCGGCCATCGCGCGGAACCGGGCGATCGACTTCGTTCGCGGCCGGCCGCAGCTCGTGCCGCTGCCCGAGACGCTCGAGGTGGTCGACCCGCGCCGCGCCGAGGTGTCGCAGGTGCTCGCGCTGATTCGCTCACTGCCCGAGGCCTACCGTGAGCCGCTCGCGCTGCGGCTCGTCGAGGGGCTGACCGGGCCCGAAATCGCCGAACAGGTCGGCCTCACGCCCGAGTCGGTGCGGGTGAACCTGTGCCGCGGCATGAAGCTCTTGCGCGAGCGCATGGGGCTGAGCGCGCAGCCGGGGGAAGACGTGTGAGCTACCTGTACGACAAGCAGGGTGAGGGTGATGCCGACCTGCTCGCGCTCGAGCAGCGGTTGGGTGAGGCAGGCTACCGGCCGAAGCTGCGCGCGAGGCGCTGGCCCGTGCTCGTGGCGGCGGGGCTCGCCGTGGCGGCGACGCTCGCGTTCTTCGTCGCGCCTCGCGGCACGGCGCTGCCCGTGACGACGGCGTCGGGCGGGCAGAGCTCGCTCGCGGTGGGGCGGTGGCTCGAGCCCGACGAGGCCGCGACCATCGCGGTCGCCGACATCGGCCGCGTGACGGTCGAGCCGAGCTCGCGCGTGCGCATCGTCGAGACGCACGCGCAGCGGCACCGGCTCGAGCTCGTGCGGGGGGCGCTGCACGCGAAGGTGGTGGCTCCGCCGCGGCTTTTCGTGGTCGACACGCCTTCGGCGCAGGCGGTCGATCTCGGCTGCGAGTACGACTTGAGCGTCGAGGCCGACGGAGCGACGAAGCTCGTCGTCACGCACGGCGAGGTCTCGCTCGAGGGCGGCGGCGTCTCGTCGCGGGTGTCGGTGGGCGCGCAGGCGAGGTCGAAGAAGGGCCAGCCGCCCGGGGTGCCGCGCTCGGTGAAGGCCGGGGCGCAGGTCACGGCGGCGCTCGACGCTTTCGAGCAGGGCGGCGAGCTGGCTCAGGTGCTCGAGGTCGCCGAGGCCGGCGACGCGGTGTCGCTGTGGAACCTGCTGGCGCGCGTGAACGGCGGTGCGCAGCGTGAGGCGGTGCTCGATCGGCTGCTGGCGCTCACCGGGGCACGGGGCATCGACCGGGCGAAGGTGCTCGCGCTCGATGCCCCCGCGCTCGAGACGCTGTGGAAGACGTTCCCCTGAGTCAGCGGGCGCCGATGACCAGCGTCGGCTGCACGTCGTAGCGCACGATCATGTTGCGCGGCATCGGCGCCGCGATCGTGATCTCGGCGCGAATCATCAGCGTCGCGTTCTCGCCGGCGGCGATCTGCGCCTTCACCTCGTCGAGCGCGCGGCCCTCGAGCCGCAGCGTGATGGGCAGTTTCGAGAGGTGCTCGACGCCGATGACGAGCTCCTCACCGATGGTGACCGTGCCCGCCGGCATGCGCTGGCCCTCGATGCGCTCGCCCTTGTCGGAGTCGGTGAAGCTGAGCTCCTTCAGCTCGAGCTCGATGGCCTTGACCGCGCCGTCGAGGCCGGCGAGCTCCTGCCGGGTCGCCATCACGACCGCGCGGTTGAACGTCACCTTGCAGTCGGCCGTGTCGCACGCCCGATTCGCGGTCAGCGCGACCTTCGTCTCACCCGTGATGGGTGAGAGACCGACGCTCTCGCCGAGCTTCAGCTCGGCGCCACAACCCGCGAGAACCAACGCCCCCAGTGTCACCAAACGCCCCATACCCGACGCCCTCCAGTTGAAAATTGCTAACCGGAGTGGCGGGGCGCTGCTCGGCGAGGTGGGAGTGTTACTGCGGCAGACTCACGTTACCGGGCCCGAGCACGACGGTCGGCTGGGCCTTGTACGTGACCTTGAGCTCGGGCGGCGGCGCGGGCGACTTCGGCACCACCATGATGGCGGTCGCGTGAACGCTCGCGGGCTGACGGGCGTCGACGCGGGTCTTGATGTTGGTGAGGGCGGCGCCGGTCAAGGCCACGGTCGTGGGCAGTGAGGCGAGCGTCGACTTGTCGGCGACCTGCTGGCCGTCGACGTTGAGCGCGAGGGTCTTCACGTAGCCGTTGTAGTCGAGCGGCATGTTGTTGCTGGCGTCGACGAACGCGAGGGCCTCGACGCGCAGCTCGACCTTCTGCACGAGGTTCGAGGCGCCCTGGAGGTCGGGGATGTTCTGGTAGTCGGCGGCGCGAATCACCTCGACGAGCTGATCGAAGGTGAACTCGCAGTCGGCGTCGCCGTTGATGGAGCGCGTCGAGACCGTGTAGCCCTGCGCGGTGATGGGGTTGCCGCACGTGTACTGGCCGAGCGTGAAGGTCTGATCACCTTCGATCTTGGGAATTTTGCCCTCGCCGACCCGCACCTCGGCCGGGCCGCACGCGCACAGAACGGCGACACTCGCCGCAGAGAGACGCTTCAACATGTTGGGGAACCCCTGGTTTCTCGCCGCTCGGCCGCGGCGACACGCGGTACTGTAGCAACAGTGGCAGTGGCCTCCGTCAACTTCAGCATGGCGCGCTTGTCGGCAGTGCTGGGTGCATGTGCGCTCGGGCTCGCGGTGGTGCTGCTGCTCGCGGCGGGGTTCGGTGAGCAGACGCTGTCGCTGCCCGACGTGCTCGAAGAGGGCTCGACGGCGCGGGCGATTCTGCTCTCGATTCGGCTGCCGCGCGTGGCGCTCGCGGCGCTGGTGGGCGCCAGCCTCGCGGCGGCGGGCTGTGCGCTGCAGGCGCTGACGCGCAACCCGCTCGCCGACCCGTTCGTGCTCGGGGTGTCGGGTGGCTCGGCGCTGGGAGCGACCCTGGCGCTCGCGCTGGGGCTGTCGGCGCTGACGATTCTGCCCGGCCTCTCGGCGACGAGCCTGTTCGCGCTGGCGGGGGCGTTCGGCGCGACGGCGCTGGTGATGGCGGTGGGGCGGCTGTCGCGCGGCGGGCCGCACGCGACGCTGCTCGCCGGGGTCATCTTCAACTCGTTCGCGCTCGCGGCGGTGCTGTTCGTGAAGGCGCTGGTCGCGCCCGATCAGCTGGGTGAGGTGCTGTACTGGCTCGCGGGCCGCCTCGGGCACGAGGCGCCGGCGGCGCTGATGGCGGCGACGGTGCTCGAGGCCGTCGCGTTCGCGGCGCTGTGGGTGCTGTCGGGGCGGCTCAACCTGCTCATGCTCGGCGACGACGACGCGGCGTCGCTCGGCATCGACGTGGCGCGCACGCGCACGCAGGTGCTGCTGTCGACGTCGCTCGCGGTCTCGGTCGCGGTCGCGGTCTCGGGGCTCGTGGGCTTCGTGGGGCTGCTGGTGCCGCACGTGGTGCGGCTGATGTTCGGCGCCGACAACCGGGTGCTGCTGCCGGCGAGCGCGCTGTGCGGCGCGGCGTTTCTCGCGCTCGCCGACCTGCTCGCGCGGCTCTCGTTTCGCGCGTTCAACCAGGAGCTGCCGGTCGGCGTGGTGACGGCGCTGCTCGGCGGGCCGCTGTTTCTCGGGCTTTTGGTGCGGCAGGCGCGGCTGCGCAGCTGAGGGCGCGCGCGCTAGCGCTGGCAGCCGGCGGCGGTGCAGACGCAAGCCGCGGGAGCGGGAATCGCCGAGCAGCCCGCTTCGGGCGTCAGCTTCACCGGGTCCATCGCGTTGAGGCCGGTGTTGAGGCTGATGGTCTTGGTGAACGGCAAGTAGCCGGTCTTGCCGATCGAGATGACCTGGGGGCCGTTCGGCGTGATGCCCTTCAGCTGAAAGAAGGCGCCCTTCGAGCTCTCGGTGCAGATGGCGGCGCCGTCGATGCGAACGAGCGCGTCGAGCGCGGTGTTGTCGCAGGCATTGAAGACGCTGCCGCTCAGGGTCGCGCCAGGGCTGCAGCCGCTGCTGCTGCAGAACTCGCCGGGCAGGCAGTTGGCGCGGCCACACTCGTTCGGCTCGAGCTCGAAGTTGCGGAGGTTCGCGCCGCGCTCGAGCGTGAAGCGCACCGAGACCGATTGAAAGCCGTGAACGGCGACTTCGCCGGTGGCTTCGATCGGCGCGAGACCTTCGATGAGGTAGGTGCCGTCATTCTCGGACAGCGTCGATCGGCCGCCGATCAGCAGCGTGACCCCGACGAGGGGTGCGCCCGTGCGCGCGTTCTTGACGAGCCCGTAGACCGAGGTGCCAGAGCCGCTGCGAAGGCCATAGATGTCTTGCGCGGACAGCGGTTCGAGGGTGCCGCAGGCCGCCAGCACGAGCGCCAGCGCGGTGATCATCTTCTCCATGACACCCCCAACGTTACCAGAGGCGAGACGAACGGCGTTCGCGCCCCATCGAGCGCGAGGAAGATGAGCTCCCCGCGGGCGTCGGCAACGAGCGAGAACCCTGCCGCCATGGGCAGCTCGAGCCTGAGCCCCATCACGACGAGCGGCGCGGTGAGATCGCCGCGCGTGACGCCGCCCTGCACCCGCACCACAGCGTGCACGCCGAGCCCGACGTGTGGCTGCAGCTCGAAGGGCCCCGGCACGAACCGCGCGCCGCCCTCGAGCAGGAGCCCGCCGCGGCGCAGCGCGACGTCGAGCACCGTCGACTGGTGAAAGCCCGCGCGCGCGCCGGCAAAGAAGCGGCCGAGCGAGTAGCGGTAGCCGAGCTCGACGCCGTGCTCGGCCGTGAGAATGCCGAACGGCACCGGGTCGAGCGCGTAGGCGAGGTCGATGGCGTGGCGCCACGGGCCGCGCTGCGAGGTCTGCACGCCCGACTGGTAGCCCGCGCTCAGCGCGTTGACGACGTCGCTGCTGAACGGGCTCTGAAAGCCGTCGAGCTCGTCGCCCCCACGCTCGGCGACGGCGGCCGGCACGAACAGCCGGTCGTCGACGCGGCCCTGGCCGAGCTCGGGCACGTCGACCTCGGCGGCGTCGGTGGCGCGCTCGATGCGGTACGCGCCCGGCGGCAAGACGAGCGTCGCGGGCAGCCCGACCGGTTTGTGCAGCTCGGCGACGACGTGGCTCGAGGGCACGGCGCGCACGCGCAGGCGGCCGCCGAGGTTCGCGTCGAGCACGAGGCCGGTGCGCCCCTTCAGCTCGAGCACCGGTGCGCGCAGGTCGCCGCCGGGCGCTTCGAACCACGGGCGCTGGCCGAACATGCGCTCGGTGTGAAACGCGACGAACGCGGCGAGCTCGCCGAAGCGCACGGTGCCATCGGCGTCGGCGTCGGCGGCGCCCGCGAGGCCGCTCGCGA
>JAEUJP010000442.1 GCA_016793725.1 Myxococcaceae bacterium | reverse complement strand
CCGACGAGGCCGGGCCCCTGAAGGTCGACCTGCAGTGGAGGGGCACTTGAGCGAGGTCGGTGCTCCCGACGCGCCCGTGCCTGCCGCGCCGGCCGAGCCCTCGGCCTCGCTCGCCGGCATCGGGCTGTTGCTCTTGCACCGCGGTGACCCGCCGTCGGTCGAGGGTACGCGCGACTGGCTTCGGGCCTGGTACTCAGACCCCTACGCGTTCACCTCGTCGTTCGGCCGCGGCACCCAGGGGTTCTTCGGCGGCATCGCGGCGCGGCTCGACGCGAGCACGTGGCAGCAGCGGCTGACCGAGTCGGGCGGCAGGTCGCCGCTCGAGGCCCAGGCGAACGAGCTCGGCGAGCTGCTCGCGAAGAAGCTGGGCGTGCCGGTCGCGTTCGGTGCGCTGTACGGCGCGCCGAAGATCGGCGACGCGCTCGCGAAGCTGAAAGAGCAGGGCGCCACGCGCGTCGTCGGGCTGTCGCTGCACCCGCAGAAGTGTGACCGGTTCTTGAAGCCGATCTTGCGCGCCCTCGAAGAGAGCGGCAGCGAGGTCTCGGTCATCGATCGCTACGCCACCTCGAAGGGCTACGTCGAAGCCCTGCGCGCCGCGATCACCGAGGGTGTCGAGCGCGCGCCGGGCGCCACCGTGCTGTTCTGCGCCCTGCCCATCGAAGCGAAAGACGACCGCGCGGGTGACCCGTACCTCGCTCAGCTCAAAGACACGACGACGGCCGTGATGGAGGGGCTGACCGCTCCGTGGAAGGTGTCTTGGCTGTCGATGGGCGCGCCCGGCATCACCAGCGAGGCCGCGCTGCAGAGCTTGCGGAAGAGCGGTGCAGACTCGGTCGTGCTCGTGCCGCTCGGCGGCGCCGTCGACGAGCTCACGAGCGTGCACGCGGTCGACGTCACCTTGCGCGCGACCGCGAAGGCGGCGGGCTTCTCGAAGGTCGAGCGCGCGAGGCCGCCCGTCGGCTACAGCGTGTTCATCGAGGCGCTCGCTCACGAGGTTCGCGCACACCTCGCGCGCCTGAAGGCGCTCGGCTTCTGAGCTTTCGGCTCGCTGCGCTCGAGACGCGCGCACTTCGTGCGACAGATTTCGCGCCGCCCCGTCCTCCAAACATGAAGATGAGGACAGTTCGTGTGACCGCGCCGGTCACAGGCTCACGGGCAAGTGTTCAGGTGCACCTCGCGACGTAGAACGTCTGGCCGAACGGCGCGACACGCATCGCCGACGTTCGTACGAGTGGGTGCCATGGCAGACCGCTCACCCGTAGGCAGAGGTGCGAGAACATCGCCACCACTCACCCCGTGCGGCGCGATCCGTGTTTGCTATGGTCCGCGTCCTGACGTCTTGCGCGGTTCCCCGGCCCCTCGCTCAGTACCCCAAACCCAAGGAGTGTTCTTGATGAGACCGTTGGTCGTCGCACTGGCTGCGTCCGTTTCACTGGCGTTCAGTTGTTCTGGAGGGGGCGGTGGAGGGACGGGCGGCGGCTCCGGTACTGCGGGCAGCTCGAATGGCGGTGGCAGGGCCGGCGGCACGAGCTCGAACGCCGGCGGCGATGGCACCAACGCCGGCGGTGACTCGCAGGGCGGCGGCACCGGCACCGCGGGCAGCATGGCCACGGGCGGCGGCACCAGCACCGCGGGCAGCGGAGCGACGGGCGGTGGCACGGCCACGGCGGGTGGCTCGGGCGGCCCCTGTGTGGGGCCGTCGTGTGTGCCCGCCCTGCTGCGCGACATCGCGCTGGGTGAAGACCCGATCGCGTCTTCGTCGCCGGTTCGGTTGACCCTCGCCGGTGCTCCGGGCACGGCGACGACGGTCTACTTCGTCGCCACGAACGATCTCGAAGGCGCGGGCATCTGGAAGAGCGACGGCACCGCGGCCGGCACCGTGAAGGTGACGACGAGGTTCGCCAGCACCCTTGCCCCCAACGCCTTCGGCGCGATGGCCTACGTCAACGGCACGCTCTTCTTCGCGCTCGACGACGGCATTCACGGCCAGGAGCTGTGGAAGACCGACGGCACTGCGGCGGGCACGTCGATGGTGAAAGACCTGAACGTCGGCCCCACGGGCTCGACCCTCAGCCAGTTCGTCTCTGCGGGCAACAAGCTCTTCTTCCGCGCGACCGACCCGGTCGACAGCATGAGCAAGCTCTTCGTGACCGACGGCACTTCGGCGGGCACCATTCCGTTGCCCGCGCTGACTCCGACGAACGTGACGGAGCTGAACGGCAACGTGGTGTTCCAGGCGAGCCCCAACACCACCTCGAACCAGATGCCGCTGTGGAAGAGCGATGGCACCGCAGCAGGCACCATGCGCGTCGCCGTGGCCGCGCCGGTCGCGCTCGGGGCCAACCAGTCGTACAACCTGACCGCCTTCTACACGTACAACGCCAAGACCTACTTCGTCTTTGGCATCTCGAGCGGAATCACGACGAGCAGCCGCCAGATCTGGGTCACTGACTCCACGGTGGGCGGCACCATTCCGCTGAAGACGAACCTGTCGAACCTCAGCGGGCTCGTGATCTTCCCCGATGTGCGCTTCCAGGGCGCGGGCGCGACGGTCTACTTCTCGGCCAGCACCGCAGTCGAAGGCAACGAGCTCTTCAAGACCGACGGCACCGCCGCGAACACCGTGTTGGTGGCCAACATCGGCGCAGGCGCGATCGACGGCAACCCGCGCAACCTCACCGCGGTCAACACGCAGCTCTTTTTCTCTGCGACGCAGAACAGCGACACCGAGCTGTGGGTGAGCGGCGGCACGGCCGCGACGACGCAGCTGGTGAAGAACATCAACACCACGGCGGGCGCCTCTTCGACACCTGCCGATCTCACCTCGGCGAACGGTCGTCTCTATTTCACTGCAGACGACGGCATGAACGGTCGCGAGCTGTGGGAAAGCGACGGCACCAACGCCGGCACCCGCCTCTTGAAAGACGTGCTCCCGGGCAACCCGATGACGGGCGTCACCAACTCGGCGATCACCGAGATCGTGAACCTCGCCGGCACGCTCGTCTTCAACGCGAACGACGGCGTCAACGGTGCCGAGCTGTGGCAGGCGACGAGCGCCAACCAGTCGCTCATCACCAACATCAACACCGCGCGCAAGAGCTCGGCCCCGTCTGGCTATGTCTCGTTCAGCAACCGGGTCTTCTTCGCGGCGGCTGACTCGCCGGCGATGGCCTCGTCGAACCGCGAGCTGTGGGTGACCGACGGCACGACGGGCGGCACGCAGCTCTTCAAAGACATCAACGCGGGCACCGCCGACTCGAACCCGCAGTTCCTGACGGTCATCGACAACAAGATGTACTTCGCGGCGACCGACGCGGTGTCGGGCACCGAGCCGTGGGTCTCAGACGGCACGGCCGCAGGCACGGTTCGGCTGAAGGACATTCGACCCATGGGCCAGAGCTCGAACCCGTCGAACTTCATCAAGGTGGGCTCGAACATCTTCTTCATCGCCGAAGACAGCAACAGCGGCGTCGAGCTGTGGAAGACCGACGGCACCGAAGCCAACACGGTGCGCGTGAAAGACATCTTCCCCGGCGCCGCGGGTTCGAACCCGGAGCAGCTGATCAACTTCAACAACGGCACGCTGATCTTCGTCGCGACCGACAACCTCGGAGGCAAAGAGGTGTGGACGAGCGACGGCACCGAGGTGGGCACCGTGCGCGTGAGAGACATCTACCTGGGGGCGACCGGCTCGAACCCGACCCAGTTCGTGCTGTTCAACAACGCGCTCTACTTCCAGGCGACCGACTCGGCTGCGGGCGCCGAGCTGTGGAAGACCGACGGCACCCTGGCCAACACGGTGATGGTGCGTGACATCGAGATGGGCATGAACGGCAGCAGCCCGGGGCAGTTCGTCGTGTTCGGTGGTGCGCTCTACTTCACGGCGACCACGGCGGCGGCGGGCCTCGAGCTGTGGAAATCGGACGGCACCGGCGGCGGCACGGGTCTGTTGAAAGACATCAACATGGGGGCGACCGGCTCGTCGCCCACCCAGTTCGTCATCTCGGGCGCGAACCTGTACTTCACGGCGAACAACGGCACCACCGGCGTCGAGCTGTGGAAGACGCAGGGCAACCCGGCCGACACGCTGCTGGTGAGAGACATTCGCACCGGGGCCACGACCTCGGGCCCGACCTCGTTGGTCGACATCGGGGGCACGCTCCTCTTCCTCGCCAACGACGGCATGGGTGGCCAGGAGCTGTGGAAGAGCAACGGCGACATGGCGAGCACCACCCTGGTCAAAGACATCTGGCCGAGCGACTTCACCGGCACGATCGTCATGGTCAAGGTGCCTGGCTCGAACAAGGCGCTGATCGTGGCGAATGACTCGGTCAGCGGGTTCGAGCTGTGGCGAACCGATGGCACGAACGCCGGCACGACGCTGTTCCACGACATCGCGGCCGGCGCGCGCAGCCCGAGCTTCTCGAGCGCGCCGTTCGAGGTCGCCGGCCGCGTGTACCTCTCGGTCGATGACGGCGTCACCGGCTCCGAGCCGTGGACGTTCCCCCTCAGCAGCATTCAGTAGTCACACGACCACCGATTCGACCCCCAGGCCCCTCAGTCGCCGCGCGCGGCTGGGGGGCTTCGTGTTTCTGTTCAGGCGCATGAAACGCCTTTGACTCCCAAGAGCCGAGACGTTACGCGATGCGTCATGCCAGCAGCCGCCCGCCTCGCAGGAAGAAGGGTCGCCGTCGTCGCAGGCCTTCGCACGCCGTTCGTGAAGGCCGGCACCGTGTTCAACGAGCTCTCGGCGCTCGACCTGGGCCGCATCGTCGTCAGCGAGCTGGTGCAGCGCGCCGAGCTCGACCCCGACGAGATCGACCAGCTCGTCTTCGGCACCGTCATACCCACGCTGCTCGCCACCAGCATCGCCCGCGAGGTCGTCATCGCCGCCGGCCTGCCGCGCAAGATCGAGACCCACACCGTCATGCGCGCCTGCGCGACCAGCATTCAGGCCATGACCGACGCCGCCAACACCATCGCGCTCGGCTCGAGCGACGTCGCGATCGCCGGCGGCACCGAGTCGATGTCTGACCCGCCCATCTTCACCAGCCGAAACCTCGCCCACGCGCGCGCCGCCGCCTCACGCGCCCGCAACATTCGCGAGAAGCTGAAGCCCTTTCAGAAGCTGAAGCCGAAAGATCTCATCCCCGTTCCCCCCGCCATCGCCGAATACTCGACCGGCATGACCATGGGCGAGTCGGCCGAAAAGATGGCCAAAGAGAACGGCATCTCGAGGGCCGAGCAAGATCAGATCGCCTTCGATTCGCACCAGAACGCGGCCCGCGCGTGGAAAGAGGGGCGCTTCAACGGCGAGGTCATGCACGTGCCCGTCGCCCCGAAGTACGACGTCGTCGCCGACACCGACAACATCGTGCGCGAAGACACCTCGCTCGAGAAGCTCGGCGCCCTGAAGCCCGTCTTCGATCGCAAGTACGGCACCGTCACCGCCGGCAACGCCTCGCCCCTGACCGACGGCGCCGCCGCCCTCGTGTTGATGAGCGAAGAGAAGGCGAAGGCGCTCAAAGTGACGCCGCTCGGCTTCATTCGTTCGTACGCGTACGCAGCCACCGACCCCGCAGAGCAGCTCTTGCAGGGGCCCGCCTACGCCGCGCCCGTCGCGCTCGACCGCGCCGGCATGAGCTTGAAAGACATCGATCTCGTCGACATGCACGAGGCCTTCGCCGCGCAGATCGCGTCGAACCTGCAGGCGTTCGCATCGAGAGACTTCGCCGCGAAGTTGGGCCGCAGCGCGCCGCTCGGCGAGGTCGACCGTTCGCGCCTCAACGTGAGCGGCGGCTCGATTGCGCTCGGCCACCCGTTCGCCGCCACCGGCGCCCGCATCGTCACCCAGGTGCTGCGCGAGCTGGCGCGCCGCAACAAGAGCACCGCGCTGGTCACCGTCTGTGCACAGGGCGGCCTCGGCGCCGCCGTCGTTCTGGAGCGCGCATGAGCTACTTCACCTACGAAGTCGTCGATGGCGTCGCAGTCGTCACCTTCGACACCCCCGGCGAGCCCGTCAACACGCTCGCCCCCGACGTCGCGGCCGAGTTCGAGAAGAGCCTCACCAAGGCAGCCTCAGACCCCAACGTGAAGGCGCTCGTCTTCACCTCGGGCAAGAAAGACAACTTCATCGCCGGCGCGCGCCTCGACTGGCTGCAGACCATCAAG
>JAEUJP010000432.1 GCA_016793725.1 Myxococcaceae bacterium | reverse complement strand
ATGGCCGCCAGCACTGCGCGTGAGCGATGTATGGGAAACTGGCCGAGCACCGCTGGCTGCAGCACGTAGATGACCCACCCCGGGCCGAAGGTGGAGCTCGACATCGCGCCCGCCGCAGCGCTGGTGAAGCCCAACCACACGAGCAGCGACCCGCGCAGCGGCGCCGCCCAGCCTGCGGTCGCCCACTGCCGCACCGTGAGCACCACGAGCAGCGAGAACAACACCGAGAAGCCGCCGAACACGCGGAACGCGAGGGGTGCCACCTGCAGCACCGCGACCGACTGCGGCAGCGACAGCAGCACCGATGCGACGGTGGTCGAGCTGAACAGCCGCCACCCCAGCAGGTCGAGGTGCTGGCGCTCGAAGACGAGCGCGGCCGCCTTCGCCGGCTGTGCCGAGAGCTGCGGCATGAGCGGCAGCGACTCGCGCTCGAGCTCGGCGAGCAGCGCCGTGAACGTGGTGCTCAACGTGCGCAGCGCCTCGTCGGCGCGCTCGAGCGACTCGGCGGCGCTCGCCGCGTCGAGCTGGGCGAGCGCCGGCCCGAGCGCAGCGCGAACGCGGCCCATGGCATCGGCGCTGCCGCCGTCGCCGCCTGGCAACGCCCGGCTCGCGCTCACCGTGTCGGCGAGCCGCAAGATGCCGGCCGCGAGCACACCGATGACGACGACGCACGCGACGGCGAACAGCCGGCCCTGAGCGATGGCCGGTACGGCCGCGAGCGAGATCATGAGCACCGCCGTGCCGATGCCCGCGAAGCGCGACAGGTTCTGCCGCGGCCAGTGAACGCGGAGCGTGCTGCCCGCCTCGTTCGCCTCGAACGAGAACGTGCCGCCGCGCGCCCAGCTGCGCAGGCGCATGTTGCGCAGGCCGCGGCCTTCGCCGGGCGCGCGCGGGCCGGTGCCCGAGCCGGTGCACAGCACCGAGATGCCCTCTTCGAGCACCTCGACGTGCACCTGCACGACCGGCGAGCCGGAGCGAGCGGCGTTCACGCTCGCCTCCGACACCAGGTCGCGCAGGTCGGCCTCTTCGGCGGGGTCGAGCGGGCGGCGCTGCTCGACGCGCAGGTCGAGCGCGGCGCCGTGGGCCTCGACGGCGGTGCGCAGCGACTCGGCGAGCTGGCCCGAGGGGGCAGGCCGGTCGTCGAGCAGGCCCTTCGCGCGGCCGAGCAGCGCAGCGATGGCGTCGGCGACGTCGCCCCACGTCTTTGCGCGCTTCAACTTCATGCGCCCACCGACCAGCAGGCCCGAGAGCTGGTCATGAACGGCCATCGCGATGGCCACGCGCGAGAGCAGACGCTGGCGGGCGTCGAGCTCCCTGGCGCCGAGCGGCTCGGTCGAGTCGAGCGAGGCGGTCTCGGCCGCACGGCGGCCGAGCACCTCGAGAACGACTGCGGCGGTGAGGCCGACCAGAACGGCGGTGGTGAACGAGAGCACGGTCACGTGTGGCGCGAGCGCGACGTGCAGCAGCGGCGCGAGCGCGATGAACAGCGCCATGAGCCAGCGGCTCTTGTGCAGCTCGTACTGCGCGGCGAGGTGGGCGACGGCGAGCGCGAACACCCAGGCGGGGCTGACCTCGAGCGTCGAGCTCGCGCCGTAGATGAAGCCGCCCGAGACCTGGCTCACGACGCAGATGAAGCGCAGCCAGCCCCACCGAGGGCTCTTCGCGAGCTCGTCGTTGCTGAAGACGATGACGAGCTGCGTGACGAAGTACCAGGCGGAAAAGGCGTGCACGACCTGAAGCTGCAGGCCGAGCGCATTGACGGTGAGCTCGCGCGAGAGAATGAACCAGGCCGCGAGCGTCGAGCCCAAGAACGTGAGCGCGAAGCGCCGCTGGCGAAAGAGCGCGAGAGACTGGTCGCTGAAGCGGAGCACGTGCGGCGCGAGGCTACCTTGCCTTCAGCTCGAGGGCAGGTGGGTGAGCTCGAGGCTCTTCGCCCACAGCCGCTGCGCGACCGAGTCATCGCGCGCCTCGCGCGACGCGGTCTTCTGCTCGTGCTCGTCGAAGTAGAGGCCGGTCTTGCCCTCGACGTCGGCGCCGATGGCGAGGTGGGTGATGGTCTGGCCCCCCTGCTCGGGTGTGCGCATGAACAGCTTGAGCAGCGCGAGCGCGGGCTTCGCCCAGCTGGGCGCCCCGGCCCAGATGTTGGTCGCCACGGCGCCGGGGTGCAGCGCGTTGACGGTGACACCCTTGCCCTCGAGGCGCTTCGAGAGCTCGCGGGTGAACAGCACGTTGCCGAGCTTCGAGCGGCCGTACGCCGCCATGATGCCGTAGCCGCCGTTCTCGTAGCCGAGGTTCTCGAAGTCGATCGTGCTGCGGTAGTGCGCGCGCGACGACACGTTGACGATGCGTGCGGGGGCGCTCTTCACGAGCAGGTCGAGCAGCAGGTTCGTGAGCAGAAACGGGCCGAGGTGGTTCACGGCGAACGTGGCCTCGATGCCGTCTTCGGTCGTGGTGCGCTTGTCGAACACCGAGCCCGCGTTGTTCACGAGCACGTCGAGGCGGTCGTACTTCGCGCGGTAGGCGTCGGCGAGCGCACGAATCGACTTCTGTGAGCCGAAGTCACAGAGCAGCGACTCGACGTTCGAGGCGCCCGAGCGGCGCTTCACCTCTTCGACCTTGTCGGCCGTCTTCTTCGCGTCGCGGCCGACGAGCACCACCCGGGCGCCCGACTTCGCCAGGTCGACTGCGCTCTCGAGGCCGATGCCGCTGGTGCCGCCGGTGAGCAGAATGGTCTTCACGGTGCGCGCGACCCTACACCCATCAGGGGCAGTAGCCGCGGTTGAGCGACGTCGGTTGCGACGACGTCGTCGGGGCAGCCGTCGCCAGTGAAGTCGCCGAACGCAGGGCGGGCGGCTACCTGGCGCGCGCGGCCCAGCGCTCGCACTCGTCGCACCACTTCACCGCCGCTTCGCTCATCAGCTCGCCGTAGCGCAGCGTCAGCAGCCACAAGGCGCCGTCAGGCCCGGCGTGGGCCTTCTTGATTTCGTCGCGAACCGCCGCGAGCGTCGCCTGGGCGCCGACCTGGCGCTCGCGTTCGCGGCGGATTTTGTCGCGCAGGGTGGTCTTGTCGAGCCTTCGCCCGAAGAAGAGCTGGAGCAGCAGCTCGTTGCGGCGGGGCGCGGCGCCGGGCTCCGACGCGAGCCACCGCCCAAGCTCGTCTTCACCGCGGTCGGTGAGCCGATACACGCTCTTGGCGGGGCGCCGGCCCGACTGCTCGCGCTTCTGCGTGACGAGGCCCTCGGCGGCGAGCTGCCTCAGCACCGGGTAGAGGTGACCGAAGTTTTCGCTCCAGAAGTGCGAGACGCTGCGGTCGAGCGCCTTCTTGATGTCGTAGCCCGACATCGGCTGCCAGGCGAGAGCGCCCAGAACGGCGAAGCGGGTGGTGTTGTGGCGGGCCATTTCGGCCGGGTCATAGCGCCTCTCGTCGGCGTTGCCAGGGCCGATGGCTCTCGTCGCCGAGCCACTCGAAGAGGCGGTGGTGAACGAGGTTCATGGCGCCGACCTGGCAATGCTCTTGTGCGCCGGTCTCGGCACTGAAGACCTCGACCTCGACGCTGTGCGCGTTGACGAGCGCAGCGCGGGTCTTCTCGAGCAGCTCGAGCGGCACGAAGTGGTCGTTCTCGCCGGCGAGCAGAAGCACGTCGGCACGCACGTCGGGGCTCACGTCTTTCGTGGTGTAGCGCGCGTACTCACGCAAGACGGCGAGGGGGTCGTCGATGCCGAGCACCCAGCGGCCGTGGTTGAGAGCCCAGCGCTTCTGCAGCGAGAAGCGGGTGCCGAGCGAGGTGCCGAGGCGAAGAAAGGCGCTCTCTTCGCGGCTCTCGTAGATGGAGGAGCGGACCCAGCCGGGCATGCGGTACGAGACCGCCTCGGCGAAGTCGTAGAAGATGTCCCACGCCACCAGGCCCTTGACGCGGTCGTCGTGCGCAGCGGCGCGGGTCGCCAAGACCGAGCCCAGGCTGCAGCCGACCAGCACGACCGGCCGCAGCGGGTGCCGTGCAAAGTGGCTGTCGAGCACGGCGCGGTTCACCTCTTCCCACGCGGGGGTGAAGTGAAGGCCCTGCTCGCGAAGGGCGGCGCCCTGGCCCGGGCCGTCGTAGACGAGCACCGAGTAGCCGCGCTCGAGGGCCGGCTCGACGAGGAAGAAGTAAATCTCTTCTTTGATGGAGTCGTAGCCGTTCACCACGACCAGCAGCGGTGTCTCGGGCGTCGCGCGGGGTGACTCGAAGAAGAGCGCCGGCAGCGTGCCCGAGCCCCAAGGCACGTCGAAGCGCTCGTGTGGGACCTCGAGCTCGTTCATCGCGGCATAGAAGGCCGACACGCTCTTGCGGTACATCTCGGCTTTGCGCGGGTCGTCAGGGCGCAGAAAGAACTCGGCGGTGCGGAAGTAGTTGTGCACGCGCAGCAGCGTGCGGCCCCGGCCGACGCGGTCGTAGGTCGAGGCGGTCGCCGTCTGCTCGAGCCGCGCGGCGGTGCTGTTCCACGCTTCGAACCAGCTCTCTTCGTCGCCTTCACGAATTCGCGAGATGGTCTGCAGAACCTCGCCGGGGTCGGCCCCCTTGAACGGGGCGAAGCCCAGGGCGCGCAGCGCCTCGAAGTGAAACGTCTGCTCAGCGGGGAAGAGCTTCGCCGTGCCCTGGTGCGCGCACGCTGCGAAGAAGGGCAGTGCGACCAGCAGCGTGAGGCGGCTCACCACTGCACCCTCACGGCGCCGCCGCTGCCCGAGACGGCGAGGCTGACGCGCACCCGGTCGTGCAGCTCGATGACGCCGGTGGGCAGGGTCCACATCTTGAGCTCGGTCACGGCGACTGCGGTCACGAGCAGGAAGACCGCGTCGAGGGGGCGGCCCATCTCGAGCCAGGCGATCGCACCCATCGCCACCCCCGACCCGATGCCGATGAGGTGGGCCGCCCAAGAGCGCGTGAAGCGAGCAACCCAAGCCTGCTTTGCGAGCGCACCTTCGAGGTCGGCTCGCGCCGCGCCGTCGGCGGGGCCGAACACCGGTGAAAACGGAGCGAAGGCGAGGTGCACGAGAACGCCCGCGCCGTAGAGGCCGGCTCCGAGGGCCCACGGGCCCTTCTGGTCTGCGGGAGCCGCGACGGCGAGCGCGAGCTGGGTCGCCGACATCGCGGCCAGCAGTGCGCCCCACGACCAGAACCAGCCCTGGGTCTGCCGGCCGTTCTCGCGCATCGCGGCCGACAGCGACTCGTCGGTGAGCGGGGCGAGCTGCGCCGCTGCGGGCGCCGGTTCGACGGGCGGGGGTGACGGGTCGACAGAGAGCGACAGCGCTACAGCCATCAGCGGGCAATATGCCATAGTGATATATTGTTGCCTGACTGCACGGCGGCGATCAAACGCGGCGCTCGGGCGGGTCAGCCGGCCCGTCGAAACACCGCGCCGAGAAGGCCGTCGCAACCCGACATCGCCGTCGGGCCGCGGCGCCGGGTGACCTTCATTGCGCAGCGTAGAAGGCGGCGACGTCGCTCATCTGCTCGGGCGTGAGGCGGTGCACCGCACGGTCCATCAGCTGCCACCACGCCGTGCCGCCGCGCCCCTGGCCGCTGAACAGCTCGAGCTGCAGCACCAGGTACTCGGCCCACTGCCCGTCGAGCCGCGGGTACACCCCGTTCGTCTCGCGCGAAGGGTCGTGGCACGCGCCGCACGCCGGCACCCGGTCGGCCGGCACCCCGTGCGTCGCGATGTCCGCTCCACGCCTCACCGCCTCTTCGTCGACCGGCGCCCGCTTGCGAGCCCGCGGCAGCTTCGCGTAGTGCTCGGCCGCCTCGCGCAGCTTCTGCGCGTCGAGCCCTGCGGCGATGGGCTGCATGATGCCGCTGTGCCGCCGGCCCTCGAGGTACGCCTTCAGCGACTCGGCGAGGTACTCGACCTTCTGCCCCGCCAGCACCGGGAAGGCGGGCGACCCGCGCGCGAGCCCGTCGAGCCCGTGGCAGCGCGCGCAGCTCGACACGACGACGCCTGCTTCGACCTTGCCGCTCAGCTCTTCGATGGGCGCCGCCGCCGTGCCGCTCTCGCCCTGCTCGCCGTACACGAGCGCCGCGTAGCCCTCGCGATCGAGCTCGGGCCACTTCGCGAGAAACGCGACCACCGCCGCCACCTCGTCGTCGCGGTTCAGCGCCGGCCACGCCGGCATGCCCGTGAACTTGATGCCGTGCTTCACCACGTAGAAGAGCTCGCGCGGCGAGTAGTAGCGAACGCGGTCGGCGAGCCCCGGCGGCGGCGGCAACATCGCGGTGGCGACGGGTGGAGGCGGAAAGCCGGGGCTGCCGTGGCACGGCCGGCAGCCGATCTCGTAGTGCCCCGCCCCCTTCAGCACGAGCCACCCGGCGTCGAGCGGCGGCAGCTCCACCTCGCCCGAGCCGAACGCAACCGAGCGGTGCTTGAAGAACTGCAAGAGCTGCTCGGTGACCTCGAAGTGCCCCGAGCTCGCCTTGATGGGCACGAGGCCGATGACCGCGGCCGCGAGGCCCAGCACGCCGACGACCGCGGGTGCGATGAGCCAGAGCCGCTTCTTCACGAGGTCACCCTCTGCAGCAGGAGCCCGCGCGTCAGCCACAGCGCTCCCGCGAGGTACGAGACGCCGCCCGCGAGAATCATGACCGCCCCGCCCGCGTGCTGGTCTTCGAGCGCGCCGTGGCCGTAGAGCGTGCGCGTCGCCAGCGCGAGCAGCGCGCCGAGCAGCGTCATGTGCATGGCCGTCAGGAGCAGCGCCACGACGCCCGTCGCCGCCCGCGTGCCGGTGCCGAGCGCCGCGAGCCACAGCCACGTGCCGGTGACGAAGAACGTCGCCTGCTCGAGCACGAGGCCCAGCGTCGTGTGCCGCGCGAAGTGGTGGGCCGCCGGCGCGTGCCAGCCCCAGACCACAAAGAGCTCGACGAGCGAGACGGCCATCGCGCTGAACAGCACCGGCGCTGCGTTCACGAGGCGTGGGCCGATCGCGACGGCCACGAGCGGCGCGGCGAACGCCACGACGAGCATGTGCATCGTCATGTGCGCCGTGAACGGCCACGCGCCGTCGTGGCGCGCGAAGCCGAGCCAGGCGGTGGCGAGCAGGGCTGCGGCCACGACCGCTGAGGCGATGCGCACCGCGCTCACTCGCAGCTCCTCACGACGAGGAACACCGCCGCCGAGTAGACGACCGCCACGCCCGACAGCGCCGCGCACAGCGCCACGAGATGCCCCACGAATCGCGCGCGCCCCTCGTCGTTCGGCGCGTCGTGCGGCTCCGCTCCGCGCACGTGCTTCGACCACGCGCTCGCGCCCTGCCTCGCCACCAGCGCCAGCGCGAGCGCCGTCGCCAGCGCGATGGCCCCGCGCAGCCCGCCCACCGGCGCGCTCTTCGCGCACACCACCGCCGCCACCGCGTACGAGAAGACGAAGTGACCTGCCCACACGAGCAGCGGCGCGGCGATGCTGGCGAGGCCGGGCGTGCTCATGTCGCCAGGGGGAACCCCGCGATGACCGCGACCGTGATGAGCGCCGTCAGCGCCGTGAAGTGCCAGTACAGCGTCGTGTTCTGCAGCTCGCCGTCGTACGTCGCCGTCATGCGCCCGGTGAGCCTTCGCACCGCGCAGTAGCCGAGCATGACCACCCCGACGGCGAGGTGAAGCGCCGCCCACGCCACCAGCACCCAGACGACGGCGGGGTACACGTGCTGTGACGGCTTCAGCCCGGTCACCCACGGCCCGTACAGCAGCGCGGCCGCTCCCGCCGCGGCGAGCGCAGCGCTGAGGCCCAGCGAGACCACCGCGCCCGCGCGCACCTCGGCGCGGTTCAGCCTTCGCGCCAGCAGCGTGAGGCCCCACGCGGCGAGCACGAGCGCGAGGCCCGTCACCGGCCACAACACGCCCGGCCCCACCGCGTCGCGGGGCGGGAAGTCGTCGTGCACCGTCCAGAAGAAGAAGTAGCCGAACACGATGCTCGCGAACGCCGTCAGGTCGGCGAGCAGCATGATGAACAGCCCCATCCACCCGATGCTGCCGCTGCCCGACGCGTACAGCGGCAGCTCGACCCCCGGCGCCGCCAGCTTCGCCGGCTTCTCGGGAATCGCCCCCGTGCCCGACCAGAGCCACTTGCAGATGAGCACGGCACCGAGCGCGAGGCTCGACAGCGCGAGCCCCCACCAATGGTACGTGCCGAAGACGAAGAAGCCGCCGACCGCGAACGCCGAGAGCATCGGCAAGAAGCTCGAGCCCGGCAGGCGCTGCACCTGCAGCGGCTTCGCGTCGACCGACGAGACGATGAGCGTCTCGCGCAGCCCCTCTTCGGCGTCGGGCAGGTAGCCCTCGCCGGCGTCCACACGCGCGACGAGGCCGGGGTCGTCCCACAAGGGGTAGCGGCTCGTGACGACGGGTATCGCGCGCACCCCCCAGTCTTCGCCGGGCATGGCTTGCAGCCACTCGAGCGTGCCCGCCCCCCAAGGGTTGCGCGGCGACCAGCCCTGCTTCTTCTTCGGCCGCAGCACGTCGAAGAGAATGACGAGCACGCCGAGCGCGAGCACGAACGCGCCGACGGTCGAGACGAGGTTCGGCGTCTCGAGCCCGTGGCCCGCCGCGTACGTGAACACGCGCCGCGGCATGCCGCGCAGGCCGGTGAGGTGCATCGGCAAAAACGTGAGGTTGAACCCCACGAACACGAGCGCGCACGCGACGGTGCCGAGCTTCTGCGAGAGCTGGCGGCCCGTCGCGATGGGGAAGAAGTAGTAGAGCCCCCCGAAGATGGGGAAGACGGCGCCCGCAATCAGCACGAAGTGCAGGTGACCGACGATGAAGTACGTGTCGTGCGCCTGAAAGTCGAACGGCGCCATCGCGACCATGACGCCGGTGAGCCCGCCGAGCACGAACGACACGATGCCCGCCGCGGTGAAGTACAGCGGCACCGACCTCTGCGGCTTGCCCGCGAGCAGCGTCGCGACGAAGCACGCGAACTGCACCGCGGTCGGCAGGCCCACGGCCGTCGACGCCGCCGAGAAGAGCCCGAGCGAAACGCCCGGCAGCCCCGTCGTGTACATGTGGTGCACCCACAGGCCGAAGCTCAAGAAGCCGATGCCGACGGCCGCGAGCACGACCCCGCCGTAGCCGACCAGCGGGCGCTTCGAGACCGTCGGCAACATCGTCGCCAGCAGCGCCACCGACGGCAGGAAGATGACGTAGACCTCGGGGTGCCCGAACAGCCAGAACAGGTGCTGCCACAGCAGCGGGTCGCCCCCTTTGCGCGGGTCGAAGAACCCCCAGCCGAACGCGCGCTCGAGCTCGAGCAGCAGGCTGCCGGCGATGAGCGGCGGAAACGCGAACAGAATCATCGCGGCCGCGACGAGCACGTACCAGGCGTACGGCGGCATCAGGTTCAGCCGCATGCCGGGCGGCCGGCACTTGAGCACGCCGACGACGAGCTCGATGGCGGCGGCGATGGCGGACACCTCGATGAACGAGAAGCCGAGCAGCCAGAAGTCGGCGCCGATGTCGGGCTGGTAGCTCGAGGTGAGCGGCGGGTACATGAACCAGCCGCCGCGCGGCGCGACGCCGAAGAAGAGCGAGCCGCACAAGAAGACGCCGCCGATGACGAAGCACCAGAAGCCGAACGCCGAGAGGCGGGGAAACGGCAGGTCGCGCGCGCCGAGCAGCTGCGGCAGAATGATGACGGCGATCGCCTCGAAGATGGGCAGCGCGAAGAGGAACATCATCACCGAGCCGTGCACGGTGAAGACCTGCGCGTACTGCTCGGCCTCGAGCACGGTGTTGCCCGGCTTCGCGAGCTGCACGCGCATGAGCAGCGCGAGCACGCCGCCAAAGACGAAGAAGACGAACGTGGCCGCGACGTACCAGACGCCCACGTCGGAGTTGTTCACCGACGACCAGTAGCGCCACCCGCTCGGCGTCTTCCACACCGCGCGCAGGCGCTCTTCGGCGCTCACTGCAGCTCCTTCAGGTAGAGCGCGAGGTCCGACCGGTCGCCGTCGGCGAGCGCGCCGAACGAGGGCATCGTGGCGAGCGGCTTCACGCGGCCGGGGGCGCCGAGCCAGCGGTGGTAGGCGCCGGGGTCATTCGGCAGCGCGCCCGCAGCGAGCGTGAGGCGGCTGCCGACGTGGGTGAGGTCGGGGCCGACGACGCCGCGGGCTTCGGTGCCGCGCACGGCGTGACAGGCGCCGCAGCCGGTCGAGAG
>JAEUJP010000489.1 GCA_016793725.1 Myxococcaceae bacterium | reverse complement strand
GCACGAACGGCTCGCTCGAGCCCTTCGGCCACTCCATGTCCATCGCTCCCCAGAGCTGCACGCCGTTGAACGTGTCGCGGAGCTGGTAACCGAACTGCATCGGCACCTTCGAGGGGAAGGTCGCCGGCAGCTGATCAGCGCCGCCGCCCTGGCCGCCACCCTGATTGCCCGCCTGACCGCCGCCCATGCCGCCCGCCGGGCTTTCGGTGCCGCCGCCGGTGCCGCCGCCGGGGCGTGGCGAGCAGGCGGCCGAGAGCAGGGCTGCGACGACGAAGAAGATTTTTCGCATCCGCCTGCCTAATGACCGCCGAAAATCACCGCTACGAGCGCGCCGGGCGTTACCAGCGCACCACGTGAGTCACTCGGGCCCCAAGCCTAGACCTCGCCCTCGCGCGGCATGCGACGCACCGCGGGCCACGCGCCGGTCTTCATCGCCAGCTTGGCCGCGATGGCCGCCGCGAGCGCAGCGCCCCAAGACGCCGTGCGGTGCAGCGTGCCCATGTCGCCCCAGAGCAGGTTGAAGTACGTGATGATGGTGACGATGCACACGAGCAGCGCGACACGTTCGTTGAAGTCTCTCGACGCCCGATACGAGCGCGCGGCCAGGAAGAGCGTCGCCGCGTGCGGCAGCATCATCAGCGTGAACCCGATCGGGCCGCCGATGGCGAAGAGCCACAAGAGCGCGTTGTGCGGGTGGTACTGCCAGTCGCCGAACCACGATGAGATGTCGGCCAGCGGCATGAACAGCTCGAACGGGTGCCCGAACCCCATCGGCAGCACCTTGTGCTGGCTCCACGTGTACAGCACGTCGATGTTCTCGACGTCGCGGTAGTCGACCTGGCCCGCGTACAGCTTCTCGCCGACGACGAGCGAGCGCAGCACCCCGACGGGGAAGAACACACCCTTGCCGTCGGTGTTCCAGCCCGCGATGACGTACCAGGGTATCAGCGGCGTGACGACCAGCAGCGCGCGCGTGGCCCACCGCTTCACCGGCGTCGGAGGCGCCATCACCAGCATCACCACGAGGCCGATGCAGAGGCTCGCGTACGAGACGCGGCGGTCGTTCGCGACGAGGCCCCAGAACACGATCGGCGCCCAGATGAAGCCGCCGAAGAGGTCCCGGGCGTTGCGGGCTTCGAGCGCCTTCGCGAAGTACAGCGCGATGACCGGCACGAAGAGCAGCGTGTCGGTGTGCGACGTCGTGAACGATGGCACGTAGCCCATGCCCGGCGCGACCACGTAGTAGAACCACAGCCCGATCGCCGCCTTGAAGACCGCGGCGCCGACGAGCAGGCGGCCGATCGCCTTGAGCTCGAGGCCCGTGAAGTCGAGCGCGCGCATCAGCACCACCGCGCGAACGGGGAACATCAGAATGCTGCGCACCTGCCACCACGCCTGGTTGAACGAGCCGCCCTGCGCGACGCCGACCACGACGAGCAGCCCGGCGACGACTGCGCTCGCCCAGAGCGCCATGTGCATCGCGCGCACCGTCGGCTGCCTGCCGGCCCACCCGTCGCGCGGGTGCCGCACCATCGAGAGCACGAACAGCGCGAGCGTGACGATGTCGACGAGCGGGAGCCGTATCGGGCCGCCGCCCATCACCGTGCTGACGTTGAGCAGAAACGCCCGCGCCAGGTCGTACAACATCGGCACCCGCCACTCGTTCTCGAAGTCGCCCAGCGGGTACTCGAGGCCCTCGAGGGCCAGCACGAGCAAGAACACGCCGAGCAGCACCATGCGCAGCGGGAGCCGGTACACCGCGTAGAGGCCCCCCGCCGCGATGGGAATCGCGATGGCCACCACCGGCTGCCCGGCGGCCAGGGCGAACATCGTGCCCACGCCCACCAGCGTGACGACGGTGAGCGCGATCACGGCCGACAACCGCGTCGGCTGGGCGATGGCGTTCTCGGCGATCACAGGCGAACGCTCGAGAGCACCGGGACCTTCAGCGACCGGTGAATCTGCCAGGGCTCGACGACCTGACCGCGCCACACGTCGACGGCGGTGCACGCGAGCACGGCGAACATGAGACCCGCGAGCATGCCGAGCACGATCATGAGCGGCACGTTCGGTGAGATGGGCTTGCGCGGCGTCTGCGGCGGTGCCACCACGCTGAACGAGTACTTGTACGACGCCCGCGAGCTGTCGAGCTCGATGCGCGCCGTATCGAGGCGTGCGCGCATCTCGTGAGCGCGGCCGAGCGCCGTGCGCAGGCCTTCTTGCGCCATCATCATCGCCGGGTCGCGTGCCAGCTCGCGCTCGACGGTGTCGCCCGCGTGCTCATCGCGGGCCGGCCACATGAACGGGTAGCGCCGCGCGTCCATCATCAAGAAGTCTGACGTCTGGGGCTGCGCACCGCCGCCCTTCGACTCGATCTGCCGCGACAGCGACTCTTCTTCACGGCGCAGCGCCATCAGCTGTGGCGAGTCGCGCTGCACCGAGTCGATGCGCGACTCGAGCTGCTGAATCACCGGGTGCGTGCGCTGGTACACCAGCTTCTGCTGCTCGAGCTGCGCGCGCAGGTCGCCCAGCGAGCGCGTGCGCCAGTCTTCGAGGTCTTGAATCGAGCGCTGCCGCGAGCGGAGCTGCAGCTTCAGCTGCGACAGCTCGGCCGAGCGCGCCTCGGCCTTCGCCAGGTCGGCCTCGGTCGGCTTCGCCGGCAGCTCGATCGGCTTCGGGGCGGCGAGCGCGTTCGCCGACTTCACGGCCTTGCTGCGCTCGTCGCTCACGCGACGGAAGTTGCCGTACGCCTGCTCGACCTCTTCATCGAGCTGCTTCTGATAGCCCTCGAGCACGCCGATGGTCTCGGTCTTCGTGGCGACCTCGGTCACGTGCCGGTTCTCGAGGAAGTTCTGCTGTGCGGTCTCGACGATCTGCCGCGCCATCACCGGGTCGGGCCACGTGACCGCGATCTCGATGGTGCCCTTGTCGGCCTTGACCTTCATGCGCTTCTCGAGCGTGCCGACCATCATGTCGATGCGCTCGTCTTCGCTCCAGGTGCCGGTGAGCTTCTGCGCCAGGTCGTCTTTCATGCGCAGCAGCGGCGTGCGGCTCTTCTCGAAGCTCGCGACGAGGCCGGTCTGCTCGACGATCTTCTGCAGGCTGTCGTGCGCCAGAATCTTCTCGCGCGCGGCGATCGCCGGCAGGTCGTCAGACGGGCCGCCGTAGGGGTTCGGCGCGGCCAGCAGCGCGTGGTTCGACAAGAGGCGCGTCTTCGCCTCGTAGTTGCGCGGCATGCCCGCGGCCGCGAGCAGCGAGCCGCCGCCGATCAGCACGAGGCTCATGATCGCGATCATCGGGTGACGCCCGACGGAGTGGATGACGTAGAACAGCCAGTCGCGCACGAGGCGATAGTCGAAGAGCACCGCCGAGGTCTCTTCGACCGGGGTCATGCTCGGGGTCTTCACGGGTGCAGTCATGGTTCCATCTCCAGCTCGGTCGTTTCGGGTAGCAGGGTTTGTGGCTCATCGACGCGGCTCGAGAACAGCGCGAGCAGCACGATGGTCCACACCAGGTTGAATGTGAGGCTGATGGCGAATGCCCCTTTGAACCCCTTCAGCGCGTCGCGTTTCCGCGAAGCGAGCAGGGGCACGAGAATGATCACCCACATCGATGCCATCAGAAGAAGCTTGCTCACGTTGTCGGTGACCCTCCGCTGTCTGAACAGACTAACGGCGGCCAACCCGGCCGCATCGTGGGCTTCGGTAACGTCTGGGGTGTTACCGTCGTGGCCCATGGTGCGAGTGGGGCTGTTGTGCGCGGCGGTGCTGGCTCCGATCGACACGGCGCAGGCGTTCTGCGGCTTCTACGTGTCGGGCGCGGGCGGCCAGCTGTTCAACGACGCGTCGATGGTGGTGCTGGTGCGCGACGGCACGCGCACGGTGCTCTCGATGCAGAACGACTACCGCGGCCCGCCCGAAGACTTCGCGCTGGTGGTGCCGGTGCCGGTGGTGCTTCAGAAGAGTAACGTCGCGACGCTGCCGCGCGAGGCGTTCACGCGGCTCGACGAGCTGACGGCGCCGCGCCTGGTCGAGCTGACGACCGAGCCGTGCGGCTACGGGCAGGGCATCGGCAGCCTCGGGGGCGGGTGCCCGATGTGTGGCGCCGGCGGAGTGGGTGACGGGCTGAAGCGCGACCTGGGCGTGAAGGTCGAGGCGAAGTTCGACGTGGAAGAGTACGAGGTGGTGGTGCTGTCGGCCGAGAGCTCGCTCGGGCTCGAGATCTGGCTGAAGGAGCAGAAGTACAAGATCCCCGACGGGGCAGCCGCACAGCTCAAGCCGTACGTGCAGGGCGGCTCGAAGTTCTTCGTCGCGAAGGTGAACGCGAAGAAGGTGAAGCTGAAAGACGGCCGCGCCGTGCTGTCGCCGCTGCGCTTTCACTACGACAGCGAGACGTTTTCACTGCCGGTTCGGCTCGGCCTGGTGAACTCGGCGGGCGAGCAGGATCTGATCGTGCATGTCATCGCGAAGAGCCGGTACGAGCTCGCGAACGCGAAGAACGTGCTCGTGCCGACGAACTTCGACGTGCGCACGCGCACGCACCCACAGTGGGGCGGCTTCTACGCCGAGCTGCTGTCGCGCACGTTCAAGAAGAACCCCGGCGCGGCAGTGACCGAGTTCGCGTGGGAAGGGGCGCTGCCCCCGCCGAAGGAGCTGCAGTCGAGCGGCATCTACGGCGTGACGTGCGACCCGTGCCCGCCGCCGCACCCGGTCGACAACCCGCTCGCGAAGTACCTCGGGGTGAACCAGCTGCCGAAGGTGAAGAGCGACGAGAGCATCGCGGCGTTCGCGCGCGCGGCGACGGTGACGCGGCTGCACCTGCGCTACTCGAAAGAGAAGCCGCCCGATGATCTCGTCTTCAAGGCCGTCGAGCCGATTCACGGCGGGGTGCCCGAGGCGAAGGCGCCCGGGCCTTCGAAGCACAATCGGTTTCAGGGCCGCTACATCATGTGGGTGCAGTGCGGCGGCGGCGTGAGCGGCTCGCTCGGCGGGGGGCTCGGCTTCTTTGCGTCGGGCTCGGCGCTGACGAAGCCGCAGGCGACGACCGAGCAGAAGCTCATCGACCCGTTCGAGCAGCTCCTGGTCGCCGACCTGCCCGAGCTCGACGTGAAGGCGGTGCCGCTGGCGAAGGAGCCGCCGAAGCTGCCGGCGCCGCCTCCGCCGCCGCAGCCGGCGCCGCTGCCCCAGGTGCAGACCGCGCAGGTCGGGGTGGCGAAGGTCGAGGGCGCGCTCGAGCACGACGTGGTGCAGCGGGTGTTGGTGCGGTCGCGGGCGCAGCTGACGTACTGCTACCAGAAGCAGCTGCAGGTGAACCCGAGCCTGGCGGGGGGGAAGCTGGTGCTGAAGCTCGAGATCGGAGCGGACGGCAACGTCACGCGCAGTGACGTCGAGGGGTCGACGTTGAGCTCGCCCGAGGTCGAGCAGTGTGTCGCGCACCGGGCGCGCGCGTGGCAGTTTCCGGCGCCGAGCGACGGCAAGCCGGTGAAGGTGACCGAGCCGCTGATCTTCCGGTGACCGACCAGAGACTGGCGGGTGACCGACCAGAGACTCGGGAGGTCACCCGCCAGCGGTGACGCGACAGCGTCACAGCGGGCTGAAAGACCCGGAGACTGGCGGGTGACCGACCAGAGACTCGGCGAGTTGCGGTGAACTCGCGAATTGTGTCAGGACGAGCGAGAGTTCTCTACCGATGTTCTACCGGTCCTTCGCATTCGCCTCCGTCGTCGGGTTGTTTCTCGGGGTCGCTTCTTCATCGTGCGGCCCCACCACCGGGCGCTGTCTGCCGTCGAACTGCGCGGGCTGTTGCTCGGCAGACGGCGAGTGCCTGAAGGGCAACACCGTCAAGGTGTGCGGCCGCAGCGGAGCGATGTGCCAGGACTGCGGCTCGGCCGGCACCTGCGAGATGCAGCGGTGCGTGACGTACACGAGTGACGGCGGCACGGGTGAAGGGGGCGGCTCGGGCAGCACGGCCGGCGGTACCGGCGGCACGGCGGGCGGGCGGGCGGGCGGCAGCGGCGCCACGGCGGGTGGCGGTCGGGCGGGGGGCACGGGCGCGACTGCGGGTGGTGGTACGGGCGCGACGGCCGGCGGCGGTACGGGCGTGACTGCGGGCGGCGGTACGGGCGCGACTGCGGGCGGTGGCTTCGCGACGGCGGGCGGCGGCATGCCGACGGCGGGCGGCGGTGCGACTGCGGGGGG
>JAEUJP010000358.1 GCA_016793725.1 Myxococcaceae bacterium | reverse complement strand
GGCAGGCGAGCTCGTGAAGCTCACCCGCGGCGTCACCGTTAAGCAGGTCGCGGCGCCGCGGCAGCCGAAGAGCACCGCCATGGTGATGAAAGATCTGCTCGCCGGGAATTGTGACGTCGAGAACACGCAGGCCTCGACGCTGACGGTGCTCACCGGCGCCGACTCGGGCAACGTCATACCGCTCGCGTTCGAGCAGCTGCTCGTCGGCCGCGGCGACGACTGCGACTTTCAGATTCGCGACCCGGGCGTCTCGCGCCGCCATGCCCGCCTCGTCATGCGTGACGACAAGACGATCATCGAAGACCTGCGCGGTCACAACGGCACGTACGTGAACGGGGTGCGCATCAGGCGGCGCGCGACGCTCGTGCCCGGTGACGTCGTCGAGATGGGCAAGACGCTGCTGCGGTACGACGCCCCCGAGACCGAAGCGGCGAAGACGCCGTCACCGCCGTCGGTCGTCATCGACCGGTCGCTCACCACCACCGAGCCCTACGTGCCCAAGCCGCCGCTCGGCCAGCGCTGGGTCGCCATGACGTTCGCCGGCGGCGCCGTCGCGCTCATCTTCGGAGTCGCCGTCGCGCTGACCACCTGGTTCTGAAGGCCCGGCTCAGGGTGGCGGTGACGGTATCGGAGCGGTCTTCGGCAGCGGCACGACCTGCGCCGCGAGGTTCCGCTCGTGAAACCGGTAGACGACGTTCTGGTTCAGGCGCTCGACGTCGTAGTCGGCCGGCAGCACGTTCGCGCCGAGCTGGTGAAACGAGACCTCACCGTCGCTCAAGTCGAGCTGCGCCGTGTCGGCGACCTGAACTCCGATGCCGCCGTTCCACGCGACGAGAAAGCGGCTCAGCTTCACGGCGGCTCCGACCTGCGCGGACACGCCGACGGGAACCCGGTTCGCACAGTCGGGGTTCCCGCGGCACTCGAGCGTCGTACCGACGATCGACGCCTCGGTGAGCTCGATCGACGTGCCGGCACCCTCAGCGAGCACCGCGGTGTCGCCCGTGCCGGCGATGTGAACCCGGGTGCCGCGAACGGTCGCCCCCTCTGCCGCCACGAGGCCATTTCCGTAGAGGCCTCCTTGAGACGCGGGGGGCCGTATGTCGCGTATGTCGATGTCGGTCAGCGTCGCGCTCGCGCCTTGAAAGACGTACAGCCCGATCACGGAGCCACCGCGAATCTGCACGCGCGTGAAGCTGCCGGTTGCACCGACGCTGACGCCCAAGGGGAAGCCGCCCTCACCGTCTGCGCCGGGCAGCGTGTCGTCGATGGTGACGTCGGTCAGCTCGAGCCTCGAGCCCGCGCTCGTCGCCGACAGCGGGCTGCCCCTGCCGTGCGTGACGTGCATGCGGGTCGCGGCGAAGGCCCCACCTCGAATGACGTTGACGGCAGCGGCGAACGGCTGCGACGCAGGGGGCTGTGGGTCGAGCACCGCCACGTCGACGACGCTCAGCTGCGTGCCGTCGAGGCGTGACAAGAAGGCCGACCCGACGTTCTCGTGCATCAGCGCGCGGTGCAGGGCCACCTGCGCGCCCGAGTTCGCTCCGAGGCCGTTCTCGCGGCGAGAGACGAGATCGTCGATCGTGACCGTCGAGGCGCCTTGAACGCCGATGCCGAGCGCTTCACAGTCGTCACTGCGCACGCGCCTGGCCGTCAGCTGCGCGCCATCGACCCACACGTTCTGGCCGGTGCCGGCGCCCGTGACGGCGGTGCGCCGAATCACGACGTCGGTGAGCTCGAGGGTGCCACGCGACAGCGCGTGCGCGCCGGTGCGGCCGTTGTCTTCGAGCACGCTCGTGCCGATGCGCAGCGTCGAGGCCGCGTTCACCCACGCGCCCTGGTTCGGGTTACCCCAGACGGCGACCTGCTCGAGCGTGACGTCTGCGCCGGGGTTGAAGACGAAGACGCCCACGTTGCGGTTCGACGAGATCACCCCGCGCGACACGGTGAGCATGGCGCCGTCGACCACGTGCACGCCTCCGCCGAGGGTGCCGTCGGCTCGCGTCTGCGTCGAACGAACGACCAGGTTCTGGCCCGTCACCCGCGCCCCCGTCTGCAGCAGCAGCCCGAGCCCGGTCGCGCCGTCGACCACGACGTCGGCGAGCGAGAGCTGTGCCGTCGTGCCCGAGACACCGACGCCGACGACCGGCCCCGTCACGCGCAGCTGGTGCACCTCAACGCCGGCCGCGAAGACATAGACGACCGCCGGCAACGTCGACGCCGGCCCCACGGTCAGCACGGTCTGTGCGACGCACGCGCCCCACAGCACGGTGTTCGCGGGCAGCGGCCCGGGCGGCTCGTAGCTGCCGGGCGCGAGCGCGAGCACCTTGCCGGCTCCGCCGCCCGCGAGCGCCTGGGCGAGCGAGCCGAACGGAGACGCCTTCGAGCCGTTGCCGGCCGCAGCGCCCGCTCTCACGTAGACGATGGGCCGCCCGGCGGGCAGCTGCGTCGGCCAGCCGTCGGCGGCGCACGCTTCACCGACCCGCGAGCAGCCCGGCTCACCCGGGAAGTGGGCGTTGTCGCCGGTGCACGTCGCGCGGCCGCCCTCGGGCCACGGCTCGCACACGATCACGCCCGCGTCGACCTCACGCCAGCCGGCGGGGCACGGCGTGAGCACGGGGAGCGCCGGGCTCGCCGGCGCGGCGGGGGGCGCCACGGCGAAGGGCGGCGTGTACGTGCCGGTTCCCACCGACTCGAACGTGTCGGGAAGACCGCGGCAGGCGCACAGCAGCAGCAGCCCCCACACGCGCATGGCGGTGAGAATACCTAGAAGCTGTTGCCGATCGTGAACTCGAACAGCACCGGCTGATCTTGTGTCGAGCGCCGAATGAGCGGAATGCCCCACTCGAAGCGCAAAGGCCCGATCGGCGAAAACCAGCGGAACCCGAAGCCCACCGACATGAGCAGGCCGGCTGGCAGGTTGTACGTCTTGTCTTCGAAGAAGTTCGCGTTGATGGCGAACGAGTTACCGGCGTCGAAGAAGAGCACGCCGCGAATGCCGACCTTCTCGAAGATGGGGAACTCGAGCTCGACGTTGAGCAGGAGCTGCTTGTCGCCGCCGACCGGGTAGTCTTGGCCCAAGGCGTCGGGGCGCGTCGAGGTGCCGCGCTTCTCGGTCGGGCTGACGGTGCGCAGCGCGTAGCCGCGCAGGGTCTGAATGCCGCCGAGGAAGTAGCGCTCAGAGATGGGGAGCACGGGCCGCTCAGACGGGAGCGCTTGAATGTACCCGACCTGCAGGTTCGCCTTCGCGACGATGCCGAGCGGCAGCGGGTAGTAGTACCGGCCGTACGCGGTGTAGCGCGCGTAGTTGAACGTGCCGCCGAAGAAGTTCGGAGCGAAGTCGATCGACCCGTAGAGCAGATGCCCCGCCGAGGGGAAGAGGCGGTTGTTTCGCCTGTCCCACTGGGCCGAGATGCGCACGGCGCTGGTGCGGCCGGGGCCGAAGTCGTACGCCCCGGGAATTTCGGTGTCGTAGTCACGGCCCGGCTCGACGTTGATGAACTCGAGCGTGTACGCGAGGTTCACCATCACGTCTTCGAGCACGTTGTAGCCGAGCGTGACCGACCCGCCGGTCGCCTGGCGAATGAAGCCGAAGTAGTCGGCCTGGGTTCGGTAGAAGTCGGCGGCGAAGATGATCTGCGTGTCGAGGAAGTACTGATCGTAGAACGACACCTGAATGAAGTTGCGCAGGCTCGACAGCTGCGCGCTGGCCGACACAGCCTGCCCCCACCCGAGGAAGTTGTTCTGGGCGATCTGGGCCGTGAAGATGAAGTTCTCGACGTTGCTGAAGCCCAAGCCCACCTGGAACGTGCCGGTCGACTTCTCTTTCACCTCGACCTGCACGACGACGTGCTGGTTGTCGAGGCCGGGCTTCTGCGACACCTCGACCGTCTCGAAGAAGCCGAGCTGCGTGATGCGCTCTTTACTGCGGCGCATGCCGGTGCCACTGAACAGCTCGCCCTCGTACACCCGCATCTGACGGCGAATGACCTGGTCGCGCGTCTTCGTGTTGCCGACCACGTCGATGCGCTCGATGTAGACCTGCTGGCCCTTCTGCACGTCGAACGTGAGGTCGATCGTCTTCTTGTCGGCGTTCACCGCCGTGACGGGCGTGATGTTCGCGTAGGCGTAGCCCTGGTCGTAATAGACGTCGGTGATCGCTTGAATGTCCCGTGCGAGCAGCGAGCGGTTGAACGTCTCGCCCTCGACCGAGGTCATGCGCTTGTGCAGATCTTCTTTCGTCACCAGCAGATCGCCCGAGAAGTCGATCTTGCCGATGTCGTACGGCTCCCCCTCTTCGACCTTGATCGAGATGAAGATCTGCCGCTTGTCGGGTGAGAGGCTGACGATGGGCTTGTCGACCTTCACGTTGATGAAGCCGCGGTCGTAGTAGGCCGCCTGAATCACCGACAGGTCGCGCTGGAACATCTCTTCGCGGTACGTGCCTTCGCCGGTGAAGAACGAGAGCCAGCCGCCTTCTTTGGTGGCCATGTTCGCCTTCAGGTCTTCGGCGTTCACCTTGTTCGCGCCCTGAAAGTTGATCTCTTTCACGAGCACCTTGGCGTTCTCGCGAATGACGAACACGACGTCGACCTCGGGCACGTCTTTGACCGGCCGCAGCTCCCAGGTGACCTCGGCGAGAAAGAAGCCCTTCTCGATGTACTTGTCCGAGATCTTCTTCGCGTTTCGCCGAATCGCGGCCTGGTCGAGAATGCTGTACGGCCGAATGTCGATCGTGTCTTTGAAGTCGTCTTTCGAGATCTCGTCGTTGCCGGTGATGCGCACCTCGCGCACCGACGGCTTCTCGGTGACGCTGACGACGTACGCGATGCCGTTCGGCAGGCGCTGAACGAGCAGGCGAATGTCGGCGAAGTAGTTCAGCGCCCAGAGGCTCTTGAGATCATCGGCAGTGCGCGTGGGGTCGAAGTTGCGCCCCTCTTTGTTGCGCAGCGCGCGCTTCACCGCCTCGACCTCGACCCGCCGGTTCCCCTCGACGCGCACCTCGACGATCTTGAGGTTGATGCCGTCGTCGGCGACCGGGGCATCAGCGGCCTGCCCGAATGCAGCCGACAGCGGTGCCGTCAAGCCAAGGGCGAGGCACACGGGCAGCAGGTTCCGGGTCATGAAAGGCGGCGCAACCTAGCCCTGTACGACTCGGGACGCGACCGATTTCGTGCTGCGATTTCGAATGGTTGCGGCCAACCGGCGCTCAGTCGGCCGAGACCACTTCGCCGGCTTTCAGGCGCAGCCTGCGCGGCATCGACTTCGCGAGCGTCTCGTTGTGGGTGACGACGACGGCCGTGATGCCCAGGTCGCGGTTCATCTCGCGCAAGAGCTGGTGAATGCCCTCGCCGGTCGCGGGGTCGAGGTTGCCGGTGGGCTCGTCGGCGAGCAGCAGCGCCGGCTTCAGCATCAGCGCGCGCGCCAGGGCGACGCGCTGCGACTCACCCCCCGACATCTCGCCCGGCTTGTGGTCGGCGCGGTCTCTGAGGCCGACGCGATCGAGCAGCTCGCGCGCGCGGGCGACCGCGGCCGAGCGATCTTCGCGGCGAATCAGCGCCGGCATCGCGACGTTTTCGGCCGCCGTGAACTCGGGCAGCAGGAAGTGCGACTGAAACACGAAGCCGATGGTGCGGTTGCGAAACTCGGCGACCTCGGCGTCGTTCATCTCGAAGACGCTGCGGCCCTCGAAGCGCATCGCGCCGGTCGCGGGCGCATCGAGCGTGCCCACGACGTGCAAGAACGTGCTCTTGCCCGAGCCCGACGCGCCGACGAGCGAGACGAGCTCGCCCTTCTGAATGTCGATCGTGACGTTGCGCAGCACGTCGATGCGCTTGCCGTGCAGAAAGTACGACTTCGAGACGTCGCGTATCTCGAGAAAGGCGCTCATTCGGCCTTCAGCCCCTCGACGGGCTCGACCTGACTGGCCTTGAGCGCCGGGTAGATCGAGGCGAGGAAGGTGACGAGAATCGCGATGACCACCGCGAGCGCGGTCTGCAGCGGCTCGATGCGAACCGGCAGCGCGGGGATGTAATAGACCTGCGGGTCGAGCTTGATGCCGACGCGCTCGATGAAGAAGCACCACGCGAGCCCTGCGATCAACCCGAGTATTCCGCCCGCGACGCCGATCTGCAGGCCCTCGCTCAAGAAGATCTTCACGATGCCGCCGTCGCTCACGCCGAGCGCCTTCAGCACCGCGATCTCTTTGCGCTTCTCGAGCACGAGCATGATGACGGTCGCGACGATGAGGCCCGCGGCGACGATCACGATGATCGACAGAATGATGCCCATCACGAGCTTCTCGAGGCGCAGCGCCGCGAACAGGTTGCGGTTCATCTCGCCCCAGTCTTTCGTGCGGTACGGGTAGCCCTCGAGCTTGTCGTAGATGGCCCGCGTCACGCGCCGGGCATCGTCGATGTCTTCCATCTTCAGCTCGACGCCGCTCGCGCCCTTGATGTTGAAGAACGTCTGCGCGTCGCGGAGGTGGATGTAGACGAACTTCGAGTCGTACTCGAACATGCCCGAGTAGAAGATGCCCGCAACGCGAAACGGGCGGCTCTTCGGCATCGGCCCCTGCGGCCCCATCTCGCCGCCGAGCGGGCTCACCACGTTGACGCGATCGCCGACGACGACCTTCAGCGACGACGCGAGCTCGCGGCCGAGGAAGATGCCGGCCATGACCGGCCCGTCGCCGTCTTCGTCGTCTTTGTCGACCTTGATGAACTCGTCGCGCTCGATGTCGGGCTTGTCGTCGAAGCCCTTCAAGTGCCGCTTCTGAATCAACGACGGGTCGTCGAGCCACTGCAGCTTCGCCGGCGGCAACAGGTAGCTGGGCAGATCGGTGACGGTGCCGACCGTCTCGGGGTCGATGCCCTTGATCATCGAGCCCGAGATGTTGCCCTCGGAAGAGATCATGACCTCGCCCAAGATGAATGGGGTCTGGCCGGCGACGCCCTTCACGGTGGCGATCTTCTCCATCACCTTTTCGTACTCGGCCATCGAGTCGGAGTACTTGAGGACGACGCCGTGCGAGTTCGTGCCGAGGATCTTCTGCTGCAGATCCTGCTCGAAGCCGCTCATCACGCTGAGCACGATGATGATGCTCATCACGCCGAGACCGACCGCGCCGACCGACAGCGCCGTCATCATCTGAATCGGCCCGAGCTGGCGGCCCTTGAGATCGTTCAGCGCGCGTGCCGCCAGCAGCGGGTCACGCAGGCCGAGGTGTTTGATGCGCGTGCGCTCGACCTGGCGCTCGGTCGCCATGATGACGGCGTACACGAGCAGCGGAGGCACGATGCCGAACCACAGCACCGCGAGCGCGCCGAGCAAGAGGCGCGGGCGAAACGCCGAGACATGCCGGTTCGCGACGAACAGCTCGAAGCCGCTGCGCACGTCGGTGCGCCCCGACGAGGTCGCGACGAAGCCCGCACACATGCCGAACAGGCCCATCAGTGCGAGGAAGACGAAGACCAGCCAGTAGCCGAGCTGCGGGCGCGCCTCGCCGAGCAGTGACGAGAGATACGTGATCTCGCGCAGCCGGTAGCCGAGCCGAACCGAGAGCGCCGGCACCCCGTGCATCAGCGTCAGCAGCACCGGCACGGGTATGCCGAAGTACAACATCGCGAGCGTCGCCTCGGGAATCGAGAGCCGCTTCGAGTTCGCCGAGCCGAGGTAGCCGCCCGCGAACGCGATGAGGCCGCCCGCGGTCATCGCCACGAGAAACGCGGTGACCGGCGTGAAGACGCGCGCGGCGTCGTCGAGCTGCAGCTTCGAGCCGGCGCCGAGCCCGATGAGAAAGGTGTAGATGACGATGAGCGCGAGCTCGGCCAGCAGCATGCCGAAGCCGTATTCGGCGAGCGTGCCCCAGTGAAAGTCGCGGTACTTCGCGATGCGCGGGTGAACGATCACCGACGACGGGCCGGCAGGGGCGCGCGCGGCCACCCACACGCTGCGCATCAAGAACCCGAAGCCGCTCGCGATGAGGCCGACGGGCGCGAGCACGAACCCGGCCCCGGTCGCCACCGAGAGCGAAAACGTCACGACCGAGACCCCGGCGCCGCACGCGAGCAGCACGACGCCGACGACGAGCTCGCGCAGGCGCCCCCCGACGGTCGGCTCGACGGCCGCAGGCTCGCCACGCAGGCCGAGCGCGATCATGACCCAGCCGGCGCAGAAGACGGCGAGCGACGCCCAGGTGATGAGCTCGCCGCCGGTGTTCGGGGCGCCCGCACCGAACGTCGCCCAGAGCATGTCGTGAACCACGTGCGTCTGGGCGGCGAAGGCCGTGCCGATGATGACCTCGACGAAGACGCCCCACCCCACACATGCGAGCGCGAGGTCGCCGACGATCAGCTCGCCCGCGCCGTCGCGCGAGAGCCCCGCGATGATGCCGATCAGGCCGACGACCGCCACGACGCCGCCCGCCCACGGCAGCGCGCGCGGGCCTTCACGAGCCGGCGCCTCCGCGGGCGCCACCGCCGGGGCGCTGACCGACGGGAGCTGTGCCTGGCCCGGTTCCACCACTCACTTTCCCTGCGGCTTGAGCAACGGGAACAAGATGACGTCGCGAATCGACGGCGAGTTCGTGAACAACATGGCGAGCCGGTCGATTCCGATGCCTTCGCCCGCCGTGGGCGGCAGGCCGTGCTCGAGCGCACGAATGTAGTCGGCGTCGTAGTCCATCGTCTCTTGCTGGCCGCGGTTCTTCGCCTCGACCTGGGCCTCGAAGCGGCCCTTCTGATCGATGGGGTCATTGAGCTCGCTGAACGCGTTGGCGATTTCCCACCCGTTGCAGAACAGCTCGAAGCGGTCGGTGATGTTCGGGTTCTGGTCGTTGCGGCGCGCGAGCGGGCTGATCTCGACGGGGAACTCGGTCACGAACGTCGGCTGAATCAGCGTGTGCTCGACGTGCTGTTCGAACAGCGCCCCGATGAGCTCGCCGCGGTTCAACTTCGCGAGCTCTGCCGGAGCGCTCGCCGGGGTCTTCAGCGCGAGCGCCAACAGCGCGTCGCGATCGTTCTGCACTTCGTCGGGGCAGCCGAGCTTCTCGCGCACGGCCTGCCACATCGGCAGCCGCCGCCAGCCCTTCGCGAAGTCGAGCGTGTTCTCGCCGAACTGGAGCTTGCTCGAGCCGCACACGTGCTTCGCGGCCTCGCTGAGCATCTCTTCGGTGAGGTTCATCAAGTCTTCGTAGGTCGCGTAGGCCTCGTAGAACTCGAGCATCGTGAACTCGGGGTTGTGCCGGGTGCTGATGCCTTCGTTGCGGAAGTTGCGGTTGATCTCGTAGACACGATCGAAGCCGCCGACGACCAGGCGCTTCAGGTGCAGCTCGGGCGCGATGCGCAAGAAGAGCTGCATGTCGAGCGCGTTGTGGTGCGTCTTGAACGGGCGCGCCGCCGCGCCGCTCACGAGCCCGTGCATCATCGGCGTCTCGACCTCGAGGTAGCCGCGATCGTCGAGGAACCGGCGAATGAACTGCACCAGCTTGATGCGCTTCTTGAACGTCTCGCGCACGGCAGGGTTCGCGAGCATGTCGAGGTAGCGCTGGCGGTAGCGCTGCTCGGTGTCGGCCATCGCCTGTGACTCGGCCCACGCCGCGGCGTCGCCACCCTCTTTCGCGAACTTGCCCGGCGGCGGGCGCAGCGTCTTCGTGAGCGGCACGTACTTCGTGGCGCTCAAGGTCAGCTCGCCCGTCTTCGAGCGAAACAGCGTGCCGACGATGCCGACGAAGTCGCCGAGGTCGAGCTGCTTCACGAGCTCGTACGTGTCGCCGAGCGCGTCTTTCTTGAGGTGCACCTGAATCGCGCCGGTGCGGTCTTGCACGTGCGCGAAGCCCGCCTTGCCGAACGAGCGCCAGCCGACGACGCGGCCGGCGACGCTGAACGTGGGCGGCGCCTTCTCGAGGTCTTCCGGCTTCGAGTCGACGTGCTTCACCAGAATGTCTGCAGCGAGGTGCTCGGGCCGAAAGCCGTTGCCGAACGGGTTCGCGCCCAGGTCGCGCCACTTCTGCGCAGACGCGAGGCGCTGCTCGAACAGCTCGTGCTCTTTTTTGCCTTCGTTGCCCGGCGCTTCGGTCTTCGGCTTCGCGCCAGAGGCCACCGGAGTCTTCGTCGCTTCTTCAGCCATGTCGCCAACCGCTTACGGGTCAGCAGACCTGTCGTCAATGAAGTCTCAGCCTGACTCCCAGACGGTTACGGAGCGGCGAAGAACAGCAGCGCGGCCACCATCACCCCGAGCAGCAGGGGAATGATGACCTCGACGGGCACGCGGTACATCGCCTGCTGCATGCCCATGCTGCGCCGCTCGTGCCCACGGCGCCGACGAACGCGCCGCATGATGGTCGACGCCAGGGCCGCCGGGGCCTTCTCTCTCGGCGCGCCCTTCAAGAGCGCGATGGTCTTCTGGTACCGCTCGAAGCGGGCCTTCAAGCCGGCGTCGGCGGCGAGCGCCGCCTCGAGCCTCGCGCCGTCGGAGCCCGACAGGGAGCCGTCGACGGCCCCTGCGAACAGCTCTTCGACTTCGTGGGTCTGCAGCGCGGTGCTCACGGCTTTCATTCTCCCTTTTTCACGGCTTCGGCCTCAAGGTCACCCAGAATCACCGCGAGCTTCTCTCGCGCGCGGTGGAGGCGGCTCTTCACGGTGCCTTCGGCCAGCTCGGTAATCTCGACGATCTCGTCGTACGACAGACCCTCGATGTCTCGCAGCACGACCAGCACGCGCTGGTCTTCGTCGAGTCGCGCGATCGCTTTGTGCACGAGCGCGCGGGCGCGCGCGGCGTCGAGCGACTCGTCGGGCATCGTGGGCGCGCCGACCGACTCGTTGATCGCCTGCTCGCTCGTCTCGCCGTACTCGTCGCTGCGCCCACGGCCGCGGCGCTTCAGGTACTTCAGGCGGTTGAGGCAGTGGTTGCGCGAGATTCGAAAGATCCACGTCGAGATCTTCGCGTCTTGCCTGAACGACTCGAGGTGCTGGTGAATCGAGACGAAGATCTCTTGCGTGACGTCGAACGCCTCTTCGCGATCAGACAGCATTCGCATGCAGAAGTCGTAGACCCGGTCTTGGTGCTGCTTCACCAGCGCTTCGAACGCCGCCGGGTCTTTGCGGCGCAGCTTCGAGATGAGCAGCCGCTCCGATGACTCGGCAAAGGCCGCCGCCGGTTCGGCTTCATGCCCCACCTCGTGTTCCATCGAGAGCTCGAGCGCCACGAACAGGAATATCAGACAACGGGCGGCCAGAAGGGTTCCAGCCGCCCAACCTGCCGTAACGACGTCAGATTCGCTCGATGACCGTCGCGATGCCCTGCCCGCCACCGATGCACAGCGTCACCAGCGCCGTCGACTTGCCCGTCCTCTCGAGCTCGTCGACCGCCGTGCCGAGCAGCATCGCGCCCGTCGCGCCGAGCGGGTGGCCCAGCGCGATCGCGCCGCCGTTCACGTTCACGCGCTCGGGGTCGATGCCCAGCTTCTTCACCGTCTGCAGCACCACCGCGGCGAACGCCTCGTTGATCTCCCACAGGTCGATGTCGCTCGCCTTCATGCCCGCCATCTTGAGCGCCTTCAGGCTCACCGGTGCGGGCGCCGTCAGCATGATGACCGGCTCGTCGCCGAGCGTCGCCATCGCGCGAATCTTGGCGCGCGGCTTCAGGCCGTACTTCTTCACGCCGGCCTCTGACGCCAGCGCCACCGCCGCCGCGCCGTCGACGATGCCGCTCGAGTTGCCGGCGGTGTGCACGTGTTGAATCGCCTTCACCTGCGGGTAACCCTTCAGCGCGAGCTGGTCGAACGTCTCGCCGTTCGGCCCGACCTGCGCCTCGGCCATCGCGACGAACGCGGGCTTCAGCCCCGCGAGCCCCTCGGCCGTGGTGTCGGCGCGCGGGTTCTCGTCACGCTCGAGCACCACCTTGCCGGTCGCGTCTTTCACGCCGAAGAGCGACTTCGAGAAGCGGCCCTGCTCCATCGCAGTGGCCGCGCGCTGCTGCGAGCGCAGCGCCCACGTGTCGAGCTCTTCACGCGAGAAGCCCTCGATGGTGGCGATGAGGTCGGCGCTGATGCCCTGGGGCACCTGGAAGATGCGCTTGCGAAGCTCCTCGTTGTTGCCGTCGATGCCTCCGCCGTCGGAGCCGATCGGAACCCGCGACATGCTCTCGACGCCGCCGCCGATCGCGAGGTCCATCGCGCCCGACGCCACGCCCATCGCCGCGAAGTTGACGGCCTGCAGACCCGAGCCGCAAAAGCGGTTCAGCGTCACGCCCGAGACCTGGTCGGGCCACTGCGCCGCGAGCAGCGCGTTCTTCGTGATGTTCGCGCCCTGCTCCTGCACCTGCGACACCACGCCCATCATCACGTCATCGACGTTCTTCGGGTCGAAGCCGACCTTCTTCTGCAGCGCCTGCAGCGTCTGCGCGAGCAGCTCCTGCGGGTGAATGCCCGAGAGGGCGCCCTTGCCGGCCTTGCCACGACCGCGGGGAGTACGAACGGCATCGACGATGTATGCGGGGGCGTTCATGGTGTTTTCCTTGTCGCCTGAAGCGACGGTACAGACTGCATCACGGCACGAATGAGCGACACAGCAGCCAGTAACATCACGCAGGCGCCGAATTCCATCGCGGTGGCCCTGACCCCGGCCGACGCGACGCGCAGCCCGGCCAGCACAGCGGGTACACCAAACGACACGTAGGCGACCACCAGCAGCATCGCGATCACGCTCGCCCGGTCGGTCGCCGCGACGTGCGGCACCACCGCCCGAATCGAGCCCTGGAAGGCGAGCCCGAAGCCCGCGCCGCCGATGACGGCCCCGACGATGAACACCGGCAGCGACGCGATCGCGATGCCGACGAGCGTGAGCCCCGTGCCGACGAGCAAGCCCGCCGAGCCGCTCAGCACCATGCGCTGCGCGGGCCGTTCGAGCGTGAACAGCACCGCGAGGGCTCCGCTGCTCGCCATGATGAAGAGCGGCAGCCCGCCGAAGACCGCGTCGCTCGAGCCGACGAGGCCCCGGAGCACCGCCGGGCCCAGCGAGCCATAGAAGCCCGGCACCGACCAGGCCGCGACGAGGGCCGGAGCGACGAGCAGAAACGCGGGCCGCACCGCTGCGGGCAGCTTGAGCCGCGGCCTCAAGCTCGCGAGCGCACCGGGCCGTGTCTGCGCCGTCTCGGTCATGAGCACGACGCCCACGAGCTGCGCCGCGAGCACGCCGCCCATCACGACGAACACGAGCACGGTCGGCAACGGCAGGAACTGCACGAACAGCGCAGACACGATCGACCCGAGCCCCGTGCCGCTCATCGGAGCCACCGCGTTCGCGACGGGGCCGCGCTGCTTGTCGACGTCGAGCAGTGACGCACCGAGCGCTGCGACCGCCGCGCCCGTCGAGAGCCCCTGGAGCACCCGAGCCACCAGCAGCCCCTCGACGCTGCCGGCCACCACGAACAGCGCGAGCGAGACCAGCTGCGCCGCGAGCGCGGTCACCAGCACCGGCTTTCGGCCGACGTGGTCCGACAGCCCGCCGAAGACGAGCAGCGCGCCGAGCACCGCGAGCGCGTAGGCCGCGAAGATGACCGTCACCATCAGCGGCGAGAAGCCCCACTGGGCCGCCCACGCTGCGTAGATGGGGGTCGGCGCGCTCGAGGCCGCGAGCAGCATGACGATGACCGAGACCAGCAACACGAAGGCGGCGCGCGACGGCATGGGTTTCCTTCCGGCTCTCACAAACAGACAGGTCTGTCTGCTCGGCTGGACATTAAACAGACCGGTCTGTATGTGCAACCCCATGTCGACCGAGACGGTGAAGATCGAGGGGTCGCCGCGCGAGCGCCTGCTCGCCGCCGCGAACGAGCTCTTCTACGCCCACGGCGTGCACTCGGTCGGCATCGACCGCGTCATCGACCGGGCCGGCGTCGCGAAGGCGTCGCTCTACAGCACGTTCGGCAGCAAAGAAGAGCTGGTGCGGGCGTACCTCGAGGGCCGTGGGCACCGCCGCCGCGAACGCATTCTGGCGCGCATCGCCCAGCACGCCGACCCGCGAGAGAAGATTCTCTCGGTCTACGGGCTGCTCGCCGAGATCGCGGCCGAGCCCGGCTTTCGTGGGTGCGCGTTCGTGAACGCGAGCGCCGAAGAGCCGCGCGACGGCGTCGTGCGTGAGGCCAGCGCGAGGGCGCGCACCTGGGTGCGCGAGCTGTTCGTCGGCCTCGCGAGAGACGCCGGGGCTCGCGACCCGGCGAAGCTGGGCCGCCGCCTCGGCCTGCTCTACGACGCGGCCATCGTGTCGGCGTCGATGGACAGAGACCCGACCGCCCCGAACGAGGCGCGCACCATGGCCCAGCTGCTGCTCGACCTCGAGCTCACTTCTCGCTCACCTGGTACGCGCCCGTCTTCGCGTCGACCTTCACGCGCGGCGGGCGCTTCGTCTTCTCGAAAGCACTGAGGCCGGGCGCGAGCATCTTCGAGAAGTCGCTCTCGTCGCAGGCGCGGCTGGGGAAGATGTCGAAGTGAATCGGCCGCACGCGCGCGTCGGTCGCGAGCAGGTACACCTCTTCGATCTCGCGGTCGCCGATGGCGATGCAGCCGATCGAGGCGCAGCCGCCGTGCAGGTAGATGAGGCCACCCGGCCTGTCTCGGTCAGACAGCACCCGGTCTGACGCGTTCGGGTAGCTCACCTTGATGCTCAGGTGCCACGTGCTCGTCGGGTTGAACTGGCTCACCTCGTAGAAGCCCTCGGGCACCTGCAGGTCGCCCTCTCTTCGCTTCGGGCCCAGCTCGCCGCTCGCCGCGCAGAACGGGTACGTCTTGAGCAGCACCATCGCCTGCCCCTTCGCGCCCGCCCACACCTCGAGCTGCCGCTCTTTTTTGAACGCCCGCAGGTACAGCTCGGCCGGCGCGGCCTTCAGCCCCGCGGCCGACCAGAGGGCCTTCACGTCTTCGGTGCGCTCGGTGCGCGCGGTCGCGACCCGGTCGGCTGCCATGAGGCTCATGAGAAGGAGTGGGAACACGAGGGCGTGACGTTCAAGCAGTGTGCCGTGTTCATTCGCCCACGGCCAGCCGAGCCCGATGCACGCCGACGGGCGCAACGTCACATGTCGATGCAGCGACGGCTGCGACCGAGCCTCAACCGCAATCGCGGCCGTGCTACTCGGGCAACGATCTCGCCGGGTTCTTCACGCCCATCAGCTGCGCGGTGATGAACTCTTCCAGGTCACCGTCCATCACCTTGTCGACGTTGCCCGTCTCGACGCCGGTGCGCAGGTCTTTCACCATGCGGTACGGCTGCATCACGTACGAGCGAATCTGCGAGCCGAACGCGATGTCCATCTTCTGCGCCTCGGCCGCGTCGCGCTGCTCGGCGCGCTTCTTCATCTCGAGGTCGAACAGGCGCCCGCGCAGAATCTTGAACGCCATGTCTTTGTTCGCCGACTGCGACCGCTCGGTCTGGCAGGTGATGATGATGCCCGTCGGCAGGTGCCGCAGCTGCGCCGTCGAAGACGTCTTGTTCACCTTCTGGCCACCCGCGCCGCCGCCCCGAATGAACTTCAGCTCGTAGTCGGTCTCGGGGATCTCGATCTTCACGTCGTCGTCGATCTCGGGGTACACGTCGACGGCCGTGAAGCTCGTCTGCCGGCGCGCGTTCGCGTCGAACGGCGAGATGCGCACCAGGCGGTGCACGCCGATCTCGGCCTTCAGGTGGCCGTACGCGTACTCACCCTCGATGCGCAGCGAGACGTTCTTGAAGCCCGCCTCTTCGCCCGGCACCTCGTCGCTGATCTCGACCTTCCACCCGCGGCGCTGACAGAAGCGCGTGTACATGCGCATCAACATGGCCGCCCAGTCCATCGACTCCGTGCCGCCGGCGCCTGCGTTGATGTCCATGAAGCAGTTCGCCCGATCGTTCTGACCACTGAGCATCTTCTTCAGCTCGAGCGTCTTCACGTCGGCCTCGACCTGCGCCAGCGAGCCGATCGCCTCTGCGCGCGACGCCTCGTCGTTCGCCTCGGCCGCGAGCTCGAGCAGCGTCTTCGCGTCGTCGAGGCCGCGCTGCGCCTTCTCGAAAGCGGCGACCGTGGCTTCGAGCGCCGTCTTCTCTTTCAACAGCCCCTGCGCCTTCGTGTTGTCGTCCCAGAAGTTGGGCTGGCCGGAGTCTCGTTCGATCAGCGCGATGCGGCTCTTCTTGCGCTCGACGTCAAAGACTCCCCCGGAGGCTCGTGAGGCGCCCCGCGAGGTCGGTGATGGTCTCGTTGGTGTCGATGGCCATGGCTTCGAACTCCCTAAACCGCATGACGAATGCTTTCAAGACCGTTAAGAAACGCCGCACCTGACGCCCACAAGGAGATTTCCAAAATGAAATTCGAGCTCGACCCGCTGCCGTACGCAAAAGACGCGCTGGCCCCTCACATGAGCGCCGAGACCATCTCGTTTCACTACGAGAAGCATCACCAGACGTACATGAACAACCTGAAGAACCTGCTTCAGGGCAAGCCCGAGGCCGAGAAGTCGCTCGAAGAGATCGTGAAGGGCGCGACCGGCGGCGTCTTCAACAACGCTGCCCAGGTGTGGAACCACGACTTCTACTGGAAGTCGATGAAGCCCAAGGGCGGCGGCGAGCCGACCGGCGCCGTGCTCGACGCCATCAAGCGCGACTTCGGCTCGTACAGCGACTTCCGCACCCAGTTTCAGACCGCGGCCGTCGGCCAGTTCGGCTCGGGCTGGGCCTGGCTCGTCAACGAGGGCGGCAAGCTCAAGATCGTCACCACCGGCAACGCCGAGACGCCGATGACGAAGGGCGCCACCTGCCTCGTCACCTGCGACGTCTGGGAGCACGCGTACTACATCGACTACCGCAACCTGCGCGCGAAGTTCGTCGAGACCTGGCTCGCGAACCTCGTGAACTGGGACTTCGCGGCCGCCAACCTCAAGTAGTCGAGGTGGGTGCGGGCTTCGCCTTCCAGAAGGCTGCCGCTGTCAGCACCGACAGCGGCAGCACCAGGCAGATCAGGTTCCAGTTCTGCTGATCGAACATCGGCAGAACCTTCACCGCGACGCCGAGCAGCGCCGTCGCCGCGAGCGCCGCGCTGACCCACTTCAAGGCCGGCGCGGCCCGCTTGCTCCCCTTCATCAACATCGGCCCGACGAACAGCAGGGCGAACGTGATGGGGTTGATGAGAAACAGGTTCTCGTTGCGGTGCGCGACCTGATGATTCGTCCAGATGCCGACGATGAACAGGAACACGCCCAGCGAGCCCCACACGAGCCCCTCGAACGTGAGGAACAGGCCGAGCGCGAGGCGCGCGGCCCGCTTGTCGAGGCGCCGGCTGCACCCGAACACGAACGCGCCCGACGCGAGCGAGATGAGGGCGAGCCACACGTTCCAGTACGGGGGCTGCTCGGGCACCGGCTTGCGGTGCTGCGCCTTGTAATAGAAGACCTTCTGCTTCACCGCCGGGCCGCTCGGCAGTGACAAGAGGTCGAGCTGCCGCTCGAGCTCGTCGGGCAAAAACGCTTCTTCCTGTTGTGTGATCGGCCGATCCAGCTCGTCGTTCTGCAGGTAGTCGAGCACGAGCGACATTGGAGGGAAGACCTCGGAGTACCGCCGCGTCAGCTCGCGAAGGCTCATGCGCGACTTCACCGACGTCGCCCGCTTCAGCGCGCCGCCCAGCGCCTGGTCGATGATGTCGCGCGGCCGCGTCGAGCAGTTGTC
>JAEUJP010000351.1 GCA_016793725.1 Myxococcaceae bacterium | reverse complement strand
CGGCCGCCGGCGCCTTCTCGGGCGCCTTCGTGCCCTTCACCTTCGAGTCCGTAAACCGGTCGGCGGGCTTGGGCACCTCGGCCTTCGACGCCGGCTTCGTGGTCGGCTCCGTCGACTTCGGGGCGGTGGTCTTCGCTACGGGGGCGCTCTTCGCAGGGGTCACGCTCATGCCCGAGCGTCACTTCAACCCCGGTGCCGCGACCCGTCTGAGTCGATTCTGGCGGCTGCGAACGCAGCGGCCCCGCTGTCATGTGACGACTGACCTGTCGGCTGGCGCCTGCAGGCCGAAGCCTGCTGCTACTTCACCGTCGCGACGTAGACCGCCTGCCCCGTCGACGCGACCAGCGAGCCGCCCGCGAGGAACAGCTGCATCACCGGCGTGCCCGCCGGCAGCCCGTTGCTCGCGTCGCGCCAGGTCAGGCCGCTGTCGTCGCTGACGCGCATGCCCGTCATCGTGCCCGCGAACGCCCGGCTGCCGCTCGCTGCGAACGACTGCGCCTTCGCGCCGAGATCGAGCGGGCGAAACGTGTTGCCGTAGTTGTCGCTGCGCAGCGCGCCGTTCGAGGTCTGCACCAGCGCGAACTCGGCCTCTGCGCTGATCGCCGTCACCTCGCCGCCCACCAGCCCTGAAGACCACGTCGCGCCCGTGTCGTCGGAGTGCCACAGCACCGACCCCGCGAGCGCGAACACCCGCGTCGCCGCCGGCGAGGCCACCAGCACCACCGGGCCGTCGAACGGCGCCGCCACCGTCTTCGACACCCACGTCGCGCCGCGATCGCTCGACGCCATCAGGCCCGTCTGCGTCGCCAGCAGGAGCTGCGACCCCTTCTTCAGCAGCGCGAACGCCGCCGCCGCCGGGGCCGTCGTCACCGGCGAAAAGTCATCGTCACCCAGCGCCTGCTTGTAGAGCCGCGCCCCGTCTGACGCCGTGACCCACAGCGCCGTGTCGATGCGCGTCACCGACGTCGCCTTCGCGCCCAGCGCCACCGCCTGCCACTGCTTGCTGCCGCTCGGCAGCCGGTACAGCCCTTCGCTCGCTACGGCGTACAGCGCGCCGTCGAACTGCGCCGTGCCGCCCAGGTGGCCCGCCGGCAACCCTTCAGACAGCCCTTCGAACGTGCCCACCTGCACCGGCTGGCTCGGGTCGGTCGGCTCGGGCTCTCGCGGGGCGCTGCCCGGCTGGTATTCGGCTTCCCCCACGCAGCCCACCGTGCACGTCAGGGCGAGCAGGGTGAGAAGAGGTCGCATCATGTAGGCATTTTCGTGAGCTACCCCTTCGAAGTGTCGTCGAGGAGCGCAGATAATTTCTCGAGCACATTCAGGGGTATGGCGTGGCCCCCGCGAAACGGGAGGAAATCGACCTTCAAGCCGGCCTCGAGAAGTAAATCGCGGAGCCACTCTGCGGAGCGGAACCCGAGGATCGGGTCCTCGGTGCCGTGCGACTGGAGCACGCGCAGGCCTGCCCGCGCCTTCGCTTTCTGCCGCCACACGTCTTCCATCAGCAGCGTGCCGCTCAAGATGGCGAGCGCCCTCGGGGCTTCTTCGAGGCGCAGGGTGACGTCGGTCGCGAGCATGGCGCCCTGGCTGAAGCCGCCGAGCACCACCTTCGAGATGGGCAGCTTCGTCTGCGCGCAGACGTCGTCGACGAGCTTGCGCAGCATGGCGCGCGCCTTCGACATGCCCTCGGGCTCGTTCTTGCGAAACTCGCGCAGCGCGTTCAGGTCGCCCTGCTGCATCAGCTGAATCGACATCATGTCGATCATCCACCACGCGCGGGAGCCCGGCCCCAGCGACAGCGGCGCCTCGGGGAAGATGAAGCGCAGCTTCGCCAGCTCGGGCTTCATGTGCACCAGCTCACCGTAGAGCCCGACCAGGTCGTCGCCCGGCGCACCGAACCCGTGACACAGCACCACCGCGCCGCGAGGTCTGCCGGCCTCACTCTCGGCGAAGACCTGACACGACAGACCACCGAGCGTCGCACGCATGGGGTTCTTGCTTAGCACGCGGCTTTGAGAGGAAATGCGTGTGCCCGTGCCGTTCACGCTCAAAGTCAGCAAAGGGGCCGGAACCGGAGCCGAGTTCCCCTTCGACACCACCGAAGCCCGCCTCGGCCGCACCGCCGACAACGACATCGTCGTCAAAGACTCGGGAGCCTCGCGCGCCCACGCCCGCGTGTTCGCGAAGGGCAAGCGCTACTTCGTCGAAGATCTGAAGAGCGCGAACGGCACGAAGGTGAACGACGCCCTCATCAACGCCGCGCGCGAGATCAAACACGGCGACACCATCACCATCGGCGACGTCGAGTTCACGTTCACGCTCGCCGACGAGACGATGATGCGGCCGCCGAGCGGCGACGGCAACTTCGCCGATCAGACGATGCTCAAGCCCGCGCCGAGCTTCGACGAGACGGGCGAGCGCACCGGTGAGAACCCCGCGCTCGGCACGGCCGAGACCCCGGCCTTCGACCCCAACGCGACCGACCTGCGGCCGCCGCTGAAGCCGAAAGACGTCGACCCCGAGCGCGAGCGGCGCACGACGCCGCGAAGGCCTTCGATCTCGAACGACGAGACGATGTTGCCGAAGAACGCGCGCGCGGCCGTCGCGAACGACGAGACGATGCTGCCGAAGAACGCGAAGGCGAGCGTCGCGAACGACGAGACGATGTTGCCGAGCCGCGCGCTGGCGAAGAAGCCGGCCGAAGAGGCGATGGCGCCCGCCGACAGCCACACGGCCGAGATGCAGGTGCCGCCGGCGCTGGTGCGCCGCGGCGGCGGCCAGGCGAACGACGACGGCGACGCCGACGAGCTCACCGCGGCCGACAAGCTGCGCATGCGCCGGCAGGCGCAGAAGACGGTCGGCGGGCGGCTCGCGTACATGTGGGGCGAGCTGAAGACACCGGCGAAGATCGTCATCGGCGGCATCAGCGGGGTGTTCGCGCTGGGCCTCGTCGCGCTGGTGGTGATCGCGGCGTGGCCGGCGACGAAGAAGAGCGTGGGCCCCGAGCCGAACGAGATCTCGGGTGGCGGCCAGACGATTCAGGCGAGCTTCGGGCTGGGTGAGGGCGTGACGTTCGAGCGGCCCGACATGAAGATCTTCCAGTTCACGGCGGCCTCACCGACCCGCATCGTCGGCGTCGTGCACTACATGGCGAAAGACATCTCGAAAGACGAGGTCGCCGTGACGGTGAACGGCTTCGACCTGGGCTTCGTGCCGCCCGACACGCTCGACACGGCGAACCGCGAGCTCGAGGTCGTGATCCCCGCGCAGCAGGTGAAGAAGAACGAGCTCAACAACCTCACGTTCGACAATACCCGCAACCCGCCCGGTGAAGACCCCTGGCGCGTCTGGAACCTGTGGATCGAGCTCATCGCCATACCCGACATGAGCCAGGAAGAGCTCATCACCGAGGTGAAAGAAGACTTCCGCCGCTCCGAGAAGTTCTACGACGAACGCGACATCGGCCCCGACAGCCTCTTCAAGGCGTGGAAGGGTTACCGCGACGCCTGGCTCAAGATGGAGTCCATGACCCAGCGCCCCGACGAGCTCTACATCGTCGCCCGCCAGCAGCAGCGCGAGATGGCCGTGCTGCTCGACAAGCGCTGCAGCATGATGCTGCTCGCCTACCAGCAGGCGATGTCGCAGAAGAAGGCCGACCGCAAGCGCGGCCGCCAGATCGCCGAAGACATGCTCCGCTACTTCCCGACCCGCGAGCACCGCTGCCACTCGCTGGCCCGCGAGCTCATCGAAGAGGTCGGCGGTCTGTAGCCTCGCCGAACACGCCCATCGGTCAGTGTGCCGGAGACAGGACCCGAAGCCCCCTTCCGGGCGATAATGGGGTGTCCCTCTTGTCTGCCCCGTAGCCCCGACAATTCGTCCACTTAGCCGATGGCTCTCTCGACCCAACCCTGCGTAGTCACTGACCCGGTGCGAAGGCGCAAGGTCAGCGATGGCGGTCAGGCCGCGGTCGAGTCGGCGCTCGTCATACCCCTGTTCATGTTCGTGCTGATGGGCAGCCTGCAGCTCGCGCTCATGCACCAGGCCCGGCTGCTCACGAAGTACGCCGCCTACAAGGCGGTGCGCGTGGGTGCGCTGACGTCGGTCGACATGAAGCGCATGGAGATGGCCGCCCTCGCGGTGCTGCTGCCGACCATCGCGGGTGGGCACCAGGGCGACCGCGCCTATACGAACCGCGCGCACGTGGTGCACCGCACGCGCAGCGCCGACGACTTTCTCAGCGCCTTCAACGACGTCAAAGACAACACGATGCCCGAAGACGGGCAGACCCACTACGTCGAGATCATGGTGTGCAGCCCGAACGGCGAGCTGCTCGGCGGGGGCGACGAGCACGACTTCGACTCCGAGGGCGCGGTCTCGAGCAGCGAGATGCGCAACGATCAGCAGCCCGGCTCGCAGGGGTGGAAAGACTTCGACCGCGGCCGCCTCTCGATTCAGCTCACCTACAACTATCGAATGGTGATCCCCTTCGCTGATGCGATGCTCTACCGCATCTTCATGGGGCAAGACCGCGCCGACCTGATGTGGACGTTTCGTCTCGGCAAACAAGACCCGCAGGTCGAGCAGCAGCGGCAGATGGCCCAGAAGTACGACAACCTCGCGAGCGGCGGCATGTACGTCTTCCCCATTCGCGCCAATTTCATCATGCGCATGCAGTCGAGCCTCTTCCCCAACGCGTCGGGGCACGAGCTCCCCGCGCGCAACGACTGCGTCTTGCGCTTCCCCAAGCTCGGTGAGGGCGGCAGCGGCGGCAGCGGCGGCGTCGTGAACGACATCGAACAAGACGACGAGGTGGAGCCCGAATGATGCGCCTCGCGAAAGAACGGCGTTCGATGTCGAGAGCGCGCCGCGGCCAGGTGCTGCCGCTCGCCTGCGTCTCGCTGCTGTTCATGGCCGTGATGATGCTCATCTCGTTCAACCTCACGAACGTGGTGCACGAGAAGATTCGGCTGCAGAACTACAGCGACGCCCAGGCGTTCTCGATGGCGACCGTCGAGGCCCGCGCGTTCAACTACCTCGCGTACTCGAACCGGGCGAGCGCCGCTGCGTTCGTCACCATCGCCTCGCTGCACGGCTTCTATGCGATCGCCAACATGGCCCCGCAGCTGCTGCGCGGCGCGGCCGTCGCGATGGGCGTCGAGGCGCTCGCCGAGCTCGCCGTGTGCATCGCGACGTGGGGCAGCTCGTGCTGCAACCACATTCACTCGCCCATCATGCAGGCCGTCGAGTTCGCCAACGACGCGAGCGACGCCGACGACACCCTGAGCGATTGGGAAGACCCGTTCAACGACGCCGTCGAGGCCCTGTGGGACGCGGTCGGCAACATTCACCGCGAGCAAGACATGGTGCTGATGAGCGCCATGAACCGCGTCAGAACGGGCTTCAACGAGTCGAGCGGCCTGAAGACGACGGCGCGCAACGCCTCTGATCTCGCGCCGAGCCTTGGGGCCCTGAACGCACAGGCGATCTCGTGCACCACCGAAGGCTCACAGTGGGACAGCTGCGACGCCGTGAAGAGCGAAGACGAGCGCGCCGAGATCTACACCGGCATCATCAACGCGAGCCGCCCCACGTTCAGCCACCACATCGGCCAGATGGGCCTCGACTACCTGCCCATCATCGGCGACGCGTGGTCAGACCTCACCTACGGCATACCCGCGTTCTACGGCGGCGATCACGCCATCGCCGACGACAGCTGCTCGCCGGAGCAGGGTGACAAGGGCGAGCTCGCGTGCGGTGACGTGCCGTTCGCGGGCTTCATCGGCAGCCGCGAAGATCTGCCGGGCGTCGGTGGCTGGGCGGGCTCCGAGATCGTGTCTGACGAGGGCGGCGGCGACCACTCGCCCTCGGGGGCGCACGACCCCGATCACGACAAGTTCAAGGGCATACCGAAGTGTGTGCAAGACAAAGAGTGTTTCATCAACCGCCGCTTCAAGAAGGGCGAGGTCGAGACGTGGTCGACCGACGTGCTCGCGCTCTACCGGCAAGACTTGTCTGAGCGCACGAAGAAGGACATGAGCCGCCCCTGGCTGCTCGGCGACGACGGCAAGCTCTCGATCGAGGCCGGCGCCCCGTCTCAGAATCAGAACGGCGTGCTCGACCTCAAGCCGAACCGCGAAGGTGGCGCGGTGAGCCGCGCGGTCGTCTACTTCCACTGCCCCGGCAAGTGGCCCCGCCCGCCGAACTACTTCGACCCGTTCTGGAACTCGAAGCTCCACCCGTTCGACAAGCAGTCGATGCAGAACGCCATCACCAGATCGGGCAACATGGTCGAAGACGCCACCGCGACCCAGGCCGTCGCTGAAGGGAAGGCCGATTGAACCCCCGTCGATTGAACAGGCTGCGCAGGCACGGCCGAGGTCAGGCGGTCGTCGAGCTTGCGGTCTCGATGCTCGTGATCGTGCCGACCTTCATGTACATCTTTTTTCTCGACGACGCGCTGCGCGCGAAGCTCGACATGATCGAGGCCGTCGCGATGGCGCCGTGGGAATACGCCCGCGTCAACTTCGAAGAGGGCAAGGCCGGCTCGGGCACGCGCTCGGCGATTCGGCTCGGCTGGTGCGACCACGTCAGCGACTACAACTCGTACGACAAGGGGTACGACTGCAGCGAGTCGGTGCACCACGCCGCCCACGCCGCCCACCAGTGCTGGATGACCGAGGGCGGCAAGCAGGTCACCTGCGACGTCAACCCGGGCGCGTACAAGCTCGACGGCCTGTTGACCGCCAGCAGCGCGCACGACGCGTACACGAACGGCGGCATGGTGCGTTGCTCGGCGCGCCTCGGCGTCATCAACTACTTCTTGCCGCAGAAGCTGTTCACCGAGTTCACCACCGAAGACGTGACCGACGCCGAGAAGCGCTCGGGCGACGTTCACGGCAACTACGGCCTCGCGACCGCCTCACACATCTTGCTCGAAGAGCAGAGCGCCGGCCTCGTCGTCGACACCTGGTCGCTCGGCAAGGCCGAGCGCATCGACTCGGGCGGCAACGGCACGCTCAAAGACCGCACGAACGACATCTACCAGACGTACGTGGCGACCGCGGCGATCGGCAGCATGGACTTCTTGACCAACATCTTGAACAACGACGTCATCAACATGGGCCTGCTCACCGACACCATGGGTGACGACCCGAGCGACGCCAACGTGGCGTTCGACCCTGACAACTCCGACGACTTCAACGAAGGGTTCTACGCGTCACCGACCGGCGAAGCGCTGGCCGACAAGTACATGGGCAACAGCAACGCGCCCAACGACTAGCGCGCCGACGTGAACGAGCCGTGAAGCTCCGCGCCAGCCGGGTCATCTTGTTCTCGTCGCTGCTCGGCATCGGCGGGGGCGTCGTGCTGTCGACGGTGAAGGCCCGCGAGGCCGAGCGGGCTCAAGCGCGACTCGAGGCGAAGCAGGTGCGCGCCGAGAAGAACGTCGCTCGCCCCAAGACCTACGAGCTCGCGGGCAAGGTGACCTACGTCGACCCTGAGGCGGTGAAGTTTCTGCCCGAGTACCCGAAGGCGGTCGTCACCGACCTCGCCGAGACGTCGGCCGTGCAGGGCGTGCCGATGAAGGCCGGCTTCTTCATGACCGAAGACAAGCTCGAAGACGTCTTCAACTGGTACGTCGCCGAGCTCGACAAGGCCAGGCGGGGCACGGTGTCGCAGCACTGGGGCGACGGCGCCGCGTACATCGGCTTCTACGGCTCCGACAAACACATGCACACCGTCGCGCTGATGCGCAGCGGCAGCCAGACCTACGTCTTTCTCTCGAACAGCGACCCCGAGGCGTTCTTGCGCGCCGCCGCAGACAACAAGGCCCGGCGCCCCGATCATCTGCCCGCGCCCGCGAACGTGTCGCGCGAGATCTCGTTCGACTTCGACGACGAGGGCATGCAGCGCAAGACCTACTTCGCGAACGCCGGCCTCATGTCGCTCGACCAGGCGCGCACGTTCTATCTCACCAACCTCGAGAAGCTGGGGTGGAAGGTGACCGCCCTCGAGGGCGCCCAGGCCAACACCGTGGTGCTGAACGGCAAGCGGCCCGGCGAAGACTTGTCACTGACGCTCACGAGGGACGATAAGGAGAAACATGTCTCGGTCTACGCTCACCTTCTTCATCGCCGCTGAGCTGCTGTTCGCTTCGGCCGTGCTCGCGGCGCCGAAGCCGGGCAGGGTCGAGAAGTGCATGGCGAACTGCGACGCCGTCGTCGCCAAGATGGAAAAGAGCTGCAAGGCCCAGATGCCGGGTGGCCGGTGTGATGGCCGCGGTCGCGCGATCGTCGACGAAGTCGAGAAGTCGTGCCGTGACAACTGCGAGAAGAAGCGGAACAAGAAGTGACCGGCGCGGCCGCGCTCGGGCTCGTGGGCTTCCTGCTCGCGCAGGCTCCTCGGGCGCGAACAGAAGCCGTCAGCGAACCGGCCATCGGGGCGCGAACAGAAGCACGTGACGTCTCGAAGAAGCCTTGGGAGCCCCGCTCGATTCACGGGCCCGCCTCACGCGCAGTCTTCGAGCTGAACTTCCAGCCGGTGCGCGACGTGCCGCCGTACCGCATCGCGGGCCTGGGTCGCTACGACCGCACCGAGATGGATGCCGAGACCCTGCTCGGCGACGTGCTCTTTCACGCGCCCGCGCTGCTCGGGCCCCGCTCGTCGTGGTTCGGGCTCTCGTGCGCCACCTGTCACCCCGGCGGCGCCGCGCACAACACGCTGTTCGTCGAGGCCTCCAGCGACCGAAAGGGCAACGTCGACCTGCTCTCGGCCTACTTCTACGTCGAGGCCGACGACGGCGTGTTCGCTCCGCGCAACATCTCGAGCCTGCGCGGCTGCGCCCAGAGCGCCCCCTACCGCCGCGACGGCGCCGTCGCCGAGCTCTCACAGGCCAACGCGCTCGTCGTGCGCCACGAGTTTCAGCAGCGAGACGTGCCGGCCGCGTGGCTCGCCGCGCTCGATGCCTATGTCGCCCGCTTCGAGCTGTTGCCGAACGCACGCGTCGACGCGCTCGGCAGGCTCACCGCCGCCGCGAGCGACGACGCGCGAGCGGGCGAGCGCGTCTTCGACGGCGCCGGCTGCGCCGGGTGCCAC